>JAAUQL010000066.1 GCA_012033595.1 Cyclobacteriaceae bacterium | reverse complement strand
GTTTCTATCTCCAGTTGAAACCTGCCAAACTCATCGCTATGGTACCTTTGCCTTCTTGGGCAAACCAAATGTTAGCCCCTGGAAGGGGGGTGTTCTTTTCGGCATCTATCACCATACCTTGTATCAGATGATGTCCGTATGCCCCGGCGAAAGACAAAAAAAATGTAATGGAAAGGATAATTTTTTTCATTGAAAAATACGTTTTGACGGTACATGCTAAATTAAGTAAAGGATTAAAACCTACAATGATTTTAATGAAAGGATAATATCACTGAACGTGTAAAAATCGCTGATTTCAAACCTCTCCGCCGGGCTCTTGCAATAAGGCAAAGCTCCCATCGCTCGGGCCAACAACAGGGAATGTATTCCCGAATGGGAAAGTAAAAAAATCGCCGGTACTTTTATGCATTTGTTTATTGTGTTTCGATGAGTGTATCATGTTTTTTAGTGCTTTTCTGTACCATTCGAATAGCTTTTTTTTTTTAAAACTATTTCAGGCAGGAAGCAAAGACAAACTATCAGGGCGAGAAATGAAAAGTCTGATTTAAATGTCTAACCCTGGAATGGTAACTTCACAGATATACCAATAGCCCAGGTCGTGTTCAAAGGCGAGTTTCGCCATTTGTTCCTGATATAAGGTGATGCCACTATCCACTTCGTAAGAGAGCCAAAAAACCACTTCGGCCTTCAGATCCGTTATTATTATTTCATGTATCTCCAATGCTTCTATGGTGAGCTCAAGTTCCTCCAGCACCACAGTGATGACATCGATATACTGCTGCGATGGCACCCATTGTTCGTGGTAGCGCACTTCTTTGGAAACCATACCCGATAAAAAATCGAATTCTTTTCTGACCAGAGAGTCGATAAATTCTTCAGTGTATTGTTTCAGATCTTCCATATCATTGGGATGAAAATCCTCATAAATAAAACAGGTGAACATGTCGGGCATTTTGACCACTTCCATTTCCTGTTCCATCAGTTCGTCAGTGATAAAGGTATAGACCACCCTTTCGGGAACATCATATAGCACGTCCAGCGAAATGAAATGGGCATGCATCAGGTCAATGATTTTTTGTAATTCATCGGCCAGATCGGCATCGGTAAGGTCTTCAGCTTTTGGGAGTTGAGGATTACCCAATATGTCCTTTACTTTTTTCACGATCCCTTTGTCAATGGATTCTTCGAACAATTGCAGATTTTCCAGCCATTTTGCCTCCTCTTCCGGGGAGAGGTTGGCCATATCGGAAAAAACTGCACCGCGCTCAGCACTTAGTTTGAGCTTGGTCAGTTCGTTTTGAAATTCCAAGGGCAATTTGTCGGGAGATTCATCCATTCTATAAAATGCTTAATAACTAAAATTACACAGAAGAGGTCAAGAGCCAAAGCAGCACGCTCAAAAAAACGCCGTGCAGCTAAGTGCCTGCCCTATTTTACGCAAAAGCTCCAATAATGATATTCATGGGACATAAACTCCCTGAAAACCCGTCGAAACCGGGGGTGGGCATACGGTGCCGATCAGCAATTTTGCATGGAGCATTTTTCGTCCCGGCCTTCAAGTTCGACGGTAATGTGGTTGATTGCTTCATCCCGTAGCTGATGATGGACACTGGTTTTGATTGCTACCAATTCCGAAAGCAAATAGTCTTTGTCCAGTTTGAGGTGGATGGTGAGGATATTGTATTCGCCATCCATAGACCAGATATGGCAATCGTGAATATCGGTAACAAAATTTAACCGTGATAATTTTAATTTAATCTGTTCCATATCCACTTCTTCAGGAATGCCTTGCAGGATAATGAGCATGCTCTTGCGAATGTTTTTATACACATTGTACAGCACATAGACCGAAATAAGTACCGATAGCAGGGGATCGATAAACGGGGCATCGAAAAACATCATCACAATGCTGCCAATGAGTACCGCAACCCAGCCGAGCACATCTTCCCACAAATGCAATGACACCACTTTTTCGTTGAGCGAGTGCCCATTGCGCAGTTTCATCACGGCGGCACCATTGACGATAATGCCAAGTATCGCCAAAAATAACATGCCTTGCACGTTGGTTTCTTCGGGAGAAAAAAGCCCCGGAATCGCTTTTGAAAGAATGAATACTGAGCCGACAACAAGAACGATAGAGTTGATAATGGCTCCCAGAAGGGAAAACCTTTTGTATCCATAGGTAAACTTACCGGATCGGCCGCGCTTGGAAAGCTTCTGAAAATACCAGGCAAGCCCCAGACTTAGGCTATCGCCCAGGTCGTGCAGCGCATCCGATAAAATAGCCAGGCTGTTGGTGTATAGCCCTCCGGCTATTTCGATAATCGTAAAAATTAAATTAAGAAAGAAGGCCACTTTCAGGTTGCCCTCGCCCTGTGGATGGTGATGGTCAGACATGTTAAAAAAAATTGTTCGGTTTCGTTACGCTAATGTCCGGCAAATATCGCAATGGATTACTAAGCTGCTTTATTTTTTAGCAATTGTTTTTTTACCAAATCTAAACCGGGTCAGCTTAAAAGCATAAAATTGCTGAATCACCCTTGTCCCATTTCTGGCGCCTAACTCAATGGGCACCGGCATGACAAAACAGCAGTCAAACCCGCCGATAGCGTCTTTTTCATCCACAAAATCAGCACCAATGCCCGGGCGAAAGCTGCCAGACATTGGACTTGGGAAGACGGCGTAACTCATATTTTCAGGATGTGCCCCACCGTGAATTCCTGGTTGGAAATGTTGCATTATTTAATTGTCCTGGTTGTTTCTCCACACGAAAGCATCGACTTACCGAAGTAGGGATTGAGTATTTCTTTCTTCGTGCTCAGCCAATCCGCCCCTTTGTCCGAATTTGCCATCGGACAGTGTTGCACATATACCTCTTGAGGGAGGGGATCGAACGCGTTGGCTATGGCGATCATCGCATTTGAAATATCGATGAATTTGGAACGAAGTATTTCGATGTCACCTGCATGTGCGATATGCTCCATGCTTGTTTTCAATGCCGATGATGGTTGCTTCCATAGCTGATGTGCTGATGTTGGCATGGTTTCCTCTGCCACCGACCAGGCAGTGGCAAATGCTGCTTTCATTTGTATAAAATTGGCTAAGGCTGCATCAAAATCATCATCGACAAGTGCATTTTTGGCATCGAAGTATTCCTGAAACAGTGGAACCAACAACTGCAAAGAAGCGCTATCGATGGCTTCCACTTGCTCGGAGGCACTCACCTCCGGGTTTCTATTCATCATGCTGGGTTTGCCAGCCAACTGTGCGGCGGCATCTATGCTGAATGTGCCATTCACTGCTATTTCTTCTCCGGGCACCAATCCAGATTCGATAACATATGTCTCGCCCAACTCCGGCCCCAGGGTCACTTCCCGCATCATAAACCCAACACCTTCCGAAGAAGTTTGCATCACATACACCACCGACTGTATGCCCGTCCACATCACTGCCGTTTTGGGTATGGTAATGCTTTGCTCGGCCATATCCATGCCGCCTGCTACCGTGCCGGTGGCAAACATTTCGGGTTTGAGTTCCAAATCATTGTTGTTTTCTACCACTCTTGCTTTGGCTACACGGGTATTCGGATCGATGACCGGATCTATATAACTGATGTTCCCGCTAAATTTTTGTCCTGGCAGTGATTGGACGGTGTAGGAAATCGCCGCACCTTTTCTGATCCATGCCAGGTCCGACTCGTACACATCAAACAGCACCCACACCCTGGTGAGATCGGCTATTTCGTAGATGGGTGCTCCTTGCTTCACATAGTCGCCCAGGTTAACCATTTTTTCTGTCACATAGCCCGAAACATTGGCCAGGATGGGAAAATGCTCCATTGCTTCGCCGGAAGTAATGATCTGATTGATCTGATTTTCGGTCAGCTTCCAGTTTTTCAATTTATTCTTTGCAGCATTAAAAAGTGCCGGTTGGGTATCGCTGAGCTTTTGCGCTTCAATCAACTCTTCCTGCGCAGTCACCAGTTCGGGCGAATACAGGTAAGCGAGCACCTGTCCACCATGTACATACTCCCCCGTAAAATTGACCTCAAGCTTTTCTATTCTGCCGGGAATATGCGATGACTGAGTGAATCGCAAGCGTTCGTCGGCTTGCACCTTGCCACTGAGCCTGATTTCTTTTTTAGCATTGCCATGGCCAACGGTCATGGTTTGCACCCGCGCCAGTTGCATGGCCGTTGGCGACATTTCTACAGCCAATGGATCCAGATCGCCAGTTTCGCCTTCAAGGGGGATCAGTTCCATTCCGCAAATAGGGCAATTGCCGGGGGTGGTGCTCCTGATCTGCGGGTGCATGGAACAAGTATAGATTTGATCTCGATCTGAGGTGTCGGTATGCTGATGCACCGAGGTATCGATGTCTGCTTTGTTGTGATTACTAAGTAAGTATCCGAGCGAGCGCCGATGAACAAGGCGATCGCCATCAATACATATTTATTGCTGATTATGTTTTTCATGACCTGATTCGTTTTGGGTATATTTTATATGTAAAATGCGATGCTGACTGACTTAATCGCCCTGGTGTGTGCAGCATTTGAATGGCTGCGGCAAGACCCTGATGTTGATATTGCATGATTATTTTGATTTGGCGGTGATATAATCGAGTTCGGCAAGCGCGATTTTGAATGCGCTCGTTGCCGAGGCTTTCATTTTCCGGTATTTTATTAATTGTTGCTGCATCCTCAGTACCTCTTCAAAATCTTTTCCCGAATTGCTATATGCCGAAAAGAGCAGGTGCAGCGATTGTTTGGAGGTTTGGGTTTGCTGTTCGTAAAGTGCTAAAAGCGCTGCCTGGTTTTGGAGTTCGAACCAGGCCATATCGTATTGGCTGCCGAGTGTATTGGCCATTTCCGTTTTTTGCAACGTATAGGACTCCTGCATAAGCCGTGCTTCATTTTGTGCGGCATTATATTTAGCTCTGAATATCGGCAAACTGATGGTAAGCATGGGCATAAGGGCGTTTTTTCCACTTTCTTCTACCATCATGTCCTTCCGCTTGCCCACAAAGACATAGTCCAGTCCAAGGCCAATTTTGGGCAATCCTTGTTTGATGGCCGCCCGTTCGCCGGCTTCATTTGCCTTTATTTTCAGGCTCAGTTCATCGAGCTTGGGGTTGCTTGTCCATAGCGAATCGCGCCGGTAGTTGGTGGGCACCTTTTCTACCTGAATGGTGTCCTGTACTTCCACAGTCAAATCAGCCGACCGGCTGAGCAGGCTGTTGAAACGTGACTCCAGCGCCTTTTTCTTTTCTTTGAGAATTGACAGGTTTGTGACAGCATCTTGCAGCATGATATCCACACGCAACACATCTACCATAGCGCTTTGGCCGTGTTCAAATTTGACCTTGGCGATGTCTTTGTATGAGGTTAAGATTTGAATGTTCTCTTTTTCCAGAGCGACCAGCCGGTTGAGCTCATACAAAAGGTAATAGACTTCGGCCACCTGGTAAAACAGCATATTTCGTGCATCGAGATACTCCTGATACCGGGCCTCTGCTGCCAGGGTGGTGGCTTCTTCATGGGTTTTCAAAGTTCCGAACCAGGGAAACATCTGGCTAAGCGATATTTTGGCCTGCTGGGGCCCCACACGTGTTTCGACCGGCGAAATAAAGTACCCAACGGAAAGGGATGGATCAGGAAGGCTATTGACCTGAGCCACCTTTTGCATGGCTGCTTCAAAATTGCGGTATTTGGCCATGAGACCAGGATTGTTCGAGGCCGCGTTTTGTTGATGACCTGGCAGCAGTTCCTGAGCTTTTGCCTGGTAGCTCACGAGCTGTAGGCAACATGCGAGCATAAGTAGCAAGCCGCCATAAAATACAGGGTAAGCCGGGACACGATAGGTCTGCATCTCCCTTTCATCCAAATTTTCCTTTTGTTTTATATCTGGTTTTCTTTTCATAGCTGTTATAGTTTCGATGGAGTTTTCTCCACTATTCGTTTATGGGTTTTCTTATCTTCCACTCTTCGCGAAAGCTGTAGAGCACCGGTACAATAAAATAGGTAACAGATGCCAGCAGCATGCCCCCGAAAGCCGGGATGGCCATAGGGATCATGATGTCGGAACCACGACCCTGGGAGGTAAGGATGGGCAGTAAGGCAATGATGGTAGTCGCCGAAGTCATGATGGCTGGTTTTATGCGGCGGAGTCCTGCCTCTACTACAGCACCTCTTATGCCCTTAGTGTGGTCGGTTTTGTTTCGTTCAAAACTTTGATCCAGGTAGGTGGCCATCAGCACACCGTCATCTGTGGCAATGCCAAAAAGGGCAATAAATCCTACCCAAACGGCCACACTCAAATTAACCGGGTGTATTTGAAAAAGCTCGCGGAAATTGGTGCCCCACAGGGTGAAATCCGCAAACCACTCCTGGCCATAGAACCACAGCATCACAAAGCCCCCGCTAAATGCCATGGCAATGCCGATAAATACCATAAGTGAAGTGGTGACTGATCGGAACTGGAAATACAAGATAAGAAAGACAATGCCCAGCACCACAGGTACGATAACGGAGAGCCGTTTTTCGGCCCTTACCTGGTTCTCATAACTTCCGGAAAACTTGTAACTGACCCCCGCCGGCACCTTCAGCTTTCCGGTGGCGATGGCATCGAGAATGGCTTGCCGGGCATCATTGACTACGCTTACCTCTGCATATCCGTCACGTTTATCGAAAAGCACATAGCCAACCAGGAAAGTTTCCTCACTTTTGATCGCCTGAGGGCCTCTGACATATTCGATATCTACGATTTGACCCAAAGGAACCTGAGCTCCGGTCGGGGAAGGAACCAATATGTTACCCAGCGCTTCTGGGTCGTTACGCAATGCTCTGGGGTACCTCACCCTCACCGGAAAGCGTTTTCTCCCTTCGACGGTATAGCTTATGTTCATGCCGCCAATGGCAGTCTCTATGCTTTGTTGCACGTCATCCACATTTAGGCCAAATCTGGATATTTTGTCCCGGTTTATATTCAGGTGAATGTAAGGCTTGCCTACAATCCTGTCGGCAAATACCGCTTCCTTTTTACTGATGGTACGTCCTTGAGCAAGTCTTCGAGTGCTAGCCCAAAATCTTCAATGGTTTGCAAATCGGGGCCAAATACTTTTATTCCCATAGGAGCGCGCATTCCTGTTTGAAGCATTACCAGGCGGGTTTCTATAGGCTGGAGTTTTGGCGCAGAGGTGACGCCGGGCAATCTGGTCACTTTTACGATTTCATTCCATATATCATCAGGTGACCGGACATGCTCCCGCCAATTGCGATAGTATTTTCCATCTTCATCCATAAGCAGATCATCCGCCGTTATATCCCGGTCGAGGCCCTGTTTTTGAGTAATGGTATCACCGGATGTGGTTAAAAACCTCCCGGCTTTGTCCACTTTGAAGCGCTGCTTGTATCCTTTTTTGTTCAGCAAATACTCAGGTTTGTAATTGATGATGTTTTCGTACATCGAGATAGGGGCGGGATCCAGGGCCGATTCTACCCTGCCCAGTTTGCCGACTGTCAATTCCACCTCGGGAATTTGCGTAAGGAGCATGTCCAATTGCCCCACGATTTTCCTGTTATACGCGATGCCTGAGTGCGGCATAGAAGTGGGCATAAGCAAAAAACTTCCTTCATTTAGCGAAGGCATAAATTCCTTGCCTATTCCCGGAAATGTTTGCGACAATCCGGACCATACCCAGGTCTGGTCTATGTTCCAGCCTATTTTTCAAAACCTATCGACACCACCGCAAAGACACGATTGAAGCCCAGCCAGATATTGACCCCGATAAGGATAAATAGCATGGGCACCATCATAAACAGCAGCTTGTTGTCCAGACACCAGGTAAGGATTTTTCTATACTGAAGTTCCAGAAGGCGAAAGGCACCAAGGATAAAGCCGACAAGCAGGGCTACAAAAACAAAATTGAGCAGCAGAGATTGGGACGCCCCAAGTGGCAGCCAATATTTGGCCAGCAGCCATATGATACCGATAAGCACCACCACGAGCTCCGCATATTTTAGCCAAAATGCGATAGCTTTAGGCGGTGAGTAGCGTTTTTCTGCAATTACAAATTTCGCCGCTCCAATCAGTCCAAACGCGATCAGCATGGTTCCAGCCCAGGTGTGGCTCAGGAAGAGCGCCGCGAGCCCTGCCAGCAAGAGACCATAGTGCCCGAATTTTTTCAGGTAGTTATGGCTGAACCTGATCCCAAAAAACCAATGTGCCAGGGTGGGCAAAATTAGCAAGGATACCAGCAATGCGGCAGTCAGAGCAAATGTTTTGGTAAAAGCGAGCGGTCCAAACAGTTTCCCTTCGGCTGCCTGCATGGTAAAAACCGGCACAAAGCTGACGATGGTTGTGGCCACCGCCGTCAGAATGGCCGAACTGACTTCTGCCGCCCCTTCATAGACCGCCTTTTTTATTTGCAGGTATCTGGAGGGTGTATCCGGGTTGGGTGCGTCGCCATACTGCGCCACCTGCAACTCATCCAGCTTCTTAATGATATTTTCTGACAGGATAATGCCCAAATCGACCATAGTGCCAATGGCTATGGCTATGCCCGATAAAGCGACAATATTGGCATCTACGCCAAAATATCGCATAGCGATAAATACCATGAGCACTGAAATGGGCAATAGGCTGGAGATGAGCAGGGATGCCCTAAGGTTGTAAACCATGACCATTACCACCAGTATGGTGATCAGTATTTCAAGCGACAGGGCTTCTTCCAGCGTACCGAGGGTTTCGTAGATGAGTTGCGAGCGATCATAAAACGGTACAATTGTCAATTGGCTCTCGCGTCCATCGGCCAGTGTTTTTTTTGGTAAGCCCGGCGCTATTTCTTTTATTTTTTCTTTTACATTATGAATAACCTCCAGCGGATTTGCACCAAATCGCGCTACCACCACTCCGCCAACTACCTCTGCGCCGTCTTTATCCAATAGTCCTCTTCGGGTGGCAGGGCCAAGCGTAACCACACTCACATCCTTTATCCTCACGGGCACATTGTCTTGCACCGCGACCACAGCCTTCTCCAGGTCTTCCACATTTTTGATGTACCCCAAGCCACGAACAAGGTATTCTGCCTGATTGATCTCTATGGTTTTAGCACCCACATCTTTGTTTGATTTTTGCACTGCCTGCATTACCATATGCAGGGGAATCTGATAGGCTTGGAGCGCATCCGGATTTACGTCTATCTGGTATTCCTGTACATATCCACCGATGGAGGCCACTTCGGAAACTCCTTCGGTCGCATTCAGACCATATTTAACATAAAAATCCTGAACGGTACGGATTTCATGCAGATCCCAACCACCGGTAGGCTTGCCAGCTTCGTCGCGACCTTCGATCGTGTACCAGTACACCTGCCCCAGGGCGGTGGCATCGGGACCAAGCGCAGGCTGAACCCCTTGAGGCAGCAATCCGGATGGCAAGGAATTGAGCTTCTCCAAAATGCGGGATCGAGACCAATAAAATTCTATTTCTTCCGAAAATATGATATAAATGCTAGAGAACCCAAATATGGACGAGCTACGAATAGACTTGACCCCCGGGATACCCAGCAGGTAAGTGGTGAGCGGATAAGATATCTGATCTTCAATGTCTTGTGGCGAGCGACCTGGCCACGGGGTAAAAACGATTTGCTGGTTTTCACCAATATCAGGAATGGCATCTACAGGTACAGGATCGGAGGGGAGGGAGCCAAGCTGCCAGCCAAAAGGCGCGGTAACCACGCCCCAGGTCACGAAGCCAAACAGGATGAGGACAGTCACCAGTTTATTATCCAGGAAATAATTAATGATTTTGTTGAGCATAATACAATGTAGTTTGATTGAACAGCATAGCCGTGTGCTATGGCAAAAATGCCACTTTGTTCCCAGGTCAACTGGCCGGGGAGTAATTGTATTATAGAGGCTAAATTAAAAAGGTCTGAAAAAGGGCAAAGATATCGCGCTCAGGTTTGGGCGGTGCATATTGTGCAAACAGGATTTCCACCTGCCCTTTAGGCTGTACAGGGTGAATAAATAGCTGCACAAAAGATAAGATGAAAACTGCATCAAGCGAGAAGGCGAACAAGGGAATATGGGCATTTTCATCCAGTTGAATGACCTGGTGTTGGTTATCACAGCAGGGTGTGGGGATGAACTGGTCTTCGCCGGTGGCAGTGGAGGAACATTGTCCATCCATATTGGGCATACCACAATCCAAATTATGAATGCCTATCGAAATCGAACTTTCCACCGGCAAGCCACCACAAAAGTGGGTGTTTATCGCCAGGCCTGCATTCGTTAGCAGTATAAGCAGCGCAAGAGATATGGAAATAGCTTTTTTCACTTATAGCACACTTACGAAAACGAGAACATCAAGTCGTAAAATAAAGCGTTTTTTTTCTATTTAAATCAATATAGAATGTAGCATCCGCCATCTGGATACCCAGGCATCGGGGCCTGCAATAATTCTGCTAAGCGCCAATGGTAAACTTCATATTGTGTATTTTCGGGAAAGAAAATCAGGTCAATTTGGAAACAGCTATTTTGACCGGACGCTGTCTGATAAACGGCATATAGGATTGATGGTAAATGACCATCCGGTAGCTATATTAGAAATTCAGGACCATATAATATTGTAACACATGAGATCAAAAATGCACACACACTTCACCGGCTTTACCTTGACTGTAGTCATTTTTTTATTTTCAATGCTGGTGTTTGCCGGATGCAATCAGCCAAAAGCCTCCATCAGTGGTGAACTTAAAAAATGGCATCGTGTCGTATTGGAAATGGATGGACCGGAGACTGCGGAAATGGCGGACGACAATCCATTTCTCCATTACAGGCTTGATGTGACCTTTACCAACGGAGACAAAAAATATATCGTGCCGGGATTTTATGCAGCAGATGGAAATGCTGCCGAAACCAGCGCCGAATCGGGCAACAAGTGGCAGGTGCGCTTTACGCCTGATACCACGGGCGAATGGAGCTACGCTGTATCATTCAAAACTGGTGAGCTGGCGGCAGTTTCAGCCCTTCCGGACACTTTGGCTAGTGCCGGGTATATGGATCAGATCAGCGGCACTTTTATGATTGCAGCGTCTGACAAAACCGGGATAGATAACCGGGCCAAAGGCCGGCTGAACTATATTGGAGTGCCTTATCTACAGTTTGAGGAAAATCAGCAATACTTTATCAAGGTGGGTGTCGATGCACCGGAAAACCTGCTGGGATATGAAGATTTTGATGTGCCGACAAACGTATTTGGCCTGAAAAAGAGCTGGAGTGTTCATGAGAAGGATTTTCAGGACGAGGCCAGGCCATTTTTGTGGCAGGGAGAAAAAGGAAAAAACCTGCTCGGAGCCATTCATTATTTGGCTTCGGAAGAGCTAAATGTGTTTTCCTTTCTCACCTTCAATGTCGATGGAGACGATCGCAATGTTATTCCTCATTTGCTCAAGGTACCCGTGGAGGAATATGAAGCATATGCGAACGATAAGAAAAATAAAGAGGCCTGGGACAACTACATCCACAAGACCCGATTTGATGTGTCGAAGCTGGAGCAGTGGGAGCGGATTTTTGACTATGCAGAAACCCAGGGGATGTTCCTGCATTTCAAAACCCACGAAACAGAAACTGATCACCTGATGGATGGCGGAGTCTTTGGAACCGAAGGCAAGCTTTACTATCGCGAACTTGTTGCCCGGTTTGGTCATCACCTTGCCATGAACTGGAATCTGGGGGAAGAAAACAACCAACCTCCGGATGAAGTAAAAAAGGTGGCCAATTACGTGCATGGTCTCGATCCGTACCACCATCACTTAGTTATCCATACCTTTCCAGATCAGGACTATCGCTATGCCGACTTCATTGGCGAACAGTCACTTTTGACAGGAGCTTCGCTGCAACTGAGTGAGGCTGACTTTAGCGATGTGCATCCCAGAGTACTCAAATGGCGGCATAAATCCGATTCGACAGGCAAGCAATGGGCGCTGGCTGTAGATGAGCCGGGGAAAGCATCCGTCGCACTATTGCCGGATGAGGAAGATATGGAGCACAACCTGGCCCGGGAAAATGCATTGTGGGGCTCACTGATGGCCGGAGCTTTTGGTGTCGAGTGGTATTTTGGGTATCAAAGTCCCCATTCTGATTTGACCTGTGAAGACTTCAGAAGTCGCGACTTGTTTTGGGATCAGAACAAATATGCGAGACATTTTTTTGAACAATATATTCCCTTTTGGGAAATGGAACCAGCCGACGAGCTGACTACAGATGATCAATCCTATTGCTTAGCGGCCAAAGATGAGATTTATGTCGTTTTTCTAAAATCCGGCCAACAGACTTCCTCCATCAATATGGGTGATTCCGGAGCTGAATTTGGCATCTATTGGTTTGACCCCCGAAATGGCGGAACGCTACAAAGAGGTAGCATTGAACATGTAAAAGCCACCGGAGCAGTTGCAATAGGCCTGGCACCAGAAGAGCAGGACATGGATTGGGTGGTGCTACTTAAAAAGGACTAATTTGCCCCTCGCCTAAGGTAATTTACGCATGCAGTGCAGGTGCTTTTTGCGGTAGGTGTATCTCGCAGATTTGTCGATTGCACCTTTTACTGAGCTAAAAAATCTTTAAGGTCATATTGCACATTCATGCGGATATGTTCACCTGATGAGCAACAGCCGGCCATATCGCTGTGGTGCGGCTGCGGATAGTCCGTTTTGGTCGCCACAATGGACTGAGGGGCAGTATAATGTATTGCTGTTGCAGGGAACTGATGCTGGAAGTGGCTGGAGAAGTCATCGACTTTTCTACGTTGTGCTGGTATTGCTGGTAAATGCATCTGAAAAAGAAGATAGCATCTTTCTGTCCTAAACTACACTAAAGTTCTCTTCGAAAATAGTTGGGCGGTAGAACTATATAAGGTATAAGTCTTATACTAATGCCCATAAAGCAATTTTGCATGTTGTCCATATTATTGGAGCAGTGGGCGCCGCGCCCGTACAAGCCATTTTATTGCCAATGATCAGAATCAAGAAAATATTGATAGCCAACCGAGGAGAGATAGCTGTGCGGATTATTAAAGCGGCCAAAGAAATGGGTATCGTTTGCGTGGTAGCTTATCCCCCTCACGACAGGCTCGCATTGCATGTATTCAAAGCCGATGAGGCCTATCCCATATTCAGTGACAAGACGGAAGCATATCTCGATATCGACCAGTTGATCGATGTGGCCTTGAAGTCGGGCGCCGATGCCATTCACCCCGGTTATGGTTTTTTGTCAGAAAACGCCTTGTTTGCCCGGCGGGTACAATCGGCAGGCCTCCAATTCATTGGTCCGGATCACGAGGCCATCGCCACCATGGGCGACAAGATGAAAGCCAAAAAGATGGCGACATCCTGTGGCGTGCCCGTTATTCCTGGTTTTGAGTTGTTGGAGACAGACGAAGCCTATTTGCGCAAGCAGTCGGAAGCAATCGGTTTTCCGGTGTTGATCAAAGCACGGGCAGGGGGTGGCGGTAAGGGCATGCGGGTAGTACATGAAGCCAAAGACCTCATGGAGCAGATCGGGCAGGCAGTGAGCGAAGCTACGGCGGCTTTTGGAGATGGCGGCGTGTTGATTGAAAATACATTCAAAGGCCCAGGCATATAGAAGTGCAGGTATTGGCCGATAAACATGACAATGCCGTGCATCTGTTCGAACGCGAATGCTCGATACAGCGCAGGCACCAGAAACTGGTGGAAGAAGCGCCTGCTTGCGTGGTAGATGAAGACTTGCGCGTTCGCCTGGGTGAGGCGGCGCTCAGACTGGTGAAGGCTTGTAAATACACCAATGCTGGCACTCTGGAATTTATCCTCGATTCCGATAGAAATTTTTATTTTTTAGAAATGAATACCCGGCTACAGGTAGAGCATCCGGTGACCGAATACATTACAGGATTGGATTTGGTAAAAGAGCAAATCAGGATAGCCGAAGGTCAAAGACTTTCCTTTGCACAGCAAGACCTGCACATACGGGGTCACGCCATCGAACTGCGTATATGCGCCGAAGACCCGGCAAATTCGTTCCTTCCCGATACCGGAGTTTTGAAGAATTATGTTCCACCTTCCGGCAAGGACATCAGGGTAGATAGTGGATACGCCCAGGGTATGGAAATACCTGTGGAATACGATCCGTTGATTGCCAAACTCATTGTATTTGCTCCTTCGAGGGAAGAGGCAATTGCCCGGATGCGATGGGCTATAGATGAATTTGACATAGTTGGCGTAAAAAACACCCTGGATTTTGGACGCTTTGTTATGGATAATCAACACTTTTGCAGCGGCAGCTATAATACAGGTTTTGTTGAGCAGGAAATGTCACATTACCACAGGGGCGCAGATGATAGTAGTGGAGCCATGGCAGCGGCCATAGTTGCCTTCGTACATCGCGAACAAAAAGAAAAATCAATAATGGTGGGCACCAAATCGCCGGGCAGTGCCTGGCGGATGGCACGAAAATAATGCGGTTTTACATGATCAATTTCAGTTTTGTATTTGTCCTTTATGCGCTGTTTCTGACTCCCTTGCAAGAGCGCCAGACGGCTTCTTTTAATAAATTGTATCCAATTCTCAATGAATACATCAAGGATTTTCCTAAAGAATTCAGGAAAATACCGGAAGAAAGGCGGTACAGGCTCAATGAGATGGTTTACTACCTCGAAGAGCAGGAAAAAAACCGAAATGCATGGCAGCTCATGTTTATCAGTTCAAACCAATCTACTGTGGGACAAATGGCTCAAGTGTGGGCAAAAATAGCGGCTTATTACTTTGGTTTGGAAAAATTGCAGACGTTTTCCGGAGGATTGCAAGCCGAGCCAATCAGCGTCAACACTATTCTGGCATTGGAAAAGGCAGGTTGCATAGTGTACAAAAATGATTTGAACGGCTTAAATGTATATCAGGTCAAATACGCCTATAATATCAACCCGATCATATTATATCCAAAAAAAACAGATCATGTCAAAAACCCGGCGAACGATTTTATGGCTGTTTTTGTAAATGAACATGCCGATATGAATATGCGAAATGTGAGAGGGACTTTCAACCGCTTGTTGCTGCCATACGAAGACCTGTCGGCATATGATGGCTCTGCCATAGATACCCGGCAATACGAAGAAAGCAACAGAAAAATGGCGGTGGAAATGTTTTATGTATTTGCCCAGCTACGCAAAAGACTCAAAAATCCTTAACTATTCCTGGCTGAAAAGCGATTCAGGCCACGCGAGGGCTTTTTTTGCGCAGATAGGGCTTCCATTCATTGTAATTAGCGCCAGACAAATCTTTGAGGTACATGATGTACGAAGGCCGATACGGCCTGAAAGCCAGTTGCATTCCAATTTCTTCGAGGTTGAAATCGCCTTTGCGGGAGTTGCATTTTTTGCAGGCGGTCACCAGGTTGTTCCACTTGGTTTCTCCGCCTTTGGCTTTTGGAATGAGATGATCCAGGGTAAGGTCCTGGTTGGTGCCACAATACTGACAGGTAAAGCCATCTCTTTTGAAGACGTTTTCGCGTGAAAGCACCACCCCTTTGAAGGGCACATTTACGTACCTGTTTATTTTGATCACAGCGGGCATGTCGTAGCTTTTGTCTATGGTGTGAAAAGCCAGGCCGCTATTTGATTTGATCAGTTCTGCCTTGTTGAGATATACCAGTAAAAAAGCACGTTGTGCCGAACAGACCGATATGGGTGTGTAGTCCAGATTCAATACAAGTGCTTTGCGTGTCATGTCTTAAAGATCCTGCGTAATCCGGCTAATTTATGAGTGTATGTCGATAATTCCTCATTAAATATTCCTTTTTCATCGATTTTATCTTTTCTCACATAGCCGGAGGCGTGGTAAATTTCCAATGTGTCCATTACGATACCCACATGAGTGATGTTTCCTTGCTCTGATTTGAAAAAAGCCAAATCACCGGGCTGAGCCTCCTCCAGATTTTCTACACGAATGCCTTGCAGGTATTGCTGGCTCGCATCGCGCTTGAGTTTATACCCACATAGTTTGAATACCTGCTGTGTAAAGCCGGAACAATCAATACCAAAAGGTGTTTTGCCACCCCAGAGGTAGGGGGCATTCATATAGCTGGTAATGGTTTGCTTCAAAAAATCAACGTGTAGTTTTTCTCCCAAATTTTTTGAGCTGCCATTAAAGGCAAATTGCTCGTTCACTTCAAAAAGTTCCGAACTCGATATGGGCAATACACTGCCCTTCACGATTTGTATCAACCTCTTTTTGTAAAGAATAGTAGAGGTAATGTCGGTGGATATCTTAAACTCCGTGTGGTTGAGGTGGTGAAAATAGGCTTCTGAAATTTCGTTGTGCTGGTTGGAACTTATCCAGCCTTCATACTGGTCGAACTCAATCCTGATCCTGAACCACCGGGCATCCTTGCTTTCTTCCACTATGGTGTAATGGTCGCCAAACAACAATTGGGTGACCATTTCCGCCTGTTCTTTGGGCTCGTTCCTTACCGGCACTACGCCCAACCTGCAAATTCCTTTTTTATGCGATTCCATTTAAATCCTTAGCCTTTCAAGGTCTTTCTTTAAGTCTTTTTCTTTGATGTCGTGCCGCTTGTCGTGGAGTTTTTTGCCTTTGGCCAGGGCAATTTCTAGTTTGGCTAATCCCTTATTCGTCACAAACAAACGAACCGGCACAATGGTTAGTCCCTGTTCTTGTGTTTTGGCTTCGAGTTTTTTTATTTCCCGCTTGCTCAGCAAAAGCTTGCGCTGTTGCTTGGGTTCGTGGTTGAGGTACGAAGCTTCTTTGTATGGCGAAATGTGCAGTTCCTTCACAAAAGCTTCACCATTGTGTACGATACAATAGGAAGCCTGCAGGTTTACTTTACCGTCGCGAATCGATTTGATCTCCGAGCCCTGAAGCACCAATCCTGCCACATATTTATCTATAAATTCATATTCGAAGCTTGCTTTTTTGTTTTTTATATTGATGTTGTTGGGGTCTTTTTCTTTTTTAGACACGTCTTTTTGCTGATTTATGATGGTGCAAATATATGCTGAAATGTTGACTTGTTGATTTGCTAATTTGTTTAGTTGTCACCAACGAAAGTTCGGAAGCCGGGTTATAGTATGGGTTGAGGCTATGACTTAAACAGTTAAAACTCCAGCAGGAATAGCGTGATGTCGTCTTGCAATTCGTTGTGGTCATTGAAGATGGTAAAATCATCATAAATGGACTGAACGATATTTTCGTGACGTTCCTGACAATACTTAATGTACAATTGCTTTAATCTTTCTTCTGAAAACATTTCCCCTTCGTAGTTGCGCTGCTCGATGATGCCATCGGTAAAAAACAACATTTTGTCGCCTTTTTCTATAGTGATGGTGAGCGCATGGAACTGCGCCTTAGGAATAATGCCCAGCCCGGGGCCGGGTAGATCTACCGAAAGCAGCGTGTTGGTACGCGACTGCCAGATGAGGGGGTGCATGTGGCCGCCTTTACTCAGGGTGACGGTATAGTTGCCAATATCGATGAGGGCGTAGTAACTGGTGGCAAACAGGGAGGTGAAAATCTCGTAGAAGTGTTCGTTGAGGTGGTTCATTAGCGCTACAGGCTTTGAGCCAAAAGACTTTGAAAAAATTGCGAACGCACTTCGCAACACCCCCGTGGCCAAAGCGGCCGATATGCCGTGCCCCATCACATCGGCAATGATAAAGCCCACCTGCTGGTTTTCAAAACTCTTTAAATTTAGAAAATCTCCGCCAACTTCCAGGAAAGGTTTATAAATATAGGTTTCCCTGATGCCGCATTGTTTGAATATCTCCGTGGTTTTTGGATCCTGACTGATGAAGTAGTCCTGAACAATTTTGGCATCTGAAAGTTCGGCATCCATTTGGTCGAGTCGGGTACTTTTCTGATCGAGAACCGTCTTGGATGAAGTGAGGTTGGTGGCTGTCTCACGCATCCTTTCTAGGGTCTCATTCAACAGGTTGCGGTAGAAATTGATCGCAAAGGTTTTGTCTTCTATAAGCAACTTTTCAAAGGCACTTTTGCGCAGACGCAAAACGCTCAATTCGTTTTCTGCATTGATATTGGCCGACCGGGGTTGATTGTCGATCAGAGCCACCTCGCCAAAGTAAGAGCCACTTTTCATGTTGGTGATCAATATTTCCTTGCCTTCGTCACTAAACTTGGTCACGCTTACTTCGCCGTTGGCAATGATAAACATAGAATCGCCAAACTCGCCCTCGCGGAGTATTTTTGACTTTGCCGGAAATACTTCCGCTTCAAACAAAGGTGTGATGGCACTGAGAGAATGGCTGTCCAAACCGCTGAATAATGGTACTTTTTGTAAGATTTGAACAATTTCCATGTATTAAAATTAATTATCGATCGCGTTTCGGATGGTGAAAAATGCTTTACTTTTAGAACTGTTCAAAATTAAAAATTAGTTGGATTAATCAGCCATTTTAGCGGTTCAATTTTTAATGTGCGCATAGCTTGGAATAGCCTGCTGTTTAGGTAAAAACCGGCAGCCCAGACAGCTGAATCACGCATTTGCCTGGTAAGCGCTACATTATTATCGGCTTTCCCGGTCCATCTGTTACCGGTTTTTGAACCGCTTCCAGACTTGGTCTGATTATCAACATGCAATGGTACCAGGCTGTACAAACTTGTTCGCCCTACTGTTCGAAAAAGAACACTTTTTTAGGCATCATCAATCTTAAAAATCATAAATTATTGATAACCAGGCGCTAATGCTAACTGGCATGTGTGTTGGCTAAGTGGTGGTCAACCAAGCAAAAAAAAACATGAAAAGCCCGACCGTCACCTTCATCGCTATCTTCCTTGTGACGCACCTCTGCTTCGCCACATCCATAGCCCATCCAGCAGAAAAACTCGAATACCACACTTTGCAATTCGATCGGCAAGAGATGCTCGATTTGCTCAGAGATGTGCTATACCAGCCACCTGCCGAGAAGGCTGACAGATGCATCAAGATTTACAATTCCGCCCAACAATTGGTCTATGAGTGCCGCGATCGCGACGATGCTCGGCTAAAGACGCTGATCCGCCGCAGTGACCTTTTGTTGCGAACAGACACCTCTTCATATTACTTGTTAAATGATTGAAAACAGGGGCTTAGGCCCCGGTTTTTTTTCCAGCGCCTTATGCACCATCCTCCAACTTTTATACAGGCTAATATCCCGTTCGGGCATCAATTCTTACAAAATCATATTGATATCACCGAGCCCTTCCCGTATTATTTCCAATTCTTCTCCGGTACAATCAATGATGGTGGAGGGCACATTGTTGCCGTATCCGCCATCGATGATGGCATCTACCAGGTTGCCAAATTTTTCATAGATCAGTTCCGGATCGGTGCTGTATTCTATGATTTCGTCATCGTCGCGGATGGAGGTGGTGATGATCGGCTCGCCCAGTTGCTGCACCAATGTACGCGGTATGTTGTGGTTTGGCACGCGCACGCCCACGGTTTTCTTAGGTGAATTGAGCAGCTTTGGGAGCTTGGAACTGGAGTGCAGGATGAAAGTGAAAGGACCCGGAAAAGCCTTTTTCATAATTTTGAATATGGGCGTATGGATATTTTTGGCATATTCCGAAATCTGGCTTAAGTCTTCGAAAATAAGTGAAAACCTTTCTTTTCCTGGTTTAAAGCCTTTCAATCTGGCCAGTTTGTCAACGGCAATTTTGCTGGAAATGCGGCAACCAATACCATAGATGGTGTCGGTCGGGTAGATAATAAGACCGTCATTGCGCAAAACATTCAGAATGATATCGATTTTTTTTTGCTCCGGGTTATCCTCGTAAAGTTTAAAAAATTCAGCTTTGGCCTTCATGAGCAATCTATTTGATATAATTATTGAAAAGTTGGTCAAAATCGGGAAAATTTGCCTAAAGGTCAAGAATATGTGCCGCCGGCAATTTGATTAACTTTTTCTTTGGTAAATTATTTATTTTTGCAACACCTTATGGACAAGCGAAAGATATTGATATTTGGCCTCGTGGTAGTTACCATCATGATGTCATCGTTTACCTTTTATTTCTACCAGACATTATATTCCCCCAATTTTCTGATAGAAAAAGAGAGCCGCTATTTGTATATACCAAGCGGAGCAGCGTTTAGCGATGTGCAATCCATAGTATATGACGAAGGGTTTGTGAACGAACCGATCTCTTTTGGGATGTTGTCTAAACTGATGGATTACGATGAGTTGGTGAAGCCGGGTCGCTACCTGATCGATAAAAATGCTACCAACCTGGAAGTGATCAGAAAACTGCGTAGTGGAGCCCAAGACCCGGTGCGTATCACCTTCAACAATGCCAGGCTGCTGGCAGGCATGGCCGAAAAGCTGACCGTAAACCTGGAACTCAACAGTAGTGATTTTCTTGAGTTGTTGGTTTCCGATTCCATTGTCAGGTCCTACGGATTTGATCACCATACCTTCCGCAGCATGTTTATTCCCGACACCTACGAGGTGTACTGGACCATATCGGGTATGGCCTTGCTGGATCGAATGCACAAAGAATACGAGCGGTTTTGGAACGATGAACGGATGGCCAAAGCCAAAGCCCTCGACATGACTCCGGTAGAAGTGACGATCTTGGCTTCTATCGTGCAGGCCGAAACGGCCAAGGCGGATGAAAGCCCTGTGGTGGCCGGGCTATATCTGAATCGCCTGAAGAGGGGCATGGCCTTACAGGCAGACCCGACCCTTGTATTTGCCGCCGGCGATTTTAGCATCAAAAGGGTGCTCAACATTCATAAAACCATCGACTCACCATACAATACCTACAAGTATGCAGGCCTGCCACCCGGACCCATCAATTCCCTTCCATCACATATATAGACGCGGTGCTCAACTACGCCCGACACGATTTTATCTTTATGTGCGCCCGGGAAGATTTTTCAGGATACCATCATTTTTCTACCAGTCTTCGAGAGCACAATATCCACGCGGCCAGATATCAGCGTGCACTCAACAACGCAAAACTATATCGATAGCATATGTTTATATACAGTACACAAGTCAGGGTCAGATATGCCGAGACCGACCAAATGGGTTTTGTTTACTATGGTAATTATGCCACATATTATGAAGTAGCACGTGTAGAAAGCCTTCGCAGTTTGGGCTTAAGCTATAAAATATTGGAAGAAAAAGGCATACTAATGCCCGTAACTGAAAACGCCTCCAAATATATCAGGCCGGCCAGGTACGACGACCTGCTCACCATTCAGGTAGTGGTAAAGGAAATGCCCGCGAAAAGGATAACTTTCATTTACGAAATATACAACGAAGACAAAAAATTGATAAATTTAGGTGAGACCGTGTTGGCTTTTGTAAATAAAGAAACCGGAAGAGCCTGCGATGCTCCTCCGGGCATCACAGATTTATTGAAACCATTTTTGATGGCAAAGATTAATTTTACCAGGTACCTCACTGATTCCAGAACATTTAAAAATCTTGTCCAGCGCCTGGACAATATACACCTCAGGAACAAGGAAGTATCGATATACAAGATACTGGAAAACCTGTTTAGCAACATCAAAAACGACGATATCCTGCACAAAGCTTCCAGCGTAGCCTATAGCTTTACACTGGCGGTATTCCCCACCATCATTTTTTTATTTTCTCTTATTCCATATGTCCCCCTTCCCGATATCAGGGCAAACATTATAGAGCTGGTAGGAGAGGTGGCTATGCTCAAGCAAGTCGGCCAGACCATTCACGATGTGGTGAATAAGCCACGCGGTGACCTGCTGTCTTTTAGTGTGTTGTTATCGGTGTTTTTGTCGAGCAATGGCATGATGGAACTTGCGCAGACCTTCAACAAAATATACAAAACTATCGAAAAGCGAAGCTATTGGGTCACCCGGCTCATTGCCACTTTTCTCACCTTCATACTGGCTTTGGTACTTTTTGTTTCTCTAATATTGCTTACCGTGGGTAATAGTATATTGGAATTTATGGTAGAAAACGGTTTTCTTACCCAGGGTTTTCTTATCTACAGTATTTTAGCGCTTAAGTTTTTGGTGCTTTTTATCATGCTTCAGTTCACCATATCGGTCATTTACTATTTTGGTCCTGCGCTGCACCATCGTTGGAAGTTTGTCTCTATTGGCTCAGTAGTGGCTACGCTGCTTGCCATTCTGGTTTCTTATTTCTTTTCCTTCTACATCAGCAACTTTGGCGGATACAACAAGCTATATGGCTCTATTGGTGCCATGATCGCACTGATGGTCTGGATATACCTAATCTCCATCACCTTGCTGATAGGATATGAAGTAAATGCCAGCATAGATCAGGCGGCTGCACAAAATGACGAGAAACCAGAAATAATTTGATGTATTTTTTTGGGCGAAAAGATTAAACTCCTACATTTGCAGTCCCAATCCAAAAAGCGGATTGAAATCGTAATATAAAATAAGGCAAATCGACCCAGAGAGTTGGCAGAGTGGTCGAATGCGGCGGTCTTGAAAACCGTTGTACCGTAAGGTACCGGGGGTTCGAATCCCTCACTCTCTGCAATATGATCAAAACCCCTCGACTACCCGTCCAGGGGTTTTTTATTTCTTTTTTTTGAATCTACCAACCATAAAGTAAACTCAGTTTAAAACCTGAATTTTAATCTACGGAAAAACGCGCGCAGGTCTGACAAAACAGCAGGGGGGGCTGGGAAAACGCGTGGAGGTATTGTTTTGTCTTGATGTTAGTTAGCTTACTTTCTAAGCAACGTGGAAAAGAAAGCAAGTACCATGGCCTATCAGCGCAACTATGGCAGGCAAGAAGCAGATTGATTCACAGCTTGTTTCCGAATACCGATACCTGCCCCAAAATTCAGATAAGTGCAATTAATCTTCTACTTTTCCACATAGGGTATCAAATCCAAAACATCTACAAAGACCGCTTTATTTGGATTTTTAATAATCATTTTTAGCGTATGTTGCCCAGCCGGGAGTTGATATTGAAAAAATAGTTCAGGTGCCCGACTAATGAAACTTAGTGGTAAATTCATGGATTTCGCCAGGACATCATCAATATAAAAATCCGCCAGAAGGATATAATCATCGAGTGTTTCCTCTTTGGTGATAAGCGCGTAGCTGTTGGGCATGTTGATGTTGCCCACGCTGCCCCGAAGTACCACGCCTGTACCATCAAAAGAGACCGACCATTCCTGTGTTTCATGTGTGAGTATTCTTTTTTCAAAAATATCCTTTTCACCCAAGGCTAAATTTTCAAAATTTTGTTCCATTGGAGCCACAGTAGGGTCTTGTTTCTTAATGCGCACCACTTCGTCTTTTATTTCGCCACCGTTTTTGGTAATCATTTCCATAGCATGCCGATAGCTGATATCGTAAACTTCGTTGAGGGAGGTGGAAGTATATTTAAAATCCATATCGACTATTTGCGACAGCCCATTTTTCCAATACTCCGGAATGTTATTGTAGCCGACTATCGTGCCCACGATGGCTCCGGCAGAGGCCGGGTTGCAGTCAGAGTCTTGCCCGGCTCTGGTGGCGATATCCATCGTTTTGCCCAGATCCCCTTCGCCATAAAGTAATCCCATCACCACATAAGCGGCATTTATTTTTGCATCGATATTAAAATCGCTTGCTGCGCCATCAGGACATCCAATATCATTTCCCCATTTTTCTTCTGTCATTTGCCAGTTTTTCCTCCAATCTGTCGGGTATTCTATGTGCCACTTGACCACATCTGCGATACATTGATAAAACGTGCTTTGCGCTGGTATATGCTCAAGCGCATGGTTAACAATCGAGTCAATATCATTTGAGACAAAAGCGTAGCTGTACATTACGGCCATAAAAACCCCTCCGTAGTATCCATCGCCTGCGTTCATGATATGACCCACGCGGTCACACACCTCAAGAGCACTGTTGGGCATACCCGGGTTCATAATACCTGCAAAATCTGCCTCTATCTGAAAGTCGATATCGTCCGCGTGTGGGTTATTGAGCCAATGACCAGACTCTGGCGGGTTGATGCCATGGAGCATATTGTACCTGCCCTGCTGGTTGGCGTGCCATAGCCAGTATTTGGCATTGGCATAGGCCGCGGCGTGCGAAGCGGCCGGTGCCTCAATACCCTCTTTTTCCATCACTTCTATAAAAGTGAAGTCCATATAGATGTCGTCATAAAGACCGGGAAAGCGGGTCATATAGTGGAACATCATGGTGTCTGACCAGTATATGTTGACGCTGTCCGGAATGGTTTTTTTTAGGTATCTGAATTCGGTGGGGCCACCATAGGTTACCCCAATGGTTTGAGCAGCCCAGGCACCCATAATTTTGTCTGTTAGTTCTTCCCTGGTCAAAACGAAGTATTCGTCGTCGGATTGGTTTTTATTGGAGGTGCAATACGATAAAAATACCATTGCACAGGTGAGCAGGAGGGTGTTCTTCATTGAATTAAAAAATTAGCAATCAGTTGACATTAAAGGTAGGTAAAGCTGACAGAATTTCATGATGTTTTTATGAAGAGTTTAAAAGAGGAAGATTTAATTATTTGATATTTTGCATACCAATGGTAAACCCGGCAGTCTGGAGGTACCTTCATTTAATAAATTTTCATGAAAAACTTATCGTTTACCTGCTGGTGTTGCTCCACTGCACCCAAGTCGTTTTTTCTCAGCCCGATTTCACCTCATTTGTAGATGTGTTTGCCGGTACGTCCAATTCCAGATGGATGATGTTTCCCGGGGCTACCATGCCATTTGGCATGGTGAAGCTCAGTCCCGACAACCAGGGCAATGTCTGGAATGGTGGCTACGAATATACGGTATCCAGCATTTCCGGATTTAGCCATTTGCATGGTATGAGCCTTTCGGGGATCAGCTATATGCCATATGTCGGGGATATGAATTTTGGAGAGGAATATTCCAAATTCTTTCCGGGACCTGCCGATGGGCCATTTGCCAACATGTGGACTGCAGGTTATCGGGCACGTTTCGAGAAATCTGCCGAAAGAGGTACCCCCGGGTATTATTCAGTCCATCTGTTGGACGGCAATATTACGGTTGAGCTGACGGCGAGTGATCGATGTGGTATGATAAGAGCTACTTTTCCTGCATCTGACAAAAGCCGATTTATCCTTGACTTTGACCCTCCAACAGAAGAGCTCACGGCAGTTGTCGATGTAAAGCTACATCAGCTCAGCAGTACCGAAATCACTGGTTATATCACATTCACCAACGCTTACGCTGACCATACCACGCTTTATTTCAAATCAGTATTCAGCAAACCATTTCTGAGTTTGGATGGCTGGCAATATGGGCCTTATACTGGTAGCGATTTTAATTACGGTACCGACTGGAGAAAAAAATGCAAAGTATCCAATGCCATCAATTCATTTACAGGAAAGGCAAAATCTGGCGTTGTTTTTACTTTCGAGACAAGCGAATCAGAACAGGTTACCATTTCTACAGGACTTTCTTTTGTCAGTATTGAAAATGCCGCAATGAATCTGGAAGCAGAATTGGGTACTTATGCATATAATTTTGAATCGGTGGCTAATCATGCTCAAACAGTGTGGAATGATCTGCTTGGTGTGGTGGAATTAAAAGGAACAGAAGTCCAAAAGCAAAAATTCTATA
Source organism: Cyclobacteriaceae bacterium (assembly GCA_012033595.1). Taxonomy (GTDB): domain Bacteria; phylum Bacteroidota; class Bacteroidia; order Cytophagales; family Cyclobacteriaceae; genus JAAUQL01. The sequence continues at coordinate 9,543 of JAAUQL010000066.1, read as the reverse complement.
CAAATCTTTACAGATCATTTACCGGAAAAAATCTGATGAGTGATGTAAATGGTCAGTATATCGATATGTGTGAAAATCTCCAAACCGTCAAGGCTCCTGCCGATGCTGTTTACAGCAGCGATGCTTTTTGGGGGACACAATGGAACCTGGCACCTTTGTGGACTTTGATCGCGCCAAAATATGCCAATTCAATGGCCAACTCTTTGATTGAACTTCAGCAGCATGGAGGCTGGATACCCCAGTCGCCGGTGGGACTGGAATATGCCCCTATAATGGCGCCCAACATCAAAATTCACTGATCATCAGTTGCTATCAAAAAGGCATCGCACAATTTGATGCCGACAAGGTTTTTGAAATGCTAAAGCACGACTACATGCTTCAGGGCATAGAGCACCCGTGCGGGGGATTTGCCGGCAACAGGCACATGAAAGATTATATAGAATATGGCTACGTGCCCGAAGAGACGGGAGCAGCATCCAACACAATGGAGTATGCCTTTGATGACTGGTGTTTGGGTCAGTTTGCAAAAGCACTAAACAAAAAGGAAGATGCCTTGTACTTTATCAGCCGATCAAACAATTATAAAAATCTGTTCGACAAAGAAACCGGGTTTTTGAGACGCAGGCACAAAGATGGCACTTGGTATCAAAACTTCGATCCGCTCCGTATGGGAACAGAAGGTGGATGGAACGGCCCCGGCTATATGGAAGGAAACGCCTGGATATACTCCTGGTTTGTGCCCCAGGATCTGCCGGAGCTGATACAGTTGTTAGGCAATGAGGTTTTTAATGCTAGACTTGAAGATGGATTTGCAAAGGGATATGTAGACTTAAGCAATCAACCCAACCTGCAAGCACCTTTTCTTTTCAACTACAGTGGCAAGCCATGGCTAACGCAGCGCTATTCACGTATGGTGGCTAATAAATTTTTCAATACATCTCCCTATAGCGGCTGGGTTGGAGAGGAGGATGAAGGCCAGATGGGGGCGTTTTTTAGCCTCATTTCCATGGGATTATACCAGATGAAATCCGGCTGTTCGATAGATCCATACTACGATCTCAGTTCGCCTATTTTTGAGGAAGTGATCATCCATCTGGATAAATCATATTATTCAGGCGGTGATTTTACCATCAAAACGCTTAACAATGGCGAAAAGAATGATTTTATTCAGTCCGTTACGTTAAATGGTAAAAAACTTCATGAGCCTCGAATCATGCACAAAGATATCGTAAAAGGAGGAGAGCTGATTATCGAACTGGGTAGCCAGCCCAATGAAGCGTATTGGAAATAAGGTATCTATGCGTCTATCTGTTGGGCTCATTAAAGTTGGCTTTTTAGCCTTAAGCCTGGTTCGGCCTGTCCAATGAGCTGCCGTTTTGCTTTGCCATCTAGCTCCTCACGCCAGCAAAGTATGCACGACATCAACCAGCTATTTTCACTGCCTGTCAATTTTGATTTCATTGCACGAGAAATCCGATTAAATTGCCTGAAACAAATTAATGCAATGCATAGTAGCCCTGCTCATAAAATCACCTTACTGCTCATTTTGTTGTCGATCGTTATTAGTGTCAAAGGGCAGTCTGCTGAAAATCAGTTGAATAAGACCGAAAATTGGGTTGATTCAGTTTTCAAATCGCTTAGCATTACCGACCGGATCAATCAATTGCTTGTGCTCGAGCTCGATGCCGCTACGATCAGCCATGCCGAAATCCCAGGAGCTTTAGGTGGGGTATTGATCCGTAGTGCTGGTCCGGCAAGCCATATTCAAGCATATAATTATATTCAAAACCGACTATTGCTTCCGGCTTTAGTATTCGATAAAATCGATGAAAGTCTGGGCATAGCTTTAGATAGCATTCCACCTCTGGCCGGAAACATGGCGATCGGGGCTGTTGCAGAGCCACATTTGCTGTATCAGGCCGGGCAGGCGCTGGCCAGCCAGGCCAGACTTTTGGGCATCTCAGTGCTATTGATGGATAGTGTACACCTGGAGGCTGCAGATGAGCTACATTGGCGACGGAAAGAACTAATGCAGGGCATGGTCGATGGAGGCTTGCAGGCCTCAATGCCTATGGTTCAGTATGATTCGGCAGGTTTCCTTCAGTCACTGTCAGCGCCAGGCCTACGTTTGATTGCGATGAGCGAACAAACATTGCCTAAATTCCATGAAAGACTTCAAAAATCAGTAGCCGTCGGACAAACTGATCTGGAAATGGTGTATGCTAAATGCCGCGAAATCCTCTCTATAAAATATCAGGCCGGGCTCGATATAAACCGACGCCTTAAAAAGGAAATGATCCTGAGTGAACTCAACAGTGCCAAATTCAACTTGCTCAGGCAGGAGTTGGCTGTAGCTTCAATCACAGTTGTGAAAAACGACCAGCAAATATTGCCCGTTTTTACATTGACGAATAAGAAAATTGCCAGCCTCTGTTTCGGCCAAAAGAGCAATGCTGCGTTCGAAAAGTCCCTTGACCTGTACACCCAGACCGACCACTATCGCATACCCTACGATGCTCACTACAAGGAGTATGCTGAGCTGTGGACGTTGCTTACTGAATATGATCTGGTCGTTACAGCTCTATTCGAAGATGATTTTTTGAACTCTGACCAAAGCAATACTGGTCATTTCACACTTTTTATGCAATGGCTCCGTGAGTCTGGCAAATCTGTCAATATTTATTTTGGAGACCCGACTTTTTTGCGCACCTTGCCATTTTTGCTCGAAGCGCCAACGCAAATTATCTGTTATGATAATGGTGACTTCAATGCTTTCCTGGCACCACAAGTGATTTTTGGAGGCCGGGAAGTGAATGGCAGTTTGCCAGTTGATCTTAGTGCTTCCCTGACCACAGGATTTGGCATCAGCCTGCCAGGTCTGGGGCGCTTTGCCTATACGTTGCCGGAAGCCGCCGGACTGAATAGCGCACAGCTTGGCATCATAGATTCTATCGCAACTGCGGGCATTCGTTCGCGTGCCATGCCCGGCTGCCAGATCCTTGTCGCCAAAGACAATCAGGTGGTGTATCAAAAATCGTTTGGCTACCACACCTACGACAGCCTTCGTGAGGTACGCAACGACGACTTGTACGATCTGGCCTCTTTGACCAAGGTTTCCGGTGCCTTGCCCTGCCTGATGAAACTCTATGAAGAGGGCAAATTTGACCTGGACGCTCCGCTGGGCACCTACCTGAAATACTACAAAAGAGGAAATAAAAAAGAGATCACCTTTCGGGAAATACTGGCACACCAGGCAGGTCTTGTGGCGTGGATACCATACTGGAAGAGCGCCATAAAGAAAAATGGGAAATACCGCCGAAAAACCATGGATGACAAGGTTTCGGAGAAATATCCATACGAAATAGCCGAAGGAATTTATCTGCACAAAGATTACAAAAAGAAGATTTACAAACAGATAAAAAAGTCGGAGCTAGGCGAAAAGAAATACCTTTATTCCGGTCTCATGTTTTTCCTCTTTCCGGATATCATAGAGGCCATATCGGGCGAGAAGTACATGGATTATTTGTACAATAATTTTTATAAACCACTGGGAGCCAATACGCTCACTTACCATCCTGTCGACAACTTCGCGCTGTCGCGCATTGTGCCTACAGAATACGATTCTTTGTTTCGTCATGCACAGATCCACGGCAGAGTCCATGATGAAGGCGCGGCAATGATGGCCGGTGTCTCGTCCAATGCCGGGCTTTTTGCCAATGCAAACGACCTGGCCAAGTTATTTCAGATGTATTGCAACTATGGCGAGTATGGTGGTACCAGGTATTTGAAGGAAGCGACAGTCAGGGAATTTGCCCGGTGCCAGTATCCGGAAAATGAAAACAGAAGGGGGCTGGGTTTCGACCGACCTATGCCTAGACCGGTGGTCAATGGCAACACAGCAGTTTCGGTAAGTCAATCGAGCTTTGGACATACCGGCTTTACGGGTACTTTCGCATGGGCCGATCCGAAATATAAATTGGTCTATATTTTCCTCACTAATCGTGTGTATCCCACCAGGGAAAACACCAGACTTTATGAGCAAAATATCCGCACCAACATACAGCAGGTGATCTACGATGCGAGAGAGTAGTGGAAACCTGGCTCGGCAAGGTTTCTGCCGGAGCTGCCGATTATGAAAAATGGAGAAGGGGATGGGGGGATATTTGAAACATTTTATTTTTCGCTGTCCAATTTTTTTGAGCAGATAAGAAGGCGAGAGGAGATGGTAAGATTTTGAGTGAAACAAATTAAAGAATCAAGTTATAATTGATTCATGCAAATCTTTTATGGCATTTCCATTCAAATGAAAATTGAGTTCTCGTAAAAATTGCTTATTTTTGCATACTGATTGCGGAAAACATAAAATATAGCCATTCGTACTTAGATATTATAGTGCCGGCTTCTAACCTCAATCGATTATTGGAGGTACACTCGCCCTAAAAACGTCTGTTACATAAACCGAATTTCATTTCAGTTCACTTCAATAAAAAAATGGGACACACAACGTGGCTCTGGTTTATAGCTAATACGACTATATGTCATTAAAAATCTTTGAATTGTATAAATTGCTCCATCAAATGGCTGGCAAAAATGCAGTTTTTATTTTTAATAGTCCAACCTCCGGCCACCGATATTTAACCTGTCATCAACACGCCAATTATTTGCTTCAAAATAATCTTTCAACCAAAAATTAAACATGAAAGAGCAAAAAAAATTATGTTCGCAGCTACCCAGCGCGATTTTACATCAACGCTGAATATGCGTGTCAACGAGTATTTCAAATTAAATAATTTGAAACGTCACGCCAATGGCGAAATGGTTTTCAAAACCATTTTTATGTTTTCACTGTACCTGATCCCTTATCTACTGATCGTAAGCGGACTGGTGACCAACCCCTGGTTGTTGATTATGCTGGTGGTGTCGATGAGTTTTGGAATAGCGGGCATTGGTTTGTCGGTAATGCACGATGCCAACCATGGCGCTTACTCCAACAAATCGTGGGTGAATAACCTTATTGGCTATTCGCTCAACCTGGTAGGGGCCAATGCCTTTAACTGGAAAATGCAACACAATGTGATGCACCATACCTTCACCAATATACACGATGAAGATGAAGATATCAGTCCTCGAGGTGTGCTGCGCATGTCACCACACTCTGCCTGGAAGCGCATGCACCAATACCAGCATATCTATGCCTGGTTTTTGTATGGATTGATGACGATAGTTTGGGTGACAGTCAAAGATTTTGTGCGAATAATACGCTACCAACGCAATGGTATGGTGAAAAAGCACAAAGCCAATATTTCCATAGAATGGATCATACTGATATTCAGCAAGGTGTTTTTCGTCACCTATATATTTGTGATTCCCGTCTTATTCACCTCGCTGCTTTGGTGGCAGGTATTGTTGGGCATTATCTTAATGCACTATATCGCAGGGTTTATACTGGCCATCATCTTTCAACCTGCCCATGTGATCGAAGGCACCACCTTCCCCTTGCCAGATGGTCAGAATATGCTCGAAAACAATTGGGCAGTACACCAGTTACATACCACGACTAATTTTGGTCAGAAAAGCAGATTGTTTTCCTGGTATGTAGGTGGGCTCAATTACCAAATCGAGCATCATTTGTTCCCAAATATTTGTCATGTTCACTATCGCAAAATATCGGGCATTGTCAAATCTACGGCTTTGGAGTTTAATCTGCCATATAAGAGTGTTCGCACCTTTGCAAATGCGCTGGTAGGTCATATGCGCCTGCTGCGACAGTTGGGAATGAAGCCTGTATAAGAAAAAGTTTTGAAAGAATTTTTTTAATAATTAATAATAATAAATGAAAGGAAGAGTAAAGTTTATCAATGAAGACAAAGGTTTTGGCTTTATCAAACCAGCGGGTTCGGGAGAAGATGTTTTTGTACATTCTTCAGGTCTTATCGACGAAATTTGTGAAAACGATAAGGTAGAGTTCGATTTGGAAAAAGGGAAAAAGGGCATGAATGCCGTGAATGTGAGGGTGTTGAACTAACAATTGCACCTTTATCGGAACGAATGAAAATGAAGCAAATCGAGCTGGTTTGCTTCTTTATTTGAATCAATAAAAAAATACGGCCAGCAATGTTTTGGTCATGAAAGTAAAATTGGAATGTCACTAAAGACGTTCAGTTTATTTAGGGAATTTAAATCGAAGAATGAAGCAGCTTAAAATAGTAAAACAAATAACCAATCGCGAAAGTCAGTCGCTTGATAAATACCTGCAAGAGATTGGCAGGGTAGAATTGATCACCGCCGAAGAAGAAGTGCAGCTTGCCAGAAGGATAAGGGAAGGTGATCAGGTAGCGCTGGAAAAACTGACCAAAGCCAATTTGCGCTTTGTGGTATCGGTGGCCAAGCAATATCAAAATGGCAGCATGACACTCGGTGACCTCATCAATGAAGGCAACCTGGGGCTGATCAAAGCTGCCTCGCGGTTTGACGAGACACGCGGCTTTAAGTTTATCTCCTATGCCGTATGGTGGATTCGCCAATCGATTATGCAGGCATTGGCCGAGCAATCGCGGATAGTGCGACTGCCCTCACAGGGTGAGTTCACTAAACAAAATCTCAAGGACGTTTTCGGAGTTGGAACAAAAATTTCAACGCGACCCATCGGCAGAAGAGCTGGCTGATGTGCTGGAGATTAGCACCGATGAAGTTGCCGACAATATGAAAAACGCCAGCAGGCAGGTATCTATGGATGCCCCATTTGTAACGGGCGAAGGTAACAGCCTCCTGGATGTACTGGAAAATGACCAGATCGAAAATACCGACTCTGAACTGATGGCCGATTCGCTGAGACGCGAAGTACAACGGGCACTATCTACCCTGAGTCCTCGCGAAACGGAAGTGATCTCATTTTACTACGGGCTCAATGGCGAGCATGCCATGACGCTCGAAGAAATTGGCGAGCGGTTTGGATTGACTAGAGAGCGCGTACGTCAAATCAAAGAAAAAGCCACTAACCGACTTAGGCAGAGCTCCAGAAGCAAAATCCTGAGAACCTACCTGGGTTAGTCAAAAACAATATACATTGCAAGCCTGCCGGGAATATCATTCCGCGCAGGCTTTTTTTGGGTCGGCATCACTCCGACATGGTGGCCTTTCAGTGCAATAGGCAGTTTAATTCACAACTTCCAAATTGTAAAAATTTGAGCAAGGTTAAATTGAGGCATTCATCAAACCAGAATTTGTATAAATTGTACTATACCGAGATTATACCTTTACTAATATCAGCTTGATTGGTAAAATATTTCAAAAAAAATCCTGCCACGGAAAAAAATATAAAACCTTTTATTCTTCAATCCGTAATAGCGAAAAATCCAACACTGGATTTTATAACAAATTACAGAAAAACACATGGTAGTCAAACATTTAAAAAACAACTTATATGACTCAAAAACGCCATTTATTGAGTTATTTCCTTCTTTTGTCACGCGCTTTAAATCGAAGCCGTAAACCATGAATCTTGGCGCAGTGAAAAGTTGTATCTACCCCCATAACATTTCTGTCGATTTGGTAAAAAATTCTATTGCCAAACTAAATTTTAATTATTATTTCACTTAACGTAAACGTGTTTTATCCTAAATGGACTCAACTGGGATTTTAGAAAGTATCAATATGATTGTAAGATCAATCAACAAGGAATCAGATCACAACGATTTCGGCTCAACCGGCTCCCAATTATCAACCAATAAAAACGGCTCAAAAGCAGAAATGATTCAAGGGCCCAAAATCAAAACCCTTAGCGGCGGGGCCAGGTCTAAATACAACACCCCGAATATTTCCCTGCGAGGGCAGCATACCAGTCTAGAGCACAATGATACGGTGGCAATGTTGCGAAACAAGTTGGAAAGTAAGCTTGGTGCGCTTTCGGATGATGAAAGAAATATGGTGCGCAGCTCCCTCGATATTATCCTTTCGGCCATGGAAATCCTTAATTTGAAGGAACAAAACAAAATGCCTGAGCCAGTGCAAAAGCATGCACCCAGGCTGATGGCTGACATAGGCCCGGATGAAAGCGACAAACAATTTGTGCATCGCATTTTTAGAAAGGACGCATTTTGGCAAAAGATTCCTGCATTTGCCAAAGTGACAGAAGCGGAGTTTTTGGATGTGAAATTCCAAAATAAATTTACCGTGCGTAAGCTCGACAGGCTGGAGGAATTGATCCATGGATTAGTGGAGCCGGCCTTTATCGAAGATGTGCGTCAGGGTATGGAAGAGGCGCCGATGAACCTGAGTATCTCACCGTATTTGCTCAGCCTCATCAACTGGGCAGACCCATACAATGATCCGCTGAGGATCCAGTTTATTCCTTTGCGTAGCCGCAGGGCAATCGATCATCCGAAGCTGACCCTCGATTCGTTAGGCGAGCAGTCACATTCTCCAGTACCCGGTTTGGTACATCGGTATCCCGACAAGGTATTGTTTTTACCATTGGATGTATGTCCGGTTTATTGCCGCTTTTGTACAAGAAGTTATGCCATAGGCGGAGATACCGGTACGGTAGTCAAGATGAAGTTTAAGAATGCACCACAGCAATGGCACGATGCTTTCGAATACATCAAGGCACATCCGGAAATTGAAGATGTGCTGGTGTCTGGGGGCGACGCCTATATGCTTGCTCCAGATCGCATGATGTTCATTGGCGAAAGTCTGCTCAGCATCCCTCACGTTAGGCGTATGAGATTCGCCTCCAAAGGGCCGGCAGTGATGCCTATGAAAATATTGAGCGATACCTCCTGGACAGAGGCACTCATATCCATAGTTGCTCAGGGCAGGGCTATGGGCAAAGAGGTTTACCTGCATACGCACTTCAACAGCCCAAATGAAATTACCGATATCACCCGGCGAGCTTTGATGCATTTGTTTTTTAATGGGGTGAAGGTGCGCAACCAGACCGTGCTGATCAAAGGTGTAAATGATACGGCAGATGAAATGGTGCATTTGATCAAAAAGCTTTCGTATATGAACGTGCAGCCATACTATGTGTACCAACACGATATGGTTCAAGGCACCGAAGACCTGCGTACCAGCCTGTCCGAAACCATTGAGTTGGAAAAATAGTCCGAGGAAATACCTCTGGTTTCAATACCCCTTTGTTTGTAACTGATGCACCTGGTGGTGGCGGAAAACGCGACGTGCACAGCTACGATTACTACGACAAAGTGACGGGTATCAGTATTTACCGAAGCCCAAGTGTGGACGACAAAAAGCTTTTTGTTTATTTTGACCCGCTCGATTCGCTGCCCGAACAAGGCAAGAAACTTTGGGAAGACGAATCGCTGCATGAGCAATTGATTGCCAATGCCATCAAAAATTCGGGATTTGAAGATTTGACTCAAGCCTAGTACGGCAGGGATAAAATTTTATTTAATAGATTATTATTGTCATCCGACCAAATTCCAATTTAGGCAAAAAAGGGTCTAAAATTGAGTTCTAAGGTGATTTTTCGATATTTTGAAAAACACCCCCCTTTTTTAAGGCAAACAAATCCAATTGAACTAT
>JAAUQL010000065.1 GCA_012033595.1 Cyclobacteriaceae bacterium | reverse complement strand
AAAAACAGAAATTCCTTGCCGACGAAGTAATCGAAAACATACTTGCGCAGGTGGAGCGGTTGCAAAAAAATCAGGCTATACCGGTAACTTTGCCAGGTGGGTAGAAAAAAACCTGCCTCCCAGACTGGAAGATATGATCAGATAAATGGCGATATGCCCCCACAGGCGGGAAGAAAACATGAATCTAAAATCTGTCTGCCCCCATGCCATTTCCCGATACGACACACATCGTTTTCAAGATTTGATTTTACATATTATGACTTATTGTGCATCTTGAACTCTTCTTTTATCAAAACTATAAATCATGACATCCAATAGAAGGAAATTTATATGGCAAGGTGCGTTGGGACTTTCGGCCACAGCCGCACTGCCACTGTTTGCTAATGCCAGGATAAAAAATACGCTGGCAGAACACCCTTCCAAATTGACCATTTTGTTTCAGGGAGACTCCATCACTGATATGGGAAGAGACAAATCGAAATACTACGCCAACGAACCGGCCGGAATGGGCGATGGCTATGTATTCCAGATTGTTTCCCACCTGCTGGGTACCAACCCCGGCAAATCCTGGTATCATTACAATCGCGGCATCAGCGGCAACAAGGTATTTGAACTTGCCAGACGATGGGACGACGACTGCCTACAGCTCAAACCCGATGTACTCAGTATCCTCATCGGTGTCAACGATTTTTGGCATACCCTCAATGGGTATAATGCAACAGTTCAAACCTACGAAGACGACTTCAGAAAACTACTTGACGAAACACTCGTCTCGTTACCCAATGTAAGACTGATCATTGGCGAGCCTTTTGCCGTCAAAGGTGGCAGCGCCATCAGCCAGCGCTGGTACCCCGAATTTTTAAAATACCAGCAGGCAGCCGCCCGGATTGCACACGACTACAAGGGCAGATTCGTTCCATACCAGCAGGTTTTTGATGAAGCACTACAACTGGCCCCTGTCAGCTATTGGTGCCCGGACGGGGTACACCCCTCTATTGCAGGTGCATTTTTGATGAAAGAAGCCTGGCTCAAAACATTTTATAGCCTTTTTTGATTTTCCATTAAAATACTTAAAGAATCTCAGTTCGCTAATTATTTTCAATGAGAATTGCCCTGTTTTTCGCTGTATTTCTATATGTGGGGCAATTATCCCTTACAGCCGACCCTGGCGACACCCTGCTGTTGCATGGAGATACAGCTATATTATCATTCAATGAGCAGATAACCTTTTTTGTGGACAAAAACCAACAATTTGAAGCCTCAGATTTGGGAAGTCCGCATTTCAATTTACAATTCAATAAGGTATTTGACGGCGAGGCATACAAAGACGGCAATATTTGGGCGCGTTTCTTTGTGAGAAATACCGACAGCAAGGCGATCGATTGTGTATTGGAAACCGGTGGAGCGCTATATGTAAACGTGTATTACCGTCCACTCGGCGCTGATACATTCTCCATTAAAAAGACCGGTAAGATTGTTTCCTATCCAGTAAATGAAATGGCGGATAGATTTTTCAAAACCAACAAGGTAAAGGTGACCCTCCAGGCACAAAGCAGCTATGAATTTGTCTGCGAATATCCCGCTCAACCCAATGAAAGCATCAAACCGGCATTTGAACTATACAGCTACCGAGGTTGGCTATTTGACCAGGCTCAATTTGAGGCCTCACGCAATTTGTGGATGGGTTTGTTTTTTGGTATCTGCATGGTGCTGTCATTTGTCAACTTCATTTATTATTTCATACACAAAGAAATATCGTACCTGATCTATTCCATTTATATCCTTACCCTCATCTATTATGAAGCCTCCATCTATGAATTGGTCGATCTTCGCTTTTTAGGATACAATCATCTGCTGTATTATTTTCTGGAAAACATCGCTCTTTCACTTTCGGTGATTTGCTACCTGCTGTTCCTCAAAAGCTTTATCAGCGCCAAAGAAAGGTTTCCGCTTTGGAACAATATCTCCAACAAACTGATCATTGCCCTGGTCATTGATATTGGCGTCACGTACATTATCAATTCTTATTTCCTAATGCCCCTCACGGCGGTCATCGTCAGAAATATCATCATCTTAATGATCCTGCCTTTCGCCGGTGTTTTTTTGTACCACATTTATTCAAAAGGCAACAAGGTTGATCAAGTCTTTCTGGCGGGTTCGGCCTTGCTGGTCAGTTTTGGCCTCATCGGCCTGGTAGCCTTTATGTTTTTCCACTTCGAAAGTTCAGAGTTGCTGTTTCAGATTGGGGTCATCTTCGAACTAATCATTTTCAATATCGGATTGGGCATAAAATCGCGCCATCACGAACGGGAAAAGCAAAGCGCTCAGCTCAGCCTCATCAAACAATTAAAGGAAAATGAACGGCTTCAGGCCACTGTCAATGTTGATTTGGAAGGTATGGTGCGGCAACGTACCATGGAAATACAGGCTCAAAATGAGGAGCTGATGCAGCAACAAGAAGAGCTGGCCGCCCAGCGTGACTCCCTGGAAGCCCAAAACCAGGTCATTGCCCAGGGGATGTTGGAATTGGAATCGATTAAGTCACATTTGCAGGTGATCGTGGAAGAACGCACCCGGCAACTGAAAAGCGCCAATAGGGAATTGGTACAGCACAATAGCCAGTTGGAACAGTATGCCTTTATTACGGCACACAATCTGCGCGGACCAGTTGCCCGCCTCAAAGGCCTCATGTACATTCTCGACAAATCTGAAGGCATCAACGCAGAAAATCAGGAGATCGTGGATAAGATCATCAATGCGGCCTTGGAAATGGACGCCGTGCTCTCCGACATGAACGCCATACTGGAAATAAAAAACCAAAACCATGGACAGAAAAAACCGGTAGATATAGAATGGATACTGACCAAGGTAAAAAAATCCTTGCGGAGAACATCAAAGAAGCCAATGCCCAAATCACGGCCCACCTGAACATAAGCAAGGTGAAGGCTTACGAACCCTATCTGGAAAGTATATTTTACAACCTGCTGAGCAATGCGATAAAATACCATGACAAAAATCGGCGATTGCAAATCGACATCAGCGCTATCGCCGAACAACACGAAGTGGTATTGATCATATCAGACAACGGACTGGGTATCGACCTCAGTAAATCTTCGGGCAAAATATTCGGCCTGTATCAGCGCTTCCATGACCACATAGGCGGCAAGGGTCTGGGCTTGTATTTGGTCAAAACCCAGGTAGAATCCATGGGGGGTCATATCGAAATATCCAGCACTCCCGGGCAGGGCACCACGTTTAAGATCATGCTGCCTGTTCAGTAATGCACGCGCACCTTGTGACTTGTGCCATATCTTACACACTTTTTGATGGCAAATGTCCTCATTACTACCAAAAGTTAAATAAAAGACATACCATTGTAAAAAAAATAGTAGGTAAGTAAAGTGTACAGTCATGGTGATTAGTGGGATTCAGCAAATAGGGGTTGGAGTTAAAGATTTGCACCTCGCGTGGGATTGGTATAGAAAACATTTGGGATTCGATATTAAGGTTTTTGAAGAAGAAGCCATTGCCGCCCTCATGCTGCCCTACACCGGAGGCCAACCACAAAGCCGTCGTGCTGCGCTCACCCTCAATTTACAGGGGGGAGGAGGCTTTGAAATCTGGCAATACGTAGAGCGTAAACCCATGCTGCCTGTCAAGCAACTACTTTTGGGCGATTTGGGCATTATTGCCGGTAAAATCAAATGTCGCGATGCGCAAAAACCTACGATCACTTCGCCACACAAGGCATTGAATTGCTGAGCGAAGTACACGAGTGCCCGAGCGGAATCAGAAATTTTTTTATCAAAGATCCCTTTGACAATATCTTCAACATTGTAGAAAGTACCTCATGGTTCAAAAAGGAAAACAAACTGACCGGGGGCAGCTATGGAGCCATCATAGGGGTATCGGATATGGAAGCATCGAAAAAGTTCTATGCCTCCATACTTGGCTATGACGAAGTAGTCTATGAGAAAACCGGAAAATTCGATGCCCTGGCCGGCATAGCCGGGGGATCGCAACAGATGGAGCGTGTCTTGTTGCGACATTCAAAACCCCGCATCGGTTGCTTTAGCCCCATATTTGGCCCAAGCGAAATAGAATTGATAAGAACCACAGAGCGCCAACCCAATAAAATATATGAAAACAGGTACTGGGGCGATCTTGGTTTTATCCACCTCAGCTTCGATATCGCCGGATTTGATGAACTAAAAGAAATATGCAGCAAGGCCGGATGCCCCTTTACAGTCGACAGTACGGCCGACAAGGTGAATGGGGAGAGTTTTGATATGGGCGAAGCAGCCGGACATTTTTCATATATCGAAGATCCGGATGGCGCCCTGATTGAGTTTATTGAAACGCACCGTGTGCCCGTGGTCAAAAAATTAGGGTTGTTTCTCAACCTAAAGAAAAGAAATCCGGAAAAACCCCTTTCGAAATGGATATTGAGGGCTTTCGCCTTCAACCGGATCAAAGACTAAGCATCGGATTCGCAATCGTCCTCCCCTATTCTCGCTTTCCGGACATGATTGCCGAGAGATTGCCGCGCCCGGACATCAATGGCCTCACGTTGTGCAAAGGCGCATGCTACTGCATGCCTGAATTATATTTCTTAATTTTTGGATCCTGCTTGCGATTTTGTCAGTGACATTGCTTTTTGCAAGCATGTATTAAGCCGGAGATATCCTGAGTTCTATTGGGCATTTTTACCGTTGTGCTCATTAAATGCACTATGAATTATGGATGTCAAAATTATGGAATCATTCTAAATCCAATACATATTACGATATTGCTTTCTATGACAAAGTACCTGCTATTATTATTTATCCTCGCGGCCATTTCTTGTTCGCAGCAGCCCGACCCCTTGTTTAAACTCCTTCCCCCGGAGCAAACAGGCATCAGCTTTCAAAACGATGTAATGGAGGACGAATACCTCAATATTCTCTCCAACGAATACCTTTACAACGGTGCAGGGGTGGGTGTGGGCGACTTCAATAAAGACGGACTTCAGGACATATTTTTTAGTGGAAGTCAGGTCACCAACAGGCTATACCTCAACAAAGGCACGTTCCATTTTGAAGATGTGACCATCGAATCGCACATTGCCGGGCGCGACCGTTGGAGCACGGGGGTGGCAGTAGTCGATATCAACAATGACGGCTGGCCAGACATCTATGTATGTGCCAGCAACCACCTTGATCCGGAAATGCGCAGAAACCAATTGTATATCCATGAAGGATTAAATGAAAATGGCATCCCTGTTTTTACCGAACAGGCAAGAAAGTTTGGCGTGGACGATGCGGGCTTCAGCACCCATGCGGCCTTTTTCGACTACGACAATGATGATGATCTGGACCTGTACGTACTGACCAACTACCTCGACACTTCCACTCCCAACACCTACCGCGCCAAAATAACTGACGGATCTGCTGAATCTAACGATCGCCTCTATCGCAACAATGGCAATGGCACCTTCACCAATGTGACTTTAGCTGCGGGCATCACGTATGAAGGCTACGGCCTGGGCATCAGCATCATAGACCTCAACCACGACGGCTGGCGCGATATGTACATCACCAACGACTACCTCACCAATGATCTGATGTATATCAACCAACAAGACGGAACCTTTACCAACGAAATTGCACATTACCTCAAACACCAAACCCACTCGGCTATGGGGCACGATATTGCCGATGTGAACAATGACGGTCTGCCGGATATCTTCACCCTCGACATGCTGCCCGAAGACCATGAAGGTATGACTAAAATGCACGGTGTTACGCGATTTGAATATGAAGCATTGAATGATTCGTTTGGCTATCAGCCTCAATTCAAACGCAATATGTTGCAAATAAACAATGGCTCCGATGCTAATGGCAACCATACTTTCAGCGAGATTGGTCTGATGGCCGGCATCTACGCCACAGAATGGAGCTGGTCGCCGCTGCTGGCCGACTTTGATAATGATGGATTTCGGGACCTGTTTGTGAGCAATGGCTACCCGCGTGACGTCACAGATCTGGACTATGCAGTGACAGGCATGAGCCGGGGCAGAGGCATGAGCAACGAAGAAACAATGGCACTAATTCCCGTCAGAAGCATGTCAAACTACATATTTCAGAACAATAAAGACCTCACTTTTACGAATAAAACTAAGGATTGGGGTCTGGACAAGCCTTCGTTTGCAAATGGAGCGGCCTATGTCGATCTCGACAATGATGGCGACCTCGATCTGCTGACGAGCAACTACAACGAACCCGCCATGGTGTACGAAAACACCCTCTACGGACACGGAAAAGAAAAAACCAACCATTATCTGAGCATCCGGCTCAATGCGGAATACTTCCGGATGTTAGGGGCTAAGGTGTATGTATTTGCCCAGGGCGAAAAAGTGCAATATGCCGACCATTCTACTTTTAGGGGCTACCGCAGCACAGTGGATCCGGTGGTGCATTTTGGCCTGGGCGCCACGCAAGAGGTCGATTCCCTCATAGTGGTGTGGCCGGATGGAAAGCGCCAAACGCTTTTGCACCCACGTGCAGACCAGCAAGTGGTCATTGACTATCGGCCTGAGGAGACTTTGGGGCATGGGCCTTTGTTGCCCGTCGCGGATTCCTCGACATACCATTCGAGGAAGTTGCGGCAAATTATGGATTGATATACAGGCACAAAGAAAAAACATTTGACGACTACCAGCTTCAGGAAACCCTGCCGCACCAGTTTTCGCAGTCGGGTCCGTCGATGGCGGTTGGTGATATCGACGGCAATGGTCTCGATGATCTTTTATTGGCGCTTCAAGCGGCCAAAGCGCTGTCATATTTTATCAATTTTTAGATGGCTTTACATCCGGGAAATTTGAAAGTGATTTGAAAATGAAATCACTGCCGCATTGATTTTCGATGCCGATGGCGATGGGGATAGCGACCTGTATGCCGTACATGGCGGAGTCGAAAATGGGTCGGATCCGAAAAATTATCAGGATCGGCTTTTTGTAAATGATGGCTCGGGCAATTTGCAGCCCTCCGCCACGGCCCTGCCTGCCATGCCTGCCAGTGGATCGTGTGTAAAAGCTGCCGATTACGATGGAGATGGCGATTTGGATTTGTTCGTTGGAAGCAGGATAGTGCCGGGTAGCTATCCGCAAAAGGCGACGAGCTATATTCTGAGAAATGATTCGGAAAAAGACCGGCCAGTTTTCACTGATGTCACTCCGGAAATCTGCCCCGCGCTCATTGATGTAGGGCTTGTTACCGATGCACTCTGGTCGGATTTCGACAACGACAGGCTCATGGATCTGATCCTGGTCGGGGAATGGATGGCTCCAACCTTTTTGCACAACGAAGGTGGAAAATTCACGGATATTAGCCAATCTACCGGCATAGGCCATCAATACGGGTGGTGGCGCTGCCTTGTAAGCGGCGATTTCGATGGTGACGGCGATATGGATTACCTTGCCGGAAACGAAGGGTTGAATTCATTTTTCCGCGCAAGCGAAAATGAACCACTCATGGCCTACTCGGCAGACTTCGACAACAATGGCAGGTATGATGTGATTGTGACCAGTTTTGCCTTGAGCAAAATCGGCAGTCGCAAAGCCTTTCCCGTTCATTTCCGGTCTGATTTGGGGAAACAGCTCGATAGGATGAACAAAAAATTTAACACCTACGAAGCGTACAGCAATGCCACCATTGACGATATGCTTGCCCCGGAAGAACTAAAAAGTGCCCAAAAATCCATTGCCACCATGATGGCCAGCAGCTATATCGAAAATATGGGAGGTGGCAAATTTGCCATATCATCACTGAAGGGCCAGGCGCAGTGGGCACCACTCAATGCCATGGTCGCCAAAGACTTCGATGGTGATGGCCATCTTGATGTACTCGCCACGGGCAACAACCACAGCAACAGCGTTTTTGGGGTCCGATGGATGCCCTCAACGGCTTGCTGCTTCGCGGAGATGGCCGGGGCAGCTTTTCTTGTGCGAACTTCACCGAAACAGGATTTTTTGTTCCGGGAGACAGCAGGGCTCTTGAGCTATTGCCGCTAGCCAATGGTAAGGAATTGATAATCGCGACGCAAAACAGAGACAGCCTTCGGGTGTTTCTTTGGAAAAAGTAAACACCACATCGCCACAGTTCCTGTAGCGCAGTAGTGCTAAAGTTCATCGCGACATGGATTATTTGTACTTTTGATCCATCAAAAAAAAATCATAGCTAAACCATGCTGAAAAAAACAGCGATTGTTGTGGCAGTGATCATCGGATTAGCAGGCTTGCTTTTCTTATCATTATTTGCCCCCATTGACTATACCCCATTAAGTGAACTGCCCTCCGTCCGTCAAACTTATAAGCAGTTGGACACGATGACTTATAAGGCTAGTGAAGGAAGCAGCGCTTTGAAAGCTGGCTGGGCACGCAAAAACATTACCCCCGACTCGCCCATCAACATGGCGGGCTATGGACTGCGCGGCCCCTATATCGACGTGTCAGATTCGCTGTTCGCACGTACGATGGTGATAGAAAATGGCCTTACACACATCGCCATTATCAGTCTTGACCTGCTCATGTTCCCTCCGGTGATCATGCAAATGCTCTATGATACGCTCTCAGCACAGGGCTTTACTCAAAACGAACTCTACTTCACCGCCACCCATACCCACAATGGCTTTGGCAATTGGGAAAAATCCATGGCCGGCAGGCTTATTTTTGGCAATTACCTTCCCGACCAAGCCACACTTTTGGTGAATAAAATTGTGGCAAGTGTACTTGATGCTCAACAAAACACATCAAATGCCGCTATTGCTTATCGCAAAATCGAAGCGCAGGAGTGGGTCAGTAACAGAATAAATGAAGAAGATGGTGTGGTTGATCCCTATTTGCGGGTGATCGAAGCAAAAAAAACCAATGGTGATAGAGCGATGTTGGTATCCTTTGCCGCACACGCCGTTAATCTCGATGCCGATATCTGGCAGTTGGACAGGGATTATCCGGGCGTATTGGTAGATGAATTGGAAATGGATCCGAAGGTGGATTTTGCCATGTTTTGCGCGGGCATGGTAGCCAGTCACAATCTGAAAAGCGAGCTGCCAAAAGGACATAAGAGAATAAAAGAAGCCGGTGTGCAACTTGCCAAAAAAATCCTGGAAGTTGAAGACTCCCTGGTTTATAGCGACAATAGCACCTTGGCTCACTTCGATATTGAAGTCATGATGCCGCCTTCGCAAATGCGTGTCAGCTGCGGGCTGCGACTGAAAGACTGGGCGTTCAGCCTCTTTTTTGGGCCATTAAAAGCAAATATAAAAGTGGCATTGATTGGCAACATATTAATGTTGGGCATGCCGAGCGACTTTTCGGGAGAATTGTCCATCAATGCTCAACTAGACCAATTGGCCGATGTCCAGCAGAAGGAATTGTTCATTACCAGTTTCAATGGCAATTATGTTGGCTACATCACCGACGACAAATACTATGCTGGTTGCAACCACGATGAAGTAAAAAGCATGAACTGGGTAGGGCCTCACAAAGGCGCCTATTTCACGCAAATCATCAAATCGATCATAGAAATGCCCATCGCTGGGGAAGCATTCGAACGGCCGGAAAATTAGCATCTATTTTGTTTTTCATCGAATAAACATGAATGGCCGGGCACCTTCGTGGCGATTTTTTCAGCTGGCAATGAGATGGTGTGGGAGTCCAAACAAATTGCTTGCTTTGCATTAAAGCATTTTTTACTTTTATTATTCTAATTGATTCCTTTATTTTCAGGTTCTTAAAACCAGAATGGAACTAGCGGAAAAAATTTATGGGTGCATAGCCGAAAAGCTGGGTGCGTATTCACTACTGAACCTGCTCCATGAGATACAGGACAAATCGACACTGGCCACCATCAACGAGTTTTTTATGGAGCACTATCATAAAAGCCTCAACGAATATATCAACGAGATTTTTGGAGTTGAAGAATTGTATGCCATATCCAGCACCATCACCTACATAAGGGAGCCCAACAGACACAACCATAAGATGATGGATAAATTCTACAAAGGCATCGGTTACCCGGGCATATATGCTAAAAAAGGTGCCGTATAGATTATTTTTTTGAGGCCTCCATGGCCTGCTCTATGTCGGCTATGATGTCCGATACATGTTCCAATCCAACCGAAACCCGGATCAATCCATCAGTAATCCCCACAGAAGCACGTTCTTCGGAGCTTAATTTAGAATGCGTGGTAGATGCCGGATGCGCTGCAATACTACGTGTATCGCCCAGGTTGGCAGAAAAAGAGATCATTTTAAGGCTATCCAGGAATTTCCTCCCCTGATCGATTCCCCCTTTCAATTCGAATGAAACCATGCCTCCTCCCAACTTCATTTGTTTTTTGGCTATTTCAACGTTTGGATGAGAAGGTAAAAAAGGGTATTTCACCAGCAACACGTCTTGGTGCTTTTCCAGATGCATGGCAAGGTTCAGGGCATTTTCGCAGTGCTTGTCCATACGCACAGCAAGCGTTTCGAGGCTTTTGGACAATATCCAGCTATTAAATGGCGACATGGCCGGCCCGGTGTGCCGGGCAAAAAACCTTACCTTCTCTATAGATGCTTTGGTGCCAAGAATTGCCCCTCCGATCACCCGGCCTTGTCCGTCGATAAATTTGGTTGCCGAATGTGTAATGAGATCAGCTCCGTATTTGGCCGGATTTTGCAGATAAGGAGTTGCAAAGCAATTGTCCACATTGAACAGCAGCCCGTGTTTTTTGGCAATATCTCCCACCAATTCCAGATCGATGATATCCAGGCCCGGGTTGGAAGGTGTTTCCAAAAAAATCATCCTGGTATTTTTGCGAATTTCTTTCTCCCATGCTTCCGGCTGTTGTATATCCACATAAGTATGTGAAATCCCCCAGCGAGGCAGCAATTGTGTCGTGATCTGATGCGTGGAACCAAAGATAGAACGACAAATGAGCAAATGGTCGCCCTGGTTGAGAAATGCCGCCATGCTCACAAACATTGCAGCCATGCCCGATGCCATGGCCATGCCGTCTTCGGTGCCTTCCAACAGGCACATTTTGTCTATAAACTCATCGTTGTTGGGATTGGAAAACCTGGTGTAAATATTTCCTTCCTGTTCGCCTGCAAATAGCGCCCGGGCTTGCTCTGCATCGTCGAACACAAAGCTCGATGTGGCATATATTGGTGCAGAGTGCTCACGCTGGTGCGAGCGCTCTGCCTGGGTTCTGATGGCATTAGTTTCAAAATTTTTCCAGGCACTCATGCTTTATTTCCTGTATTTAAGGCTAATTGATTATTTCGTAGCTGTAGGTCACTTTGGCGGTTTTTTCCAAAATTTTCACCACAGAGCAGTACTTATCGACAGACAATTCGATGGCACGTTTTACTTTGGTATCATCAAGTGCACCGCTTAGAATATAATGCAGGTGAACATCGGTAAAAAGCGAGGGCACAACGTTGGCTTCGCGCTCCCCATTCACCTCTACCTGCAAGTCCTTTAGCTCTTGTTTTTGCTTTTTGAGAATAGAGATGATATCTATACTGCTGCAACTGCCCGCCGCAGCCAGCAGCAATTGCATAGGCCGCATACCCTTGTTGCCCCCGCCTATCGCCGGCGATCCGTCTGTCTCTATCGTGCAGCCTTCTTCATTGCTCGCTTCCAGATGATAGGCATCGTCCAATCTTTTCAGTTTTATTTTCATATGCGTAAATTGGTATCTTTGATGATGGCAAATTTTATTTGGGCATCAAATTTATAATTTATACTTAAAAGAAAACCGAAATGAAAGAAATAACTGTGCAGGAACTCAAAACTAAGATGGACAATGGCGAAGACTTTCAACTGATCGATGTACGCGAAGATAAAGAACGGAATTTTACCCACATTGGGGGAGATCACATAGTCATGGCTTCGGTGGCCAACCATATCAACAAGATAAGCAAAGACAAGCAGGTGGTGGTCTATTGCCGCAGTGGTGCACGCAGCGGACAAGTGGTCAACTTTCTGGAGGCCAATCATGGTTTTACCAATCTTTACAACCTGAAGGGGGGTATTTTGGCCTGGGCCGGCGAGATAGATGACACTATAAAAAAGTATTAAAAGAAAAAGGTCGCTGAACACTTCGGCGACCTTTTTTTGATTTCATGTACATAGTTTAATCAATCTCAAAATTTTACGTTGTTGAGCTGAAGCTATATAGCCGAACTTCCACGCTCGTTGGTGCGAATCCTGATGCACTCTTCCAGCGGGGTGATAAATATCTTACCATCGCCCACAGTACCGTCGCCCATTACATCGCTGGACGAGCGAGCCGCTTTGATGATGGTATTGACGGTGATATCAACGAACGAATCATTTACGGCGATCTCCAATTTGGTTTTTGGAATGAGGTTGGGCACCACACGCTGGCCGCGATATATTTCTGTGCCCTGCTGCTGGCCGTGTCCCGACACCCGGCTTACGGTGATGCGGGTGATATCAGCTTCGATCAATGCCTCCCTGACGGCATCAAGTTGTGTGTCTCTGATTATTGCAGTGATTAGTTTCATTCTCTTAATTAGTTAGCATTTAACATCCCGTAGCCTCGCTCCCCGTGATATGAATTGTCAAGCCCGGCCATTTCGCTTGACTCCGAAGACCTCAATCCAACTGTTTTGCTTACCACTATCAACAAGATATACGTCAATACACCGGCATACACTATGGCAATCAATACGGCGCTAACCTGCACACCAAGTTGCTGCATGAGCGTCCAGCCGCCATCTACCATCGCCGCAGCCTCTTCCATCCAGCTCTTGCGAATAAAGAAGGTAAGAAAAATTGCTCCGACTATTCCTCCGATTCCATGTACACCAAAGGCGTCGAGACTATCGTCATATTTCAATTTGTTTTTCAAAAGAATAAATGTGTAGCACACGCCTGAAGCCAGTATGCCCAAAAACATGGCTCCCCCGGGTTGTACCACTCCGGCTGCTGGCGTTACGGCAACAAGCCCCGCCAAAACCCCTGACACAAAACCCAAAGCAGTGGCTTTGCCCTGGTGCAAACCTTCAATGATCATCCAACTGAGCGCCCCTGCTGCAGCAGCCGCCTGAGTGGCTGTAAGTGCCTGTGCGGTGCTAAGCCCCGAAGAAATGCTGCTGCCGGCATTGAATCCAAACCAGCCGACCCATAGCAAGCCTCCACCGATCATGGTCATTACCAGGTTATTGGGCTCTATGGCCGTCTTCGGATATCCACGCCTGGCACCCAGGTAAATCGCGGCTACCAGACCGCTGACACCGGCCGAAATATGAACCACTGTGCCACCGGCAAAATCGATAGCTCCATTGGCGCCCAGGTTAAACAAAAAGCCATCTTCGGCCCATACCCAGTGGCAAAGTGGATTGTACACCAACAAGCCCCATAGTATAATAAAAATCATATATCCTTTAAAATTGACCCGCTCAGCAAAAGCTCCTGCGATAAGTGCCGGAGTTATGATGGCAAATTTGCCCTGAAACATGGAAAAGACATACTCAGGAACTCCACCAGCCAATATATTGGTGTCTATTCCCGACAAAAACACATAATCCGGGTTCCAGCCAATCCAGCCACCCAGTACATTGGATCCAAAACACATGCTATAGCCCACGCTGATCCACAATACCGTCATCACACCCATAGCCGCAAAGCTGTGCATCATGGTGCCCAATACGTTTTTTGTTCTTACCAGACCACCATAAAACATGGCCAGACCGGGGATCATGAGCAATACCAGGGTAGTGGAAGTAAGCATCCATGCGGTGGCTCCAGAGTCTATGGCATGCTCTTCGGCAGCTAAAGCCTGACTTGTAGCAAAGAGTGCGAAAAATCCGAAAAGCAAAATTTTGCGCCAATTCTGTTTTTTCATATTCAAAAATGAATTAATGGTTAATTATGTTTAGATTTTACAAAAACAAGACAAATAGCTTGTATTTGCGGCTCAAAACTACAACATTTTCAGTTTTACATACCATTTCATATACTTTTTTATACTTCAATTATGATAATTTGCATTTTTGCTTAGTTTTTAGGTTAAAAACCAAGCCATATTTCAATATTCATAAAAATCGCTTACATAATTTGCGCCTTTTTCAATTATTTAAATCTTTTTGAATTGCAATAAGCAAATTATCAAGATTTTACAGTGTTGAATGCGCAATCATTATAAAAAAAGCCGGAACAATGTCCGGCTTATATCCAATATTGACGACTGCCAAATGCAGCCTGTCAGGCTTACTTTTTTTCTTTTTTTCTTTTTCTCAGTCTCTTGCGGCTTGTCCACCACTTTCTTTCTCGGCCTGTTCACGCCAAAACTTCCCTGAGCGATTTTTCCTTTTTTGGTTTTTTTATCTCCTTTTCCCATAATGAATAATGATTGATTGTAGAAATTTAAAATTGAACTTGATTGTCGGATAACAACCCACATCGAATTTAATACTAAAAAGCCACAATAGTGAAGCGGACAAACTTAAGTTGCAGGATTTGAGCGGGTGCCATCCGAAAAAAAACAATTTAGTAAAGATTCCACAACGGTGGAGTGCGTCATATTGACTACCTTTGTCGCAATCCCGCCAGAAATATTTTTCAATACATATACAATCAAGCAAACATGGAAGAATTAAGAATGAGAAACGATGCGGATGAAATTGCAGAAATAGACTTTTATTCAGATTACGAGTCGGATGATCATGAAAATGACGACTACGAACTGGATATCGATGATTTGAGCGAAGAAAAGACCATGCTCGATTAAATTTGCGCCAATAAAAATATACTTGCGCAATTGTTATTGATCTTACCCCATTTTTCCATTACCTTTGCACCGGCAAATCGATACGACCAGCTCCTGTCGAACTCCCCCAGGTCCGGAAGGAAGCAAGGGTAGATGGTTGAGCGGTGCGATAACGGTTTTGCCACTTTTTTTTCCTTCCTTTCTTTTCAAACATTTAATTACTTTAGCTGTTCAAGTTCATATTTGACACCTGTCTATGTATATTATCAAAGTAAAAGGAAAAAAGAAAATACCCAATTACATTCAGCTACGCGATGAAAATTTTATGCTTGTGGGCTATTTTAGCTATCGCGAAGGCAGGGCTTTTAGAAGCCTTGAAAAATTCGGACTGGATGGCAAGGAAAAAGAACTTGAAGTTTTGGTAGAATCGATGCCTTACGGCAAATTGCAAAAATTAGATATATAATATGTCATTCTCCACAGACCCGGTAGTACGCGTATCGCAAGCGAGCATTTTTCAGGATAGCCAAACCGTGCTCAGCGATATCAATTTTGAACTGGAAAAAGGAGAATTGGCCTTTATTGTTGGGCGGACGGGCAGCGGCAAATCCTCGCTTTTGAAAACCTTATATGCCGACCTGCCCCTTCGATTGGGCGAAATCGCCATCGCCGGATATCATCTCCCTACCATCAAAACGCGGGAAATACCACTTTTGCGCAGAAAATTAGGGATTATCTTTCAGGACTTCCAGCTTTTCGATGATCGTACAGTCTCCGAAAACTTGTTTTTGTGATGAAGGCAACCGGGTGGAAAGACCGCGCCAAAATGAAAAAACGTATCGCAGAGGTACTCATTCAGGTGGGACTAGGCTCTGTAGATGGCAAAATGCCCCATCAACTCTCAGGCGGTGAACAGCAACGTGTGGTGATTGCCCGCGCCCTGCTCAACGAACCCGTCTTGCTGATAGCCGACGAACCTACAGGCAATCTGGATCCAGAGGTTTCAGACGGAATTTTCAAGCTCTTTTTGGAAATAAATAAAAGCGGAACCGCCATACTGATGGCCACACACGATCATACGCTTATTGGCAATCACCCCGCGAGAATATTAAAATGCGAAAACGGCAAAATTAAGGATTCAAACCTCGAAGCCTTCGAATTGGGCACCAGACTGTAGATCGCTTTCTCCTGTATTGCTCCGCGTCCTTTGCATGAAAACTACTCCGCGTCCTTTGCGTTCAATTTCTCCGCACCCTCTACGTGAAAATTACTCCGCGTCCATTGCGTGAAAATTACTCCGCGCCCTCTGCGTGAAATTTACTCCCGCGCTTTGCGTGAAAATTACTCCGCGTCATCAGCGTGAAACCCTTCAGCCATAAACCTCACTCCACCTCCAGCCTGATATTGCCGTGTTTCGTTTTCACTTTTATCAAACTTGAGGCACTTTTGCTACCAAGATACCCTTCGTATGCGCTTTTGTTGATGTCCTTGATCACCTTGTCGAAGTTGATGCCCTCGCCATAAGATTTTAAATTGCCAAATTCCAGATCAAAATCCAGTCTGGTGTTTGTTCCACTTTCTACACCCAAATCAACTGTGCTAAACTCCCCCTCTATGTCTATCATCTTAATGGTTCTCGACACCTTGTCTATCGTAATACCGTTGCCATGCCGCGTCTCCAGGATCAGCCGTTCAACCAATTCACCAATTTTGAATCCGGCGAATAGCACCTCTCCTTCCAGCGATGTCACGGTGTTAAATTCGATATCTCCGTATTTGCCATCTAGCCTCACCTTGTCAGCTCTGGCTACTTTTAGACTCGAAAACTGGCAGTCAATGACTACCTCACCTATGTTGTCCATGGTCATTTTAGAATATTTCAATTCCAATTGGCCCTTTTTCAGGGTTTCCACCTCGCACATGGAATTGGAAAATTCGATATGCAAGTTGGCTTCATTCAGGTCTTCGGCCTGAAACTGGCCAAAGCGTACATCAGCATCCAAGGGGCCGGTGTAGCTGCCCATATACACATTGCCAAAGCTGTTGCTCAGCCTCAGCGGATTGGTATCGGGCATGCTGATTTCGTAATCGATGCTAAATTCCGAATTGTTACTATTGCCTTCGACCAAAGTTTCTATAGACAAAGAACCAGAGGCTATTTTATCTGCAATATCAATGGATATGGCATCAAGTAATCTACGCGACCTGCTTTCACTTTTGGTATTTACCTTCACATCCACCTTGAGCTCCAACGTGTTTCTGTTCCACTTTGTAATGATCACATTCCCAAATTTGTTGGTCACGGAAATTTTGGTATCAGGCCTGATGTTGAAACTCCTGTTGACCTGCTTGCCCAATTCTTCGGCCCAAAGGGTTGTTGCTGAGAGCAACATGGCCAGCATCATTAGCGCTGCACTTTTATAAAACTGATTTTTCATCTTCTCTGCTGTTTTCAATGGATTGGATAATGTTCAATTGTTGATTGAGAACTTCGATCCTAAGTTGTAGGTTCAATATCATCGCATCAGCGATTTCATCCTGGTTTCCCTGGGGCATTTCCTTTTTCAGGATGCCATACATCGAGTCAAGCTTCTCTATTTCGTACAAAAAGCTTTCGCCGAGTTTATTTTCTTTGCTAAATGCCTTTATTTCCTGGCGCTTTTGTTCGATCAGGGCGATGTAGTATTGTTCTGCTTCGTTCAATTCCGGGCTCAAAACCGCCTGTCCTGCTACAGGAACTTTCACCTGAGACATGTACACCTTATCAAAAGCAAGCCAGGTAGAAACCAAAAGCAAGACGACTGCCGCGGCTTTCCAATAGATGGAAGTTTGGGCGCGATGTCTGTCAATTTTTGGTGAACTGATCTCATTTTCAATATTTTGCCACAAGTCTTTGGGCGGGTTAACATCATCAAATTCGTCGCGATGATCTTTAATGTACTTTTCCAATTGGTCATTCATGATAAACCTCCTCCTTCAATATTTCCTTCAATTTTTTTTTAGCTCTGTTGTATTGTGTCTTCGACGTCGATTCGGAAATGTCCAATATTTCTGCGATCTCTTTGTGGTCGTAGCCTTCGAGCAAATAGAGTGAAAAAACCACGCGAAATCCATTAGGCAGTTTCATGATGGCACTTTTTACTGTTTCCACTTTCAAGACCAGCTCCATTTCGTCCAGTCCGTTTTCTTCCGGCACATCCAGTCTTTCGTCGATTTCATCAAATTGAACCTGTTGCTTACGCAAATGGCTAATAGCTTTGTTGACCACGATTTTCTTGAGCCAGGCACCAAACGATGCCCTGCCCTGGTAACTATGTAAATGCTGAAAAGCGCTTACAAAAGCCTCCTGCAATACATCTTCGGACATTTCCATATTTCTGGTGATCCGGTGGCAAATGTTGAACATGGCCTTTGAGTAGAGTGTATAAATCTCTGCATAGGCTCTTTGATCGCCCTGCTTACAGCGTTCCACTATGTCGTCATGCTTGTGGTATTGCGAAATCTCCAAAATCTAAAAACTATGCCTAAAAGACAGATGGAAAATGAAAGGGTTGCATTTGGAAGGGGGCTTAATTTATTTATGAAGGATCACCATGATGTGGTTATGCATCAGTGGCTACCTTAAACTGCTCTGAATAGAATGTCCATGGTGCAGTAACTTTTTTAAAACCTTTTATTTCTAACGTGGCACTGATTTTTTCATACGTTTTAATACCAGAAATCATAACCGAAAAAATCAGTATCCTTAGTACCTCTGCTTGGTTTTATACCTTCCTTAAGCAATTCCAAGGCAATGGCACTCACACCAATAAGGTAATAGGGAATCTTTAACTCCTGCATTACTTCATCAATACAATCAAAGGATTCTTTGAAACAGGGTATGGCTAATTCTTTATAGGTTTGGTTGGATATACTCATGGTAAATTTTTTCGGCCGCTTCTTTATTTCGTTTGCCACCTTCCAAAATCAAATCAGCATACACTAAGAGTGGTGGTGCCGTTTTGCCTTTAATTTCTTTCCAAAACATTTCTAATATTTCCGTCTCGCCATTTTTATCCGGCATCAGATTGTAAGTTTTAATGAGCTCTATTCTGTTTTTCTTGGTATAAATCAAAAACTTTTCCGGGCGTAAATGATTGGTTAGTAAATCTGCAGCGGGTTCTCCACCCCAAACAGTTGTGTGTTTGTCGAAATGTTTTTCCTGCCAATTTCCTTTCAGTGTGCATCGCTCCTTCACCAATTTAGGCCGCAATACTGTGGCATATTCATTTATCCATCTTTCGAGCAGTGATTTCCTGTATTCCCACACGAAAGTTTTGTTCATAACCCTACCACCCCACCACCTCAAAATCTTCCATTAATCCATAATCCATAAGGTCGTATTCGCTTACAACAGGTTGGTGCGATGGGGCATAGAAAAAGCTCCAGGGGGTTACCAAACCACGCCTTGGCTGGTGGTGGTGCGGACCAAGCAGGTTTTTCAGGCTACCCGTCACGATGACTTCCACTTGATTTTCTCCTTCAACCAGCAAACGGCTTATATCTAGTTCGTAAGGAGGCCAGGCTATGATGCCGGCCGCTTGGCCATTGACCCGCACGTTGGCCATGGTTCCGGCCCATTTTTTAAGCTTTACCATTGCCTGATTATATGATGCGTTTTCAAAGTTTTTGGAATATGAAACGGAATGAGGGTAGTAGGGCAGTGCTTGTTCGCGCCAAGTGCCAGGCTGCAGAGGCCGGCTTTGTACCAGGGTTCTTCCATCTGTGCCGCCAAGGCCAAAGTTGCCAAACAGATATACTGGTTCCACTTCTGCCCTGATGTCCATCGGTTTGGCGGCGACTTCAATGGTATTGAGATTTGGGCGTAAGTGTTCACCCACATCGTAAACGCCAAAATCCCGGTCGAGCCACCACCTGCCCGGTACTTGTATTACTTTATGGCCATTGATTTTTACTTGGTACAAGAGCGGTGATTCGACTACAGCAAAAAGCGAATCGGGCATAAAGCCATCGGCCAATTGAAAATGATAAGAAACCTTAAATCCTGTGGTGCTGTCAAAATCGTTCTTTTCGATGATACGACTGCGGTATTGGATGGCATTGCTCCAGGGGTTATGGTTGAAACCGTAGATTTCATGCAGGTAGGTTTTGAAAACCGTATCTGCTGCATTATAAAAATACATGTCCTCGTAGGTCTTACCCATGATGGAAAGATCGCAATAATCCAGAGGCAGTACATTGGGCTTCAAACGCTCCACGAGCGTTTCGGAGGTAGCGATTTGCCGGGTGGACTGTCGGGTTTCTAAAGGCTTTTCCGTTCCATTAATTTTGCTGTCGGCAAAAAACAATAACCTCGATCCTGAGGGATGCAGATCGAAAGCCATTTCCAGGAATCCATCCTGTGCTTTCATTTCCAAAGGAAAATACTCCCCGGTCATCAGGTCAAATTCCACAACACTTTTGCCTTTTCCATTGAATCGAATATGCGCAATTTCATCTTTATCATAATTAACAAAAAAATACAATTGCCCGTCTTGCAACTGTCGCCTGTGATGAAATACATCCCCGCCCCATTTTGATGGTTCCTTTGCTATAAAATCATCGGTGCTCATCAGGCGATGTATAGTCTCCTTATCCAAATTTTCCACACGGATCCACTGCGCTCCGAACTGCCCCAATTGGTCTCGCATCGAATGGCTCAAATTACCATCGAGCCTGTCAGGAATATCTCCGAGAGATAGCACCAGACCACCCTGTTTTAAATAGTTGAGCAAAAATTGAAAGGTTGAATCCATGAGGTTGTCGCACATGGGTGGCAGCACTACCAGCTCGTATCTGCGCGACCCGACCACAAATTTGCCATCGATTACCGAACCATGCTCTTTGATAATGTGTTCGCTGCCAAGATCATATTCCACCTGGTATTTTTCGAGGGTTGTTAGTAGATGGTCAAACTTATTTTTTAGTTCTGCTAAGGAACTATCAGATTTATTTTCCCCCTCGATGGGCGAATAATGCATCCAGCCCGATGTGGTTGGTTCCAGCACCAATATTTTGTTGACTTGTTTGCCCGAAGACAATGCAAATGACAAGCGGTGGAAATAGGCGTTGAGAACAGTGAGATCGTTCCAATAAGGAGCATGATAAGAAAACGAAAGGGGAAAATCTCGTTTTCTAGCACCCTTGATGGTCATATAGCTGAGATGTTGCACCATCATATTGACACCCAGTGCATATTCCCAATCGCCCAGTCGCTTTATATCGTTGAAGGTGAGCTCCCAACCTGCACCGCCATAGGTTTCGGAAAGTGACCTCGATTTGTCTAATTGATTGGCCACGCTACTGAGTTCTTTTACCGCTCTGATATTGCCAAACTGATCGGGACTTTCTTCGCTATTGAAAAGCATATCGATGCCCGGATACTGGTGGTAGGCATACATGGCCATATTGTCACTGCCATGCTTCGGATTTGGCCAGCCATGTTCCCAATAGTGACCGGTCCATTTCAGTTTTTTGTCTTCAGTGTACTCATTCCATGGCTCTGACCACCGCTCAACGAACATTTCGAGCAATAGCGCATAATAGTCGTGACGCACGTTTTTCCAATCGCCCACTTCATCGTACAGACAGGGCAGGTATGTCTCCAATTGGTATCCGTATTTTTTCTCGAAGCGATTGAGCAACACGGGGGTATACCTCATCACCGCATTGCCGCCCCCAATGGTATTGATATTAGGTTCATCGGTAAATATCCCGGGAACAGTTTTACCTAATTCTTCACCAAAATACTCTTCATAGCCATCCATGGTGAGCTTTATGAATTTTTCGGTAATGCCGTAAGCAAGCAAATCGACATAGGAAAAGCCACCGTACCATCCACTGCCTTTGGGATAATACCATTTGCTGAATGCATAATAATTGCCGGGCTGGTTAAGGTACTTTTTTCTGCTCCTGGTGATATTGGCAAAACTGTTGCCCACCTGCTTGATGATGAGAAAATACTGATTGGTATCTGCCAAAGAGCGTTCACTGACGCGATGAAGCTCCAGGCCGGCTATAGGATCTGAAGTAGAAAAAGTGGCTGCCGGCACATGCCCGCCCGCAAACCCGCTGGGAAAAGAGTTTTCGTCGTATAGCCAGATTTTCATATCCAGTTCTTTGGCCTGATCGATGGCATAGCGTACCAGTTCGAACCATCGCGCGATAAATATTCGGTGATGAGACCAGGTCGCGGATGGATGATGACCATGGAAATACCATGACTTTTGAAATCGCGCAATTGCATGTCCACCTGCTCTTTACTTACCTCATCGTTCCATACCCAGAAGGGGGTGGTGCTAAAATCGACCCCCGGGTGTTCAAAGTCTTTTTGCAGCGCATCCAGGCTATTGGCCATTGCAGGATCCCAGGCAATTTTGTCCCTGCTTTTCTGTTGGCAGGCAGCAAATG
Organism: Cyclobacteriaceae bacterium; assembly: GCA_012033595.1. Classification (GTDB taxonomy): domain Bacteria; phylum Bacteroidota; class Bacteroidia; order Cytophagales; family Cyclobacteriaceae; genus JAAUQL01. The sequence goes on along the minus strand of JAAUQL010000065.1, from coordinate 13,608 downwards.
CGAACAAAATAAATAGCGCAATAAAAACGGGATTGAAGGCAAGCCGGTTGGTTAATGACAATCGGATAGATTTTTCTTTTTTCACATTAGAAGTGTCTGGGTTTAAAAATTTTAGTTTCATTGCGAAAATGGAGCTCCGTCCATTACTATTCGAAGTATGTTTGTTACTCATTATTTGCGAAAGTACTCATTCATGCTAAAAGGTCACTGGCAGCCTCTCCCCCGTTTGTTGAATGTGGGGGTGGAAGCATAGATTCGACATTTCTCGGGTGCAGGAAAACATTTGACCCTTTACCATATGCTTCTTGAGAAAGCACTTGCCTTGCGACATTTTCAATAAAAATGACTACAAACAAAAGTAGTCGATAAGAAGGTATTTTGCGCGCTCATGAGGTGCAATTTGAAAGGTCGCCCACTATTTATATTTCCCGCTGTTTTTTTTAATCTTTGTGCTGCATGTTTTTGCACCTATTTGGCGATTTGGTGTCTTTAATAAAATTTGGCTCAATTTATGTTTGGCTTACCCGGATTTTTGTATCAACTAATTTAACTATGAAAACAAAACTTTTGATTATCCCAACAATGATCTTTTGCCTGTCGGCAACTTCACTCTTTGCGCAAACAGATGAAGTCGTAAAAAAGAAAGAGCGAACCAACGAAGTCGGCTTTCACTCAGGCTTTACTACCGGGGTGGGCTTTTCATATCGAAAATGGTTTGGCGACTTTGGCATTCAGCTCACCGGCTTACCCATTAAAACCGATGATTATGCATTTATTAGCGGCGGGATCACCGGTATGAAAAACTTTGTGGAATCGAATTCTGGCAATGTGAAGGCATATGGCTACCTAGGCTCGCACGTCTATTATACCTACGATGATTGGAATGATTACACGTATGTCTATGATGACAACGGTAATTTGGTAGAAGAGCATAATGAAGAAGACGGAACTACACAAACCAATCTTGGAGCTGGCATAGGCTTTTCATTTGGTGGCGTGGTGGCGTACAATCTGATGTTGGGCTATGGTGCCTATGATGTGTTTGACAAATTTAACTTATTCCCCACCATAGAAATGGGTCTGTATTTCAGATTTTAGCACCTTTTCGACATCAATCAACCACTAAAACCCCGGCTACATTTGTCGGGTTTTTTTATGTTTAAAACCCATATTGCTAAACCGGACAGACTTCTGGTTTCAGGAAAGTTGGTATTTCGCGCCTGGGCATTCAACATGTTGACCCGCGCACCGTAGGGCTTATTGCCGGGCTGTCGGCTACTTTTTGGGAAAATAGAGGTGAAAAGTGGTGCCCAAGCCAAAAACACTCTCCAATTCAACCTTGCCCCCCATCGCCTCCATTTGCGTTTTGACCAGGAACAGGCCAAAGCCCTGACCCGGATGTGTATCGTTGAAGCGCTGGTACATCTGAAATATTTTGCTATCGGCGATGGACATATCTATGCCTATGCCATTGTCAATGATGGAGACTTTATGGAATTTGGCCGCGTTTGTGAGCTGCATTTTTATAAAAGACTGCTCCTTTTTGGGATCTGCATATTTGACGGCATTTTCAATAATATTGTGAAATACGCTATATACGTACGGGCGGAGCGACTTCACCAAAAATTCTTCGCCCAGGGCAGGCTTTTCGATCCTTATGTTTTTTTCTTTGATCGCGGCATTGAGCGTTCCGACGACTTCCAGTATTTCATCTACGAAATTGATGGATTCCCAGGGCTGCTGCATCCCCTTTTCTACCTTAATGATTTTTGACAAGTCAGAAAACACCTTATCGAGGTTGATAGCGCTCTCATTCAGTCTTACGAGCGTTTCTTTGGTGAGGTCGTCAAAATTTTCATGAATGGGCAACAGGTGGATCAAGCCTTTGATCTGGGCAATCGGTGCCCGCAGGTTGTGAGAGGTAATGTAGGCATATTGTTCGAGCTGTTGGTTCTGAACCAACAATCGCTCGTTGACTTTTAGCAGGTCATTGGTTCGCTCCTGTACTTTGGCCTCCAGGCTACCCTTTATTTCCATCAGTTCTCTTCGCTGCTCTTCGAGTGTCTGTATGGTTTTGTCAAGTATCTCCTGCGACATTACCAATTCATCGTTTTGATATGAAATCTCAAATGTCTTGTCGCGCAAAAGGTCATTGGCCTCACGTAGCTTTTCACGCTCTTTGTTGTAATTAACTTTGAGAAATGTGACCAGTGCCGAACCAAAAACAATCATCAAAAAGCCGATGATGAAATCATTGATAAATCCCTCCTCCGCCTGCAGCACTACGAGGTTGAAAATCTCAATACCATTATATTGAAGCCCGAATAGAAACAACAAGTTGAGCAGTACAATAACAAAAAGCCTGGGGTATATTTCTTTGCCGTTGATGACGATGATGAGGGCAATGCATAAAAAAAACAAACCAACATTGATTTGCTTGATGCCATCACCAGTGAGCCATCCTAAATTGACCAATACCAGCAAAATAGCGCTAAAGTTGATCCGCTGGGTATTGGTAGATGGTCGTTTGCTCATTACTTTCAGGTGTCCCAGAAACAGCAATGCGGCAACAACCTCTATGATGATGGAATGATACTCCCGGGTATAAAAAGCATCGAAAAGCATCAAGAAGGCGATAAGCGAAATTCCAAAAAGCAAGGCGCTTCTAAACATCTTATCCTCCAGAGCGCTCACACCAATGTTGGGCTTAACTTCCATTATTACTTGGGTTGAATTGTCAAACAAAAGTAGCAACATTCTCAAGATAACATGGACATAGCGCATGAATAAAACTCATGGATGATCTCATAGACAAATCGCAAGATTATCACTGACCCACATGCTGCGCAATAGCCTGCAAACCGAATATCCTGAATCACATAAAGTGATTTTATACGGCCACAAAATCATATGATAAGAAATAATAACATATTTTAGCATCACATCAACTAATTTTTTCTGAACCCAAACCCATTATGAAAATATTATTATTACAAATACTACTTCTTTGTTACATGGCTGCAATGGCACAATACAAGACAGATGCCGTCATTTCCGCCTTGGAAGAGGTAAATTCGACATCATTTCCCCTTAGCGTTTACAATCCCCTGGTACTGCAAACAGCCGGAGGGCATTTACAAGGAGTGCAAAGCATGATGTACCAACAAGAAAAGTACTATTTCTTGTCGGGAAGTTCAGATGCATACTCCTATTACACCATCATAAAAGGCGGTGAAAAAAACATCATGATTTCCATAAATAAGATATTGGAAACTCCATTTTCTCATGCCGGGGGTTTTCAGATATCCGATGATCTGCTGGCCATCGGGGTGGAGGATGATAAAGCCAAAAACAAATCTAAGGTGCTCATTTTTCACATTGAAAATCCGGAAAAACCACCGCGGGAACCTGTCGCCATCATCGACCGCATCGGCACTTATCAGCGGGGCACAGCAGGGTGTGTGGCCATCACCACTGTTGAAGATAAAACACTGGTGGTGGTGGGGGATTGGGATACCGAGCATCCGGATTTCTATCGCATAGACCGTGAAAAGCTATTCGAAAGAGGTGCAAGCCTCGAACTGGAATTCACCATCGACTCTAAAAAGCTGAACAAAAAACACTGGGTAGACCAGGAGTGGCATAGCTATCAAAACATCAATTTTGTACGGGGCAAAAACAACACATTGTACCTGGCCGGTATGGGCATCAGGCCGCATGGCGACAATGTGATCGATTTGTATCAAATACAATCAGAATCGCTATCGAGCTTTGCCCTCAATAAGATTTACACCCGTACTTTTGCGGCAAATGGCCCAGCAAGTTTCCGTTGGGGATCTGGGATGTCGATTGACGAAAACGGCAATATAAGTTTGATGACAACTGAAGAAAACATTGGTGAAAATACCATTATTGAGGTGTACCAATAGTCGGGATAGCTTTTCCGGTGTCAACAAAGGCGACTAAGTGTTGAGATTTGAAGCTTAAACACTTACTATTCGCCAAATTGTAAAACGGTTCATTTTTTCATCACTTGCTTTTTAAAATGCTCAAGTTTCGCATCCAGGGATCAAGATATTATTTAATTGATTATGACCAAGTGCGAAACATGAGTAAAATATAGTATATGACTATGGCAATTGATATGGCGAGATGCTACCTTTAAACCTCCAGGAAATTCCCATTTTTTATCTAAACATTCAATAAATGAAAAGTAAAATGCCTAAATCTCAAAACAGGCGCAAATTCTTAAAAAATGCAGGAGCCGCCGCTGCTGTATTTAGTATTGTGCCAAGATACGTTATCGGTGGCAATGGCTTTGTGGCTCCGAGCGACACCCTCTACATTGCCGGTATAGGCGTGGGCGGCAAGGGCGAATCGGATCTCAGCTCCATTGCGGAAAGCAAAAATGCCAGAGTAAGCTATCTGTGCGATGTTGATGACCGCATGGTTGCCGGGTCAAAGAAAAATTTCCCAAAGGCAGCCTACTACCGCGATTATCGGGAGATGCTCGATAAAGAAGCCAAAAACATAGATGCCGTCACCGTGTCCACGCCCGATCACACCCATGCCGTGGCCACTATGGCTGCCATGCAATTGGGCAAACATGTATATGTGCAAAAGCCACTCACCCATAGCATCAAAGAGGCCAGAATGCTTACCGAAGCTGCCAAAAAATATAAGGTGGTAACACAGATGGGCAACCAATGGGCTTCGGCAGAACCCGTGCGAAGAATGAAAGAAATAGTGGATGCTGGCCTGATTGGCGACGTCACCAAAGTATATGCCTGGACCGACCGACCGGTATGGCCGCAGGGTATCCCTACGCCCACCGGCAAGCATAAAATCCCCGCTGAGCTCGATTGGGATTTGTGGCTCGGCCCTGCCACACCCATCGATTTTCACCCGGCCTACCTTCCTTTCAACTGGCGCGGATGGTGGAAATTTGGTACCGGCGCACTCGGAGATATGGGCTGCCATATTATGGATCCTGTATTTAGGATATTGCCTATTGACTACCCTTCTGAAGTAGAATGTAGCGTAACGGCCAACTATGAGGGCTTTTTTAAGCCAGCCAACTACGCTGACAGCTGCCCGGCTTCGTCTGTGATTCACCTCACCTTTCCCCGCACCGATGGAAAAGGCGACTTGAAACTCACCTGGATGGATGGCGGGCTCAGACCGGAAACTCCCGAAGAAATACTACCGACAGACGATTTGGGAGACATGAGCAACGGGGTAATTTTCGAAGGTACTAAAGGTAAAATGATCGGAAATTATTCAAAAGAACCCATGCTATTGCCCACTAGCCGACGCGGTGAAATAGACCAGTTGCCCAAAACGATAAAACGTGTACCCGAAGGTCACTATGTAGATTGGGTAAATGCCTGCCTGGCAGGTTATGGAAATCATGAGGTCAGTTCGCCATTTGACTATGCAGGCCCATTTACCGAGGCGGTGCTTATGGGCAACCTGGCCATCAGGAGCTACCAGTTGCAAGCTGGCAACAATGAATATCCCGGTAGGAAAAAGCTGTATTGGGATGCCAAAAACATGAAAATAACCAATTTCGATGCAGCCAATGCTTTCGTGATGAGCGATTTGAGGCCTGGCTGGAAATTGTCTTAAATGCCTTGAGCCACCAGTCAATTCGCCCTGGTGGCTTTTTTTAAAACTCTGATCTTGTCGTTTTCCTTCGTCAGTACAAAAGCTTTAGTAAGCTTACTTACCCACCCCCTCCCAGCATATCTTCTTATTGCGCAAAAATTTCATTGCTTCTGGCGAAGAACCCAATAGTGTTTCTATAAAAGTTTGCACTTATCAAGGATACTGCCTGTCACCACTATAATAGACCGCAATGATTTAGACCTCCACGTCAACGATATGATTGATCTTCTTGATCACCATATCGAGTTCATCGAGGCTTTCCACCAGTTTAGGCATTATATCCGTACGTTTCTCTTCCTCGCTGCTGGTCATGCTCATCAGTTGGAGCAAGCCCAAAACACGGCAATAAGGAGCCCGGAGCAAATGTGCATGGTAAAAAGCATAATCACGGAGTCGAATGTTTTTTTCCTCTAAATTATGGGTGCGCTCTTCCACCAGTTTTTCGAGGTTTTCATTGATGGCATCCAATTCCTCCTTTTGATTTTCAATCAGCCTCTTCGCTCTGTTTATCCTTTTGATGTACAGCTCAATTATCAGCAAAACATAAAACATGACCAGGTTGAACAGCAGCCAATACAAAATATTGTCAAATAAGAAGTACTTATCGAATATTATTTCATTGGGCGTAACGCCCTGCTCAACAAAGTATGCCAGCACATCTGCTTCGATGAGCATGGTGAGAAAATTCAATCCCAAAAACAACCAATACCAGCCAGCTTCTTTGCGGTGCGACAACATCAATTGTATCAGTAACGAATGAAAAATGACGCCCAGCGGAAAGGCAATGTAATAGTCTAAGGGTGTCTTGAGCAAGGCTATAGGAATGATATGCAACAAGAAAGGCCAAAGCGTGAGAAACAGTATCCTGCTCAAAAGTGAAAACCCCCGGTGGTTTAGCCATAAACAAAAGAAGCAAATGAGGATAACTACCGGAACTATCGCCTGATCGAACCTGGGCTTAGAAAAAAGATCCAGGAAAGACTTATAGTCGATAAGCATAAATGAAAAGTAAACGACAGGCAGCGATATAAACACTACATTCGAAAAGGATATTCTCCTGCTTATTTCTTCATCATGGCTTTGTACACCCAGTTTATAGAGGTCAAATATCCATATTAAAAATCCTTTAAACATTCGAAAGAGATAGGTGTGGCGCAAAAAACTTAACCAAGATAGGTAAAAAAACAAATTTGCTATGGTTTAATTTTATTATCCGGCCATTTTCTGATCTTTAGCGACCATTTTTCATCTATTTCCGGCGACCAAACAGATAATACACCGGCAAGCCTGCCAGGATAGTAGCCAGCGCCACGCCCGACTCCAGCGGACGCTCCAGTAGGGACAAAAAAAGCATAAGTACTCCTGCGGTTATAAACAAAATAGGAGTGAAAGGATATCCCGGCAATTTTAGTACACTTTTATTTTGCCTGCGTAGTTTAAACAAGCCCAAAACAGTAATAATGGGGAAAATGCCCAGGGAAAAACCCATATAGGTGAGTATTTGGTCAAAAGTACCTGAAAGTACGATGACAATGCTGATGACGCCCTGGAACATGATGGAATAGGTCGGCACCTGATGCCTGGGAGTTACCCGGGCAGCAAATTTGAAAAATGCCCCGAACTGGCCATCGCATAATACACCCTGGGGCCCAATATCATAAAAGCACTTATAGAAGAAAACAAGGCAAATGCCACCAGCAGGGAAAACATTGATTCGAGCCGGGGAGAGAATAATTCGCCAATCGCCACGCCACCGATGGCGATGACTCCTTCCATCTCATTGGCCGGCAATGCATAAATAAATAGCAAATTGAGCAGGAAATACAGCACCACTACCACACCAGTGCCGAGGATCAACGACAGGGGAATGTTGCGTCTGGGTTCTTTAATTTCAGATCCGATATATACCGAGGCGTTCCAACCGCTATAGGCAAACATGATCCACATCAGCGACAAGCCAATGCTCTTCCAGCTTAGTTCCGATAGCGGCGCAGCCCCTTTCCATTGCAAATGTGCAAAATCACCCGATCCCAAACCAAAGCCAAATACAATGAGCCCGGCCACCAACGCCACTTTAAGGAGGGTGAGATAATTTGTACTCTGGCTCCAAATTTTACCCCATTCAGGTGTACAACAGTAAAAACAAGGATGATGAAAATGGCATAAGCTTTTTTGGTTTCATCTAGCGCTATCCATGGATTGTGGAATAAAAATGGAACCGCACGGTAGAGATATTCACTAAACCCGATGGACGAAGCCGCAATAGGAGCAGAAAAGCCAACCATGAATGAAACCCAACCACTGAGAAAACCCAAACGGGGATGATACATTTCCGACAACATCGCATATTCACCACCTGCCCGGGGTATGGCAGCACCGATTTCGCCATAGCACAAGGCTCCCGCCAATGCAACCAGGCCACCTGCCAGCCAAAGTGCCAGCATGAGCATAGGGCTGTGCAGATCGGCCATCAGAAGGCCGGAAGTGGTGAAGATACCCGCCCCAACCATGTTGGCAATCACTATGTTGGTGCTGGCAAAAAGACCCAGCCTGCGATCGAGAAAACCGGATTGCTGCGCAGCCAATGCTTTGCTATTCGGCCTTTTTGTAACTGATGGAAATACCGGAACTGCTGGCGGCATTAACCGTAGTACTGTAATTGGGCAATTTCTGAATATATTTCAGAAACTCATCGGCACCTCCGGTGGTATTGCTGACATTGTGTGCCGTGTAACAACCACCCACTTTCAATTTGGGCTCCACATCCTTGAAATACTGCGTGTACCAGCCCTTGTCGGCATCGGAAAACACAAAATCAAATGGCCCCGGCAGTTCTTTTACCAACACATGCGCATCTGCCAGGTGTGCATCCACGTAATCCGCTAATCCAGCTTTTTTAATGTTTTCAACGGCGGTTTTGTGTCGACCTTCATCTACTTCTATACTTATTACTTTGCCGCCGGTTTTGCTCATGGCCCAGGCCATCCATATGGTAGAATGCCCAGTCGAAGTGCCAATTTCCAAGGCCGATTGGTATTTGTTTTTTATGATAAGGTCATACAATACTTTGCCATCTTCATATGGCACGTTCCAATACCGCCATTCTTCTTTGCGGTCATCGAGAAAGGCGCTGGCTTTTTTGTCGATTTCTTCCTGCGTTCTGGCTTGCTGAGCCACCAATGTAGTGTAAGCCAGGAATACCATGTAGAAGGCACCCACAAAACGCATTAAAATGAGTCGTCTCTGTTTCATTTTTGTCAGGTTTTATGTTGGAATAAGTAAATTTAGGCAATCCTTTCTGCCATAAAAATGAAGAAAGGTTGATTTACATACGTGCTAAGCAATACCTTTTCGCCCATTTTTTCCCGAAAGGTGTGTTCAAAAAAAATGGCTGACGCAGAAATTCAATTATTCACCGGACTAGTGCAACATGTCCATCAGCATATTGATGTCAGGATTTCTATGGGAATATACTACCTCCACCTCCATACCTTCGACATACTGATCCTCCTCCACCTTTTGAGGAAAGGTGACGTAAGACCGACCATTGACTTCAAAAGTAGCCTGAACCATCCATTCAGGATCGCGGTTGCTGGGTTTAAACTGGAATTTTTTACTTATAGCTCCCGCTGCAATCTGGCCATCGCGCTCCAGAGCCAGGCGATCAAAGCGGGTGAGCTGTACTCCAAACAAAGGACCTACAAACAAGAGCATGCCCACTGCCAGCAAAAAGCTATGCTTAGGATAAAAAATATTCAGGGCTTTGAAGATCGCATAGGGCAAGGCGCCAAAAATGAGAAGAAAAGCCAACCACTTCATAGGTCCACGCCGGGCATACAGGATGGGGTCCGGTACGTATATAAAAATCATAAACACTACCACCAGGGCTACAGATGCATAGGCCAGGGCGGTAAGGTAAATTTCCTTTTTATTCAATTCAGACTTCTTGCTGTTCTTGCCCATGTTTTTGGTTGCAAAGCTAGTAGTATCCCGATGAGTATCAACATCAGGCCAAAAAAACCAGTGGCTGTCCACTGGTAATTTTCGAAGATAGTGGATATCAACAGCGCGATTACCGGTGTGACCAGTGAAATGTACCCTGCGCGGTCAGGGCCGATTTTACCCAATAAATTGAGATAGGCAGTAAAGGCGATCACCGAACCAAACACGGATAGATAGAGCAAGGAAATGAGGTAAGAAAAATGAAGATTGAAGCCAGGCTTGCCTCCGGTAAAAATCGCCACTGCCAACACAAACACAGCGCCGTACAGCATTCCGTAAGCATTGGTCTGGATGACCGGCATTTTTTGTTTTTGATTGTATGCCGATAAAATATTGCCACATGAAGCCAGGGTAGTAGAGCCTAAAGCCAAAAGAAAAGCCACAAAATTGCGATCAGAAAAATCAAACATCCGCAATTCATCCTTGAACAGCAGGCCAATGCCCACCACACCAACCAATCCGCCAAAGACTACATTCACTCTGACGGGCGATTTTAGGAATACGGCACTTAAGATTACATTCATAAAAATGAGCCACACAAAGATGACCGCAACCAGTCCACTGGTTAGCTGCGCCTCCGACATATATATTAGCCAATAGTTGAACCCAAAAAGACATGCCCCCTGCAAGGCAATGAACAGGTGGTTCTTTACAGGGAATCTCATTGGCAGGCCTTTCAGTAAGCTATAAAGCACCAGGATAGCCCCGGCCAATATAAAACGGTACCCTACTGAAAACAAAGCATCTGTATCACCAATCTGGAATTTGATCACATACCAGGTAGAACCCCAAATGAGGGCAGGGACAAGAAACAAAATGGAATTGGACAATCGCATAAAAAAATTTTCGCACGAAATTACCCATGAAGCATAGCATTTGCTATTGCCAGATCAAATAATGTTTGCTTATGAGGCTTTCTGCCATATACCAGGAGATGGCCTGATTTCTTTGTGCAGATGTAAATACTGCCTTCCCATACCGCTAATTTCCCACACTTAAATGCCGTCAAACCTGCCATGAGTGATAGCAGGCCTGACGGCATCAAATTCGATCATACCCCGGAATTCGGTCTTACTTTACCAAATCCTTAAACGCCGATCCAAAAATCAAATAGCTGGTATTGCCACCAATGGTTCCTTCATTTTGTCCCCACAAAAATGGCCAATCGTCATAGTTTTCGAAGTGGTCGGGTTTTCTGAATAGTATGCCAGGCGCCACATTGCCCGGAATAAAAGAAAAATCAGCTCTGTTGTTGCCATAAAACACCTCTTTGGGGCGGGCTGCACCTACTGTAGCCACCAGAGAATAATTGTGGTAAGGATGGCAGCCAAAAAGCCAGTTGGTGGACTTGAAGACATGATCGGCCTCGATGATATCCGGAAAGTGTTTGTTGGCAAAACAAATGGTGGTGCCAAAGCTAACCACGTCGCCACTGCCCGCCCAATTGCCCAGGCGGATCGGCACCCCATATGGATTGTCTTTTTCAAGGCCTTCTACATATTCCCTGTACTTGACCACATATGGTCGGAGTTTTTCCTTATATCCTTGCTCCATGTGCGGAATGGCATGCAAAGCCGTTAATATAACAAAACTCACGTTGCGATCGAGTGCAGGCCATAGCAGTTCGAGGAAATGTTCTTTATATTCCTGCTCTCCGGTAGAAATGTATAGCTGAAGGTTGGTGGCGACATTGGCTGAGGCTCCCCATCGCCCGTCTTCCTGAGGAGCTTTGGCAAGCAACTCCGTGGCTTCATTCAGCAGCCTTTTCGATTGCTCCAATGCCCTTTGCGACAGGTCGTCGTTATAGCCTTTCAACGCCCGGCTTGCTGCGGCAAACATGGTCGCCGCGCGTAGGTCGAGGTTGGGATTTCGGCTTGTAAAGGCCCACATATCATCTTTGACCCCGCTCGACCTGCCATCAGGAGCAATTTCATATGGCCCAAGGGCGGGATTGTATGGTAGGCCATCGGTAATGGAAGCGGCATCGCCGAGGTGATGGTAATTGTCGAGTACAGCATTGGAGAGCGTTTGAGCCATATGGCCAATTATTTCTGCCTGAGCGACCAGATTCATGGTGCCATGCTCAATAAACTGCAATATGTCTGGTGTGCCATCCGGACGGTGCAGATCGACATAGCGCTGCTGGTGATCTACAAAGGTCTGATCGCGCATGGGTTTGAAATACTCCCATGCCTGTACAAAGTTCTGCACCACCCCTATGTTCGATCCTGTCTCGATATCAAAATCGCCAGCGTCAAAAAAGCCGCCTACATTTAGCCCAGGAATCAATTCCAGCGCTTGATACCTGGTATCGGTAGTCGGCCCTTGTGCATGCAGGTCAAAATGATCGCTATTTGGCGGAGCCTGGAGGTAGCCTTCCTTAAATGGCTCACCATGCCAAACCCGGTATGCCTCGTTTACATACATATGGTTCATGTGAATAGGAATCCAGATGTCGCTGGTGGCATCGGTGATTTTATCGTACACACTTTTTTCAATCAAAAAGTTATTTGTTTTGACACTACCATACTGAATGTAGTATATGCCTGGGGTTTTGACAGAAGAAAAATCAAATTTCACATAGTGATATTTATAATAATCGCCCCAGGGCGTGATATCACCGCTGAATACCTGGGCTGCTTTGCCATTTTCACCAATTTTAAATAGCGCGGCATTTTGCAGTACTTTATCGTTTTTGTCGAGTTCTATCACTGCCGTTTTTTGCTGAGAAGGAAGGTAGCCCACCTGGGAAAATCCGATATTTGGTTCTCTTACCCAGCCCTCGATGGCATTTGGCTCCACAGTCCAGGTCAATACCCGACCCGTTTTTCCTGCTGGAAGCAAACTGCGAACCACAAACCAGCCGTTTTGTGCCAGGATGCGGCCATCGAAAAGCATAATATCAGCATCTGCAGAGGATATCTTCACCGTCCGTTCGGGTGCCTCGGGGGCAAACAGAAAAGAGCGCCCGGTTTCGAGTGGAAGCGGAACGATGTATTTGCCGGTGCCACGGTCATCTGAAGTGACAAAGCCTTTGAATTGCCTGGGTTTTTCGGTGTTGGGCTTTAATTGGGTTTCCCCTACCACGTAGCGCGGAAAGCGGCTGATGCGCCCGTCCACGATATAGGTTTTTGCCCAATATTGTGAGGGCAGAAACTCCAGGTTGAAGCCGGCACTGCCTTCGAGTGCGGCGGGAAGTGGTTGATCCAGGTAAACGGATATTTCTACACCTTGACCCTTAGCCGTGACTACCACCTTCGTCGATAAGTTGTAATCATCGTATTTCAAAACGGATTCAATGGTATTGGTTGCCTTGTCCACAGTCCGACTTGGAATATCCGGCACAAGATCCCACTGCTCGGGCGTATTGGAAAGCCGCACGGCACCACCTTGCGCTGTCCTTACCCCATGGTGAATCAATTCTATTCCGGCGGTTTTCTCATCATTGAATCCACCGGTAAACAGGTTGCTATACACGAGGACATTCACGCCCCGGGTCTCGAAATATTCCTGATCATTGAGTTTCAGCGGCTGACTCATGCCAAAATGATAGACGGACATTAGCAGCACCACAAGGGGTATTAGGATTGGTTTTTTCATTTGGGTTTAAATTTTTAAAATGAGTTTATGTAAGAACCGGGTGTTCATTCATTGACAAAAGTCAATTACTTATAGATCAACAAAACTGACTGAAGTACTATGTAAATGAGGGGATATTGCACAATTTTCCAGAATAAATATCCGGAACAACTTATAGCGCAAACGAAATCGCTTTTTATCCTGGCATTTTTTAATAAATATGCTTCATGCACATATTCGCGAGATGCGCACGCTTGGCAGGATCAGCTATTTGGTTGCCAAACAACACAAATAAGGTCAAAAAAAGGACTTAAATTCAATCGACATAGGCCTTACGCACAAAATACATCGGACGATTTT
>JAAUQL010000064.1 GCA_012033595.1 Cyclobacteriaceae bacterium | reverse complement strand
CGCGCTCGATATCGTCCAGGCTTTGCTCAATAAGTTCCTCCGGTACTTTCACCTGATTATAATACGCATAAGCGAGCAAAAAAAGACTTGTTGAAGGTGATACTGACATCCTTGCGCAGGTTCAGAGACCATTCGTTGCCTTGCAAACTTAACTCCACAGGAAAAAAAATAAGCGGACATCTAACGAGTGTGCCATCAGAAAATTTGCCGCTAACAAAAGGCCAGCCAACATATAAATCTTTGGAACCGCGCTCTTCGAAAATGTACTTTTCTACGCGAGCCAGCCTGGCTAGCTGGCGGCTCATCACATTATTGTCTTCGTCGCGGCTATCGGCCAGGCTGCACACTGCAATGCGAGGTCGCTTCGTAATTAGTCCGTCAATAATGTCGAATGAGGGCTTTTTAAGCAAATAATTGAATTGGTGAACATCGATAAACTGATCAGAAATCAGCTTCAGCAATTGCAACGATTTGTTATTGGCCGAGAGGTTGGTAAGTCTTCTGAGATAGGATTGAAGGATTTGCTTCATTCACCAGTTGGATTATTGGAAGTCAAGATAGAAAATCAATTTTTCAAAATTACTCATATCAACTGATTTAAAACCGGCAAGTACTGTTTGGGAAATTATTGTACCATTTATCTTCCTGAACCGGACGATATCCTCGGCCAGTTGCGCCGAAATGTAAGGATGACGACTGAGCGAATCTGCGTCTGCAAAATTTATCCTTAGCCGCCTGGGCTTAAAGCCCCTGGCAATAAAAGTCTTTGTTTTTATCAGTTTGAGGGCGGTTTCCGGCATATCGTACACTTCTTCCAACTGGTCTGACCGCACAAATCCGCCTAGCGCATTTCTATAATTGACGATACGCCCGGCCAGTTGTTCGTCTATTCCCATCGACGCCACCAAAGCCCCGGCGCTGGCCTGATTGATATCTAAATGGCTGGCTGGTTTATTTTGCCGGGGAATTACGATATATGGCTCCAGCTTCAAAAACAACTCTTCGCTGAGCCCATAGATTTTTCTGACATCCTCTTTGACCACAAACTTTCCCCCGCTTGCCAGGTAGTTGTGCAGCCGTTCGGCCACCTTTTGTGGCAGGCCGAGCATGAGCAGGCTATCGATCGATAAAGTGTTTGGATCGAAAGAAAAATACACTGGCTCCATCTTTTCATAATCCGGCTTGCTGAGCATATTTGCCAGGCTGTCCAACTGACTGGCCGTCTCAAGGGCAGGCACATGGTCATACTGTAACATCAGTTCGGGAAACAATATCACGATGAGGGCTGCGAACGAAAGCACAAGCAAAGCAGCAAAGCCTCTGGCTTCCCGGTACGACACGCTTAGCTGGTCTTTAATAAAATGATAGATTTTTTTCAACGGAAGCAAAAAATGAACCCATCGACTAAACTAAAATTTCGGCCTTCAATTGCAAAGCTATTTTTAAACAAAAATGAACCATAAAGCCCAAACAGATCGTCGCCTGGTGTCAGTAGCTGTGCTACCGATATATGGGTCATAAAAGTGCGGCGACGGTGCAGGTTTCCGATAGCGATAGTCAACTAAAAACACAAAAAAAATGCGCACCAGCCAGATGCGCATTTTTTTTATTCTGGATAGACTAAAATTACCAGTTGAGGATTTTGTAAAAATCAAACTCCTCAGGATTTGCTACAAATTTTTTGGCCGCCTCATAGTCGGCAGGCTCGATAAACTGCAGGTTGTTTTTGATGAGGGTAGTGGCGCCATATCCCTCGATATCCACCAATCTTGGTGGTATTTTACCATCGGCACCTTGCAGATCTTTGAGATAAAGCGGCTTGGCCTCTCCCGAAGCACCCACAAATACCATACATCCGCTTTCGCCACGGCTGTACAAATCATATACACCAATACCGAGCAATGAGCAATACACCAAATCGTAGCCGATCGGCCTCACGCATCGCACCTCATAACCCACTTCTACCGGTCGGCTTTTAACACCGATTTTCAAGGTTTTGAGCTTGGCTTCTATCATTTCATTAAAAATATGTGCTTTAGAAACCTTGCCCAATTCGGGGTGTCCGTGGTCATCGTATGAGAATACGATGCCGGAGTTTTTGATTTCGTCTTCGCTCAAAGCATGAAAAACACCTTCTGACACAATGGCCGCTCCATAGGGCACGCCCATGATTTTACGTTTCAACATAGCGGAAATCACCAGATTCACGATTTTTTCTATGGTGATGGTGGTCTTGTGAAACATCTCCGGAATCACCAGCATAGGATAGTGGCAAGCTCCACCAATACCGGCTGCCAGGTGGCCTGCAGACCGTCCCATGGCCGATACGATAAACCAGTTTTCGCTCGTCCTGGCATCTTCGTACACCGTATTGCAAATGGCCACACCTGCTTCCTTGGCACTTTGATATCCGAATGTCGGTGTATTATCTGGCAAGGGAAGGTCATTGTCGATGGTTTTTGGCACATGGATATTTTTGAGGTCATATCCTTTGTCAGCAATAAATTTTGCGATCCTGTTTGCAGTAGAAGCGGTATCGTCTCCGCCGACCGTTACCAACAGCCTGATGTTGTTGTCTTTGAACAGGTCGAGGTTGAAGTTGCTGTCGAAATCGGAATCTTTGGGTTTGAACCTGCTCATTTTCAGAGCCGAGCCACCCCTGTTGAAGATATCATCGGCATAGAGGAAGTCGATGTCCACAGTCCTGGCTTCTTTAGAAAACAATCCGGAATATCCTCCATGTAAGCCAATGACGCGCCATCCGTTTCTAAGGAATATTTTGGCTACGCTGCCTACCACCGTATTCATTCCCGGGGCTGGTCCGCCGCCGCACAAAATTGCTACTGCATTTTTCATTCTTATAAAGATTAAAGTTTAACTAGTTTTCCGATCGTTGATGATAAAAATATCTATTGGCTTGTTGCATTTAGCGCTGTTCACACAGGCGACGACATGATTTTTGCCCCTTCTAAAAAACAGCGCAAAAGTAAAGAAATATATTTTTAAATGTAAGGGAGGCCATTTGGTATTTCGCAAAAGACTGATCTATGTCATCTAATGCTATTGCAAAACCATGAAAAGTTTGGATGAGGTAGCACCTCTGGCATTTTGTATTTGCAAAACGTACATGCCATTGCCAAGTAGTCCGATGTCGAGTTGCTCTACCACGTATTTTTTTACTTCGAAGGGTGCGCTGATTTGTTGCCCCAGCAGTGAAACCAGCTTTACGGTAACGTCCATATTGCTTTTGAAATGCACTATCCCCTGGCCCGCCGGATTGGGGTAGACACTTACCTCCGGCAGGTCGCCATCTCCGTCAGATATACCCCCGCTGGGATTTTTGAATATTTGCAAGCCTCCGCGGATCCCACCGACCACCAGGCTAGCCGAACCCAGCCCAAAAATATCGGCCGGCGCAATCCATGTTTTCGAATCGAAGGCTATAGGTAATACCTGACCAGTGGGCTGGTTTTGACAGGCTATTTCTACAGCTACCGGGTTTTCGCTGCTTTGCGCTTGAAAAGCAAAATAGACACTTCCCATTCCGCGGCTGTCGGTAGTGATCAGATCGGGCAGACCGTCACCATCAATATCGCCAACCGAAGGCACCAGATTTCTTCTCAAGCCAGAAAAATCGCGATCGATGCCCAAATATGCCCCTGAGGTCAGTTCAAAATTTCCATTGCCTACATTGCTGAAGTACTCCAGGGCACCACTTCCTTTGCCTACGAGCATATCGACCCGTCCGTCTTCATCGATATCGAAAAAACAGGCACATCGCCGGCTACCACTGAGCCGGGCAACAAAAGCTTTGTTTTGCCCGCCACATCAAAATCCATGGATTGACCCAGAGCAGCCTGGTTGCTCAAAATCCAGGAGACAGGTTTGAAATTTTGTAATTCCATGCCAGAATACACCAAATCAGGGGTGCCGTTGCCATCGATGTCGGCCAGATTGATGGTGGGATTGATCAACTCCAGTGACGAAAGGTCGAGATAGTCGTGGTCTTTCACGACAAAACCTGGCGCCATAGCGGAGCCTGTGTTTTCTAGCAGCAGCACATATCCGGAGTATTGCTCCCCATTCCAATGCCCATTGGCAGCCACCAACAGATCGATGTTGCTATCGGCATTGATGTCGGCAGCTATCGGCACGGCATTTTCTCCAAAATCGAGCATTTGATCCTGCAAAATATTGTCCTTTTGAAACCTGAAATCAGGAACATCATTGGTGCCGGTATTCTTATAAAACCAATTGGAATGAGCAAAATCTATTTTAAACTCATAATTTTCTTCGAAACTCGGGGTCACTACCAGATCCTTCAATCCGTCGAAATCGAGATCTTCGAGATAGCCGGCCGGAAAGATGTGAAAATTTGCCGGACTGCTTTCTTCGGGAAAAGCATTGGAATACCCGGTCATATAGGCACTATCGGTATCGCCCATATTTTCATAAAAGTACAGTTCGATACATTGCTCATGACCTACCAACAGGTCTTTGTCGCCATCGCCATCGCTATCGAAGGCCAATAGCGCCTTGCCGCCAGGGTGCATTACCCGACCATTGGCCAGATCCTCACAGGTTTGCGCTCCAAAAGCAAACAGATTGCAGTCGCACTCCTGAAACTCGCCCCAGGTGCGCGTATCGATCTCGTATTCGAGCGAGTCGGTATGGCCATAATTTTCTTTGCTGAGGTTTTTGTTGTAGCGGATATAGCCGCCGATAGCAAAGTTATACACCAGAATATCCAGGTCGCCATCGTTGTCGATATCGCTGATGGCAGGCACATCTGCCGCATTGGCTATCAGGTTTATTTTGCCACTGAACCCTATAGTGAACAACGGATCGGCAACTTTTTGCCAAGTCGCATGATTGCCGGCTTCGGATACATTTTTGAAGACCACAATACCCCGGTCGCCATTGGAGAAGATATCTTTGAGCCCGTCACCATTATAATCTGCAAAAAGCACCCAGCCTGGCGATAATTCCGGGAGTAAGGACGCGAGGGGATTGGCCGGAACCAACTGCCCCGCTTCTACCCCGAACACCTGATACACGTTGGCGCTACGGTCGTACAAGACCAATTCTTCTACACCATCGCCATCCAGATCGGCCTTGCCATACTGGCTGGCATTGAGCCCTCCACCCCAGGGCAGGCTTAGCGAACTACCCGGCAACACGATGGGCAGATCGTAATGTTGCTCCAGCAAAAGCTGTGCACCACTATGTTGGAAATATCCTAAGGCAAGAACGAAGACAAAAACTGTAAGGAGTCGGGGCATATTCATTTAAAAAATAAAGTTTGTCAATATCATTTTTTATGGAAACAACATATCTTGACGGATTGATTCATTTTTCATCACAAAAAACGAACTATTTTCAGAAAGCATCTATGATAGCACATATTTATAAAAAATTTAAGGCAAGCACCGGCATTTGCACAGATAGCAGGGCAATGGATGGGGGCAAGCTCTTTTTTGCACTGAAGGGGCCCAATTTCAATGCAAATGCATTTGCTCAAAAAGCCCTGGAACAAGGAGCCATAGCCGTGGTGATAGATGAAAGAGCATACGAAATCCCCGGAAAAACCATCCTGGTCGGCGACAGCCTGAGTGCTCTGCAAGAATTGGCACGATACCACAGACAGCAGCTTCACATCCCTTTCATCGGAATTACAGGTTCTAATGGCAAGACCACTACCAAAGAACTAATGCATGGGGTGCTGGCTGCTCATTACAACACTTTTGCCACCAAAGGCAACCTAAACAACCATATTGGTGTGCCGCTGAGCGTGCTGTCTGTCACAGCAGCCCATGAAATGGCCATTATAGAAATGGGTGCCAACCATATCGGCGAAATCGCCCATCTTTCATCTATTTGCCAGCCAGACTACGGCTTGATCACCAATATTGGTAAAGCGCATACCGGACTTTTTGGTGGTTTCGAAGGCGTGGTTCGCGCCAAAAGTGAGCTCTATGATTACCTCATCAAAAATCAGGGAACGGTTTTTATAAACCAAAACCAGACTATACTGATGAACATGAGCAAGCGCTTTGCAAATCCGGTGTTTTATCCAAACGATGGCAGCTATTGTCCATGTGCCTTGCTGGAGGCTGACCCATTTGTGAAGATAAAAACTGAAAGTGGAAAACATGTACAAACCCAACTGATGGGCAGCTACAATTTCGACAATATTGCCACAGCACTTTGTGTGGGCAAATTTTTTGACGTACCCGAAGACAAAGCGGCCATGGCCGTTGCCAGCTACACCCCGGAAAACAACCGCTCGCAAATCATTACACAAGGTAGCAATACCATCATTCTCGATGCCTACAATGCCAACCCCTCCTCCATGGAAAAAGCCCTGGAAAACCTGGCACAAATGAAGGCTAAAAATAAGGTAGCCATTGTAGGTGATATGTACGAATTGGGCGATGATACCCAGACAGAACATGAAGCCATTGGCAAACTGATCCGTTCGCTAAGAATAGATGTAGCGATATTTTGCGGGGCGCACATGAAAGACGCCTGGGAGGTCATGAATGGCGGCCACTATTTCGAAGACAAAGAAAAATTGATGGCATTCCTTACGGAAAATAAATTCCACGAGAGTACCATTCTGATAAAGGCATCGCGGGGAATGGCCCTGGAGGGCGTGGTGGATTTTCTGTGATATGCCGGTCAGGGTTGGGGATAGCTGCTTTTGTTCATAAAAATAGACCTGGCAGCTTTCCTTTTGCCGCTAATTGGCCATTTTCACCCTTCGCGTTGCTCGGCTTAGGAACCTTGAGTTAACAAGAATCCGGTTCTGGTTCAACAAAAAAACCACTTCAATACCGTTCGAATCCATATTTTTTGCCAATTTCGCCGCTTCAATTATGATAATTTGAAAACGTACTTCCAACCATATTTGATTGCTCTGGTCTTCTGGTTTATGGTTGCCCTTCCGGCAAGCGGCCAGTACAAAATCCTCGAAGACAAAGGAGCGGTAAGGCAGGTGCAGCAAGCCATAGACAGCATTTACAACCTCAATTTTGCCGCTGCAGATCCGATCATTGCCGAGCTCGACCGCAAACTGCCAGACTATCCGGGGATTTTGTTGCTCAAAGCTTTCTATACCAACTGGAAATACCAGCCGATCAAAGAAGGGCACCCGTCGTTTGAACTATTTGAAACCTACCTGCTGAAGGCCATAGACAAAAGTCTGGCAATGCTGGCCGAAGATGAAGACAATATCGAAGCGACCTTTTTTTTACTGGCCAGCCATGGTTTTCTGGCCGAATTGTATTCAGAAAATGGCCAGAATCTGAATGCATTGGGCGAAGCTAAACTAGCGTACAAGTACATTAAAATAGGTTTTGAACATACCGCCGAAAACCCGGAGTTTTACTTTTCGAGCGGTATCTACAATTACTACCGGGAAAAATACCCGCAAGAAAATCCCTTTTACAAATCCTTCTTGTGGTTCTTTAGAAGCGGCGACATGGAAGAAGGACTGCGGATGCTGAAAAAAGGGGCTCAACTGGCCATTTTTACCAAAGCCGAATGCCTTACCTATCTTTTTCACATCAATTTGCGCTACGAAAACAAACCGCAAACAGCCATTTATTATGCCCGGCAGTTGGTCGAAAAATACCCCAGAAACCTGGTGTATGTGGCCAACTTTGTAGAAAATAAAATAAGGATGGATCAATATGACGGGCTGATTGCGATGATCAGCCAATTGCGTACGGATAAGTCGGCTTTTTACCGCTATGTCGGCGAAGTGTTCTATGCCATCTATCTGGAAAAAAGCGTTAAAAACCCGGAACTGGCTACAGCTCACTATTTGAAAGCAGACAAAATCGGAGACATAGACCATATCCGTGAGCCACACTACGATGGCATGATATATCTGGGATTAGGCCGGATATACCGAATAGTGGACAAAAAGACCAAAGCCAACAATACCTGAAAAAATCCGTGAAAGCTGCCCAGTACAGCACCTACCGAAAAGATGCTGAAATATTGTTGGAAAACTAAACAGGGTCTGCTGCCAAACTCCAATGATCAGTATCTGGCTTGTGCACCAGGATTTAACGTTATGCTGAACAGAAAGTAAGCAAAGAAAAATTGATACAATACAATGCTTCCATGCCGCTACCATCGCACCGTCGATGTTTTGTTGGGGTCATCCCTCATTTCCTTTAGATTAATCAATCACAAAATTTTACTTTTTTAAGCTGACCCTTCTAAGCCCAATCCAATATTTTTGCCTTAATTTGCATGCTTCAAAAAAAACTAAACCGTGAAAATCAAAGACCTGCTGTACAGTGGCGAAAAAACCTTTTCGTTCGAATTTTTCCCTCCAAAAAATTACTCATCCATTCTGGAGCTGGGCATCAACATCGGCCAGCTGATGAAACTTTCGCCGTCATTTATTTCGGTGACCTATGGCGCAGGAGGTTCCACACAAGATGCTTCCTTTAATTTGCTCGACTACATCAACAACAAAATCGGCCTGGTGACCATGGCGCACTACACTTGCGTGAATGCCACCAAAGAAAAAGTAGCCCAGGACATGGACTATTTCAAAAGCATACATATTGAAAACCTGATATTGCTGCGCGGTGACCGACCCCAGGACGATGCTGGCCAAAATCCGGGAGAAAGCGACTTCAACTTTGCCAGCGACCTTATATCGTTTGTAGCGGCACAAGACAGATTTTGCATAGCCGCTGCCGGGTATCCTGAAGCTCATCCCGAATCATCGTCGCTCGAAACGGACATTGCCCACATGAAACGCAAAGTGGAAAGCGGGGCAGACTTTGTGGTGACGCAACTGTTTTTTGACAACAGCTACTATTTCGACTTCGTGGAGCGTGCACGCAAAGCAGGTATAGATGTGCCGATTGTGCCCGGAATTATGCCCATCACCAATTTCAAGCAAATCAAAAAGTTCACGCAAATGTGTGGTGCCAAAATCCCCGCCAACCTGGTAGATACGCTAGACCCCTATCAGGACGACCTGAACAAAACCTATGATATTGGTGTCGATTTTGCCATCGGACAGTGTCGCGAATTGCTCGACAATGGTGCCCCCGGACTGCACTTCTACACCCTCAATAAATCGCGCGCAACGGTTGATATTTTTTCGTCAATCCGCTGATTGAGCTACCCATCGTGCACATATGAAGGGATAGCTCCGTTCGAACCAAAGGGCTATGGAAGATATCTTTTGAATTTGCAAAGCATAGATCACGCCGGTCTGAGGCCAGTAACTCAGTGGAAGTGATGATCAAAAAAACCGAGCATATAAACCGCAGGCGCATTCCAATTGATGCACACTTCGTTGGATGCGAAGGAAGGTACGGCGTCGATGTAGGCTTTGGCCGGCAAAGCAGAAGGGTATGATTGACCATTGGACTCGACAAAGACTTTATCCTGCATATGCACATTAGGGCCGCCGACTACAAATCCGGGATAAGGAGCAACTATGCCATCGGCCTCAGAAGGACGATGATGAATGTGCATCGGTGATTTTTCTCCAAACCCTGTAACGAATGAATAAGCTGTTGCATTCTTGCCCATAATATAATCGAAGCTTTCCACCGCCATATCCATATACATTTGATCTTTGCTCACTTCGTAGGCATTGGCAAATATCATGGCTGCATCCAACACATCACTGTTGGAACCCCACACAAAGTGATCAACAGGAATCTGATAGGGAATAGACCGATGCTTCTCAGCAAGTTGTTGCGCCAGATGCAAAAGCCCATCGGCCACCAGCTTTTTTTGTTCAGTGGTCAGGGGGCTTGCCGGTCCGAGCAATGAATAATACCCTATATTATCCACATAGTTTCGCCAGTTTTCTTCCAACCTAAACGCAATATCTCCAAGCTTCAATTGTATGTTTTCAAAATACTCAGACGCTTCGGTGGTGATGTACAGTTCGGCAGCAGCCCAGAAAAATTCCTCGTCCAGGATCACGTCGTTGTAGGCGCCTGTTTTCACATCATCCGGATTTTTGTCATAATACACTTCGGGGTTTTGTACCGCCCATTGCCAGGCTTTGATGGCGGCTTGCTGGCATTTTTGGGCAAAGGCATCGTCAGATGTGGCATAGGCTCGTGCAGCCATAGCACCTACTGCTGCCAGATGTAGCGCAGCCGCCGTTGATTTGCCAATAACATAGCGTTGTGCGGTATCGACCTCCGGCATCACCATGCCACCAAACTCAAACGTGGTCACTTTCACAAATACGCCTCCATCATCGTCTTGCATGGTGAGCATCCACTCTATCTCGTAGCGCAACTCATCCAGCAGGTCAGAAACACCATTGCCACTCTCAGTAGTATGAAGACTGCCATCAGGATAGGCGTCCGGATATTGCTCATGCATGGCGAGCATCATGCCTACCGATACACCGGCATTGATGATGTATTTGCCATAGTCGCCGGCATCGTACCAACCGCCCGGGGTGTCCAGGAAACCGCTGATTTTTCCGGTTGACAGATGGAATGGTATTTTGATGTCTTTATGCCCGACAGGGCGATGGTAAATTCCAGCATATTGCTCCTCAATAGGCATCGATATCCTGTGGAGATAATATGATTTGACGGCTGCTTTACTGAGTTCACTATATATATCATTTCCAATAGCGAAAGGATATGAAACCTCGCCCGTTTCGAGCCTGATGACAAAGTTGCCCTCCCGGGTTAATTTGCTAAAATCCCCAATAGCTATAACTTCACCAGACTTGTCCCAGGTTCCTTTTTGTGCTAGCTGATCTTCAAAAACCACATTATTTGCAGTATCCAGTACTTCAAAAGAAGTCGCTTGCAAATCGGCGACGACAAAAACTTTCGGGCCGGAAGTAAAATATCCTAACTGGTTAATTCTGATATTTTCACTCAGTTTTGGCGTATTTCCTGTTTCGGATCCACAGGCGCTCCAACCCATAAGTGCGATAAATAAAAAATAGAAGAATTTCATGTTGCCATTTTTCATAAAAAATACTCTTTTCAAAGCCTAATGCCCCATCCTGATATCTCAAAAAACAAATTTAGTGTAAAAAATACACTATTAACATTGCTTCGAGCATACCAATTCTATCTGTCCCACAAAAATAGCGGTGGAGTTATAATCTTTATTCCCAATTGTTTCAGACAAAACACAAATGATAATTATATTTCTGACCAAAGCAATGCCCCGGAACGATGGCACTTCCTTGATTGTGCAGATACCTTTGAAAAAAAATCTAAAGCTAAAAAATAGCCTATGCAGATTGTTTTTTGTGAAAATACCGAAGATATCAGTCTGGCGGCTACCAACATTATACTGGGTCAGCTTCTAACGAAAAAAAACAGCCTGCTTTGTTTGGCAACGGGTCAGTCGCCTACCGGCACCTACCACATGCTGACCCGAGAATATACCGCAGACCCCGGACTTTTTGACCAGCTAAGAATCATTAAACTGGATGAATGGGGCAATGTGGCCATGGACCATCCGATGATGTGTGAATCTTACCTGCAAAAACATGTGATCGGGCCACTGCACATAGACTCCGACAGATATCTTTCTTTCAATAGCATGGCTCAAAACCCGGATGCCGAATGTGACCGGATGCAGCATCTGCTCGAGGAGCAGGGCTCCATAGACCTGTGTGTACTTGGCCTTGGCCGAAACGGCCATTTGGCACTCAATGAACCGGCCAGGTCGCTAAAAGCCGGCTGCCACGTAGCCAAACTTGCAACCTCCACCCTGCAACACGACATGATTGCAGGCATGGAGCAGAAACCCACTTATGGCTTCACCCTTGGCATGGTCGACATTATGAAATCAAAAAAAATAATATTGCTGATCAGTGGCAGTCAAAAAGCCAAGATCACCAGAGCACTTTTCAACAGGCGCATCAGCACCAATTTGCCTGCGTCTATGCTTTGGCTTCATCCAAATGTCATTTGTCTGGCCGACCGGCAAGCTTGTCTGCCTCAATATGGTAAATAGATTGTGTTGAAGAATGATTTTTCTGGACATTTTTCATCACCTTTCCTCATTTTTGATAAACGCACTTTAATCAACACTTATGGCGCTTCTGTATGGTGGATAACCCCATTGCCTCACCTCCGTCTTCTATTTTTCGGTTTTCCAGTATCTTTTCGCCCTATCCAATATGTCGCATAAGATAAAATCCCTACTTTGAGGCGCAAATCGCTAAAACATGAAACACCTGATCACCATCTTTTTAATCGCACTGGCAATAAGTGCCACTGCCCAGACCAAATCGATTCAAAAATCCGCGCCACTTGTCCCTGCCACGCCCGAAAGTGTCGGCATGTCTTCGGAGCGACTCAGCCGGATTGAAACCATGTGCAAGGATGCTGTGCAAAGTGACCTGCTTCCCGGTATGGTAGTTTTGGTGGCGCGCAAAGGTAAAATCGTGCTGCACGAAGCCTACGGACATGCAGACCATGCTGTGGGTGAACCCCTAAAAAAAGATGCCATTTTTCGCATCGCTTCCCAAACCAAGGCAATCACCTCCACCGCGGTAATGATGCTGTGGGAAGAGGGTCGTTTTCATCTGGACGACCCCATTTCCAAGTACATCCCTGAATTCAAAAACCCTCAGGTGTTAAAATCATTTCACTATGCCGACACCAGCTATACCACCGTGGCTGCCAATAAGGAAATCACCATCAGGCATCTGCTCACGCACACCTCAGGCATCGGATATGGCGATATCGACGGCGACGAACGCATGAAAATGATCCATCAAAAAGCCGGGATCATCTCGGCCTTTACTACCGAAAGCGTTAGCCTGGATGAAATGGTAAAAAAGCTTGCCAGATTGCCACTGCACCACCCACCCGGCGAAAAATATACCTATAGCCTTGGATTAGATGTATTGGGATATTTCGTGGAAATAGTATCTGGTATGCCTTTCGACGAGTTTTTGAGAAAAAGGATTTTCAATCCCCTGGGCATGGACGACACCTGGTTTTATTTGCCCAAATCAAAAGCAGATCGCCTGGTGAGTGTGCAAAGAAAAACAAATGGAAAATGGGAGAAATTACCAGCCACTTTTTACGACCCTGAATATCCTGTGACAGGCGCACGGACATATTTTTCGGGAGGAGGAGGATTGTCCAGTACTGCAAAAGATTATGCCGTTTTTCTGCAAATGTACCTGAATGGAGGTGAATACAATGGCATCAGGCTGCTGAGCCGTACCACGGTGCAGGCCATCATGGCCAACCAAACAGGCGATTTGTTTTATGGTGGTACCGACAGCTACTATGGACTTGCCTTTGGGGTAACTACCCCACATGGCCAGGGCCTTGGCGGCAAAGGAAGTACCGGCACCTTTGAATGGGGCGGATACTTCAACACACAATATTTTGCCGATCCCCAGGAGCAGGTGATTGGCATTATCATGAAACAAACTCAGGGCGTGGCAGGCGACCCAAGCGGGTGGAAATTTAAGCAGTTGGTCGGACAGGCGATCGATGACTGAGGGCTAAGTGCTGCATGACCAGGCCAAAGAAATGCCTGAATGGCCGGCATGTACTGCATTCAAAGAAAAAACGAATCCCTATTCTTTTACCTGGAAAATCCAATATAAACGTGGTTGGCCTCTACCTTCACGGGAAAAGTAAGTATTCTTTCTTCGTCGGCATTGAGGCATTCGCCTGATTTGAGCGAAAAAGTACGCTTGTGATAGGGGCATGCCACTTTGGGCTCTTCGCCACAAGATCCCGTAAGACCCCTCGACAAGATCATTTGCATCTTGTGCGGACAAAGGTTTTGGCAAGCATACCACTCTTTTCCTGAGTCGAAATTGAATACAGCGATTTGCAAATCTTTGTATTTTACACACGCGCCACCATCTATAGGAAAACGATCTACAGGCGCTGCTTTGTACCACACTTTTACCTCCTCCGCCAACACTTGATGGCTTTTCAAACTATTCAATATTTCTACCATGCTTTTTTGTGTTATAATTAACTTTCATTTAGACAGCAGCTTTAAGCCGCAAGCCTCAGGTTGGGAATAGTGACCTTTTTTCGTCCTGCTTATAGCTTATAGCTTTCTCCAACTATCAACTATCCACCAACAACCATCAACCCCCAACTACCCCCATGCCGCGGGCATTTTCTGCCCCCTTAAATCAACAAAGCTTAATGAAGCATCTTCTTCAGTGCTATTGACAAAGTGGGCAAATTTGCTTCGCAAGTCGGGGTCGCTGATGGCGCGTTTCCATTCACACTCGTAGTTTTCGAGCAGGCCTTGCATTTCTTTCTCCAGGGTATCGGCCAAGCCCAGCGAATCCTTAACCACTACCTCCTTCAGGTATTCTATGCCGCCATCCAACTTATTGAGCCAGGTAGCCGTGCGGGTAAGTGGTGCAGCCGTTTTGATATAATACATTAAAAAACGGTCGATCAACCTGATGCAGGTTTCAGCATCTACATCGGTGGCCAGCAGACAGGCATGCTGAGGGCGCGATCCGCCATTGCCACAGACATACACGTTCCATCCCTTTTCGGTGGCAATAATGCCAAAATCTTTTGATTGGGCCTCAGCACATTCGCGGATGCAGCCCGACACGCCGCCTTTTAGTTTGTGTGGTGACCGCAGCCCTTTGTAGCGCTCCTCCACCCTGATGGCAAATGAAACGGAATCTTGCACGCCATAGCGGCACCAGGTGGAACCTACGCAGCTTTTGACCGTTCGCAGAGACTTTGCGTACGCATGGCCGCTTTCAAAGCCGGCTTCTATCAATTCTTCCCAAATATCAGGTAGCTGGTGGAGCAGGGCGCCAAACAAATCGATTCGCTGCCCGCCGGTAATTTTGGTATAAAGGCCATATTTTTTGGCCACACTGCCAATGGCCAGCAGCTTGTCCGGTGTAATTTCGCCCCCTGGGATACGAGGTACCACAGAGTAAGTGCCTCCGCGCTGTATATTGGCCAGAAACCGGTCGTTGGTATCCTGGATGGTATCATGAACGATAGCGGGTTCGTTGTAGATGCTTGCAAAAAGTGACGCCACCACCGGCTTGCATACCTCACATCCATGCCCCTTTCCATTAGTTTTGATCAATGTGCTGAAAGACCTGATATCATTGATCTTGATGAGGTCGTACAGTTCTTGTCTGCTATAGTCAAAATGCTCGCAAAGGTTGTTTTTCACCAGCTTGCCCATTGATTTCAGGCTTGCTTTCATCAGATCGCTGACCATGGGCGTGCAGCCACCACAGCCGGTACAGGCTCCGGTTTGCGCTTTGATATCGTTGATGGTGCAGTTTTCATTTGCCCGAACCATGTCCTGAATCTGTCCTTTGGTCACATTTTCGCAAGAGCAAATGACTGCTTCATCCGGTAGGCTCTCCACACCAGGAGCCCCTCCCTCCTCTTTTGCTGAGGTTTTCACCAGCAGTGCCTCCGGCGCCACAGTCAATTTCATTTTGTTTTGCACCATTTGGTGCAGAATGTTGTAGTCATCGGCGTCTCCTATGAGAATGCCACCGGTCAGGTATTTGCCATCAGCAGTCACATTGAGTCTGCGATAAATGCCCGTGTTTTCATTTTTATAAACTAATGGTTTTACCGCATCGCTGCTGCCGAAAGGGTCGCCAAAACAGCCCACATCCACACCAATCAGCTTAAGTTTTGTGGACATGTCAAATCCCTTAAAAATCCGTTCTTTAGCACCCATCATTTGATCAATAGCCACCTCTGCCATTTCGTTGCCGGGGGCCACCAGGCCATAGATCATGTTTTGGTAGCATGCCACTTCACCAATGGCATAAATGTGTGTGTCAGAAGTCTGTAGCTGTTCGTTTACAAGCACGCCGCCTCGTTCGTGTATGGTCAGATTGGCTGCTTTGGCCAGCTCATCGCGGGGTCGAATGCCGGTAGAGATCACCAGCATTTCCACATCGAGGTGAGTGCCATCGGCAAATTCGAGCCCATCGAGTTTGCCATTTCCTTTTATCTCTTTGGTGGCTTTACCCAGCAGTATGTTTACCCCCAGAGTGGTGAGTTTCATACGTAGTATATCTGAGGCGGCATCGTCGAGCTGGCGGGGCATCAGCCGATCTGCAAACTCCACTACGTAGGTTTCAAGGGACATATCCAGCAAGGCTTTGGCTGCTTCAAGGCCCAAAAGGCCACCCCCAAGCACCGCTGCTTTCTTTATTTTTTTGCCATAGGTAAGAATTTGGTTCAGGTCTTCTATGGTACGATACACAAATACCCCATGGCGTTCCACTCCCCTGATCGGGGGCACAAATGCACTGGATCCAGTTGCCAGCACCAGATAATCATAGCTTTCTCTTTTGCCTTTGTGCGTGTATATTTGCCTGTTTTCGCGGTCTATGGCGGTAACAAGCTCGCCCGTGAGCAAATTAATATCGTTATCTTCGTACCACGACCGTGGGGCCAGTAGCAGATCTTCTGCGGTAGCACCGGAAAAATAATTACTCAGGTGTACCCGATCGTACGCGGGTCTTGGTTCCTCACCATACACAGTCAGCGACAGTCGGGATGCATCGAAAGTTTTACGTATTTTTTCGCAGAACTTATACCCCACCATACCATTTCCAATCACAATGATCTTTTTCATAAGTCAGATTATATTGTTTTTATGAAATTTACTTATGTAAATGTACGTATTAAAACATTATATCCAAGTATTTTTACTTATTTAATACGTATATTTACGTAATTAAAAAAATGAAAATCATGGAGAAAGGATTGATATTAGTAGGTGCGGGTCCCGGAGATCCTGAGCTATTGACCATTAAAGGGCTGAAAGCCATAGAAAAGGCAGAGGTTATTTTGTACGATGCGCTGGTATCTGAACAAATACTGGCCTACGCAGCCGGTCATTGCAAAAAAATATTTGTAGGAAAGCGTGCCGGGATGCACAGCATGGCGCAACATGGCATCAACAGCCTGATTGGCAAATATGCCAAAGATCACCTTGTGATCCGACTCAAGGGCGGGGATCCTTTTGTTTTTGGACGGGGCTTCGAAGAGTTGACCGCAGCCATGGCTGAAGGCATAGCAGTAGAAGTAATCCCCGGGATAACAAGTGCAATCTCCGGCCCGGCATCGGTGGGCATTCCCCTTACTACCCGTGGTATGAGTCGTAGCTTTTGGGTGGTAACGGCCACATCGGCAGATGGGCAACTTACCCATGACCTGAAATTTGCGGCTCAGTCGTCCGCGACCATAGTGATATTGATGGGCACCAAAAAACTAGCTACAATTGCCGGGCTCATTCGATCGACAAGGGGTGCGGACGAACCCATGGCCGTGGTACAAAATGCCACTTGTCCAAACGAAAAGCTGATTACCGGAACCGCCGGGGAAATTTTGTCCAAATTCCATGCATCAGGAACTGAAGGCCCGGGGATCATTGTGGTCGGTAAGGTGGTGGAAGAAAGCAAATATGCCAGGGAGCTTGCGCAAAAGCTGAAAGAGATGGAACTTGCGGCATAAATAGAATCTGTCCGCAAGTTACAGACAAGCGCCCAATAACAAAGTGATCAAAACCCAAAAACCAAATGCTCAAACCCCACTTGGTTTTAGAATTTTCCGGTATTGGAGTTTATTTCAGATTTGTAGCTTGATATATGGGTTATTGAATTTTTACATTGATCAACTTTATTGACAGGATTTATATAGTCTGTGAATCATGCGTTAAATACTATTTACATTTCAAAGCTAAAAGGTGAATGCAAAACGGTTTTTAAAGCGACAGTTTCTTTTTGGAAAAACAAGAGATTTGTCAAACAGAAATTCATGCTTTTCCAAAACAACTGAAATCTATAGTTATAGGCCGTTTCAACTAAAAACATAATAAAATCCATGGAAAAATCCAGGTTTGAAGATACCATCCGGCAGTTTGATACATACAATGCTCAAGACCCAAAAAACGAACTGGATAGATGGGGAGGCTATCCCTTCTTCGCTGCTATATGCACACCGCATGACCAAGAAGCTCTTGGATTTTGAGCCAACTGCTTCAGCGCATTTGCAATTGGCAGCCCGTTGCCAGCATATTGGCCGCTGGGAAATCGCCCGCTCGTCTTATCCAATGGACAGATCGGGCTATTTAAAGTGGCGGAGCCAGCTCAAAATCCACCATGCCGAAATTGCTTCAGACATTATGAAAAAAACGGGCTATGAACCTGAAACTATTGCTCTAGTAAAAGACCTGCTTCTAAAGAAACACCTCAAAGAAAACCCGGAAACCCAAACCCTGGAAGATGTGGTTTGTCTGGTGTTTTTGCAGCACTATTTCGATGATTTCTCCAGCGGACATGAAGAGGAAAAACTGGTAACTATATTGCGCAAGACCATTGTGAAAATGTCGGAAAAAGGGGTGCATGCAGCAATGCAATTGCCTCTTTCTGCCAAAGCCATTGGGTTAATTGGCAAAGCGGTGAGATAATACCAGGCTCGCCGTGACAGCTAAAAATAGTTGCGGGTCAATCTGCTTCTTGCCTGCCACAATTGCGCTGAAAGGCCGCTACCTATTCTGCCAGAAGTTTTTCAATGATGAGCTCAAATTCCTCCACATACTTATCGTAATACAGGCCTGTGCCCGGGCCAGAAAAACCAGTGTGTATTTTTCTTACCTTATGCGCTTTGTCCAAAAAAATGGTGGTTGGATAAGATTTTATACTGTTGAGCATAGGCAATGCCCGGGCTTTGGATAGTTCATTGGTGCTA
Organism: Cyclobacteriaceae bacterium; assembly: GCA_012033595.1. Lineage (GTDB taxonomy): Bacteria > Bacteroidota > Bacteroidia > Cytophagales > Cyclobacteriaceae > JAAUQL01. Next base: position 17,104 of record JAAUQL010000064.1, on the reverse strand, counting down.
CCGGCCAACAGTATATCATAATCCACACCCAATTTATTCTTCATTTTTTCGATACGGCCATTGGCATATTCAGGATCATCCTTCATTTCGAAAGCCAGACCGACAAAGGCTAGCTCTTTGTTTTGGTTACGCCCTTTCCAATTGGCAAAAACCTGGTTTCATCCATACAATTGGGGCGCCAGGTACCCATGATCTGCACCACCACTACTTTACCTTTGTATTTGTCGTCGGAAAGGCTCACCATTTCACCATTGTTGTCGGGAAAGTTTATCTCAAATACCTCGTCTCTATCCTTCACGGTGGTCAGGGTGTAAGGATCGGGAAGTTCGAAGTTGGCATTTTTCTTTGCAGTCCAGCGTTGGTGCCAGGATTTGCCAGACCAAAATTGTCCGGCTATTTCACCCTGTTCATTCATTTCGCCTTCGAACAGGTAGGCATGCGTGCCATCAAAAGTGCTCAGTTTCATACTTGAACCATTCACTACCCCTTCCAAAAATCGATAATCGCCGGTGGAGGTAAGAAACGTACCGGTCAGATAGCTCCCTTGCTGATCAAAAACACCTAAAGCCTTTTCGATTTTGTTTTCGCTGATAAAATCCACCTCCCATTTCCCGCCAAATGAGGCCGGCTGGAGGCCTGAAGTAAGGGTAAATCTGGCACTATCGCCGTGACTGGCACTGAAAGGCACCCGGTAGTCATCCGTATAGTTTTTTACCCATAGTCCTTCCAAGTGATTACCATCGAGCCGGGCATGCAGGGTGGCATCGAAAATATACATAGGCAGATGCAGGGAATCTCCGGTAAATGTGGCCTCATCGAGCGGGATGCGCTCCGCCGCATTTATCAGATAGATGAGGTAGTCATCTCCACTTTGCTCCACATCAAAAAGAAACGGAAGCTCTTTGCCTTGCGTGTGCAATAGTCCACGCCATCTTCCTTCTTTCAACGTGCCCGCATTTTTGATTTCTTCCCCGCCTGGCTTGGGGTTGCATGCTGTAAAATATGCCGCCATGGCCATCAAGAGGGGCATAGCAAGGGTGAAACTGAGTTTGTTTTTATTAATCATATGCAAAGATATATTCGAAGGGCGTAAATTTTTCGTCTATTAAAAGTTTTGGCTGAAAAGCGTTCAAAATTCCATCGATCAGCCATTTAAAAGTCGCAATGCACAAAGATTCATAAAAAAGCCTCCACTTTGCCCCACCTCCATTCCAATCAGTAAAACCAATAAAATCAGCCTATTTCCATTAAAAGTAATACCTCATCGATTCAAATAATTGAGCATTTGAAAAAAATACCATTTGCTTTTTCATTATTATGTAAAAATGTGTGACAAAGTGGGTGAAAGTGGTTGATATTGTTGAATTATGTAATATCTTTGTTCATGTAGTAAAGCATTATCTAATAAACAGATGTCGCTCTTCACAGGTGAATACGAATGTAAAATGGACGCCAAAGGAAGGCTAACCTTACCTGCAAAGGTAAAATCGAAACTTCCTGAAGTCACTGGCAACCAACTCGTATTGAGTTTGGGGTTGGAGCCATGCCTGGTGTTGTACACCCAGGTGGAGCACAGAAAAATCGTATCACGGGTCAGCTCAATGAACGAATTCAGCGAAGAATCGCGGAAGTTGCAGCGCAATTTCTTTCGTCGCATCTCAGATGTGGAGCTCGACAATGCCGGAAGGATATTGGTGCCAAAAACGATGGCGAAATATGCCAGCCTCGACAAAGACATCATTCTGGTGGGCATGGGCAACCGCATGGAATTGTGGAATGCCTCAGTGTATGAGGAGTATATCATTAATGACAATAAAGAATTTTCGAAACTAGCGCAAAAGCACCTAACTGAGTGATGAACACCGTCATGACCTACCATAGACCTGTACTATTGAAAGAAAGCCTTGAAGCGCTTCAGATCAAAGCTGACGGCACTTACCTGGATCTTACTTTTGGGGGAGGCGGCCATGCCATGGCCATTCTGGAATACTTAAAAGAAGGAAAGCTCTATGCCTTCGACCAGGACGAAGATGCCGCAGAAAATGCTGCTCGAATCACCAGCAAGTCCTTCAAATTTATCAAAAACAACTTCCGCTATGCCGACAAGTTCCTCAAGCTGCATGGTGTTGCCAAAGTAGATGGCATATTGGCCGACCTGGGCGTATCGTCGCACCAGATCGATACACCCGAAAGGGGTTTCTCCACCAGGTTTGAAGGTGAACTGGACATGCGCATGAATAAAGAGGCCGTTCTGAGTGCAAAAAAAGTAGTGAACAAATACAGCGAAGAAGATCTACATAAGATACTTGGCATGTACGGCGAGGTAAAAAACGCCAAAACCCTGGCCACGGCCATAGTGCGTGCCCGGGCTACTGCGCCCATCAAAACCAACGAAGACCTCAAGAAGATTTTAGATACCTATGCCCCTCGAAGCAGGGAATATAAATACTATGCCCAGGTGTTTCAGGCACTGCGCATAGAGGTGAACAGCGAACTGGAAGTATTAAAGGAAATGCTGGAAAGATGTACCAACATACTCAATCCGGGTGGCCGGTTTGTAGTCATTTCTTATCATTCGCTTGAAGACAGGCTGGTCAAAAACTTCTTTGCCAAGGGCAAATTTTATGGAGAAGTAGAAAAAGACGTCTATGGCAACGAGTTGAAACCATTGAAGTCGGTGAGCAGAAAGCCCATAGTGGCCAGTGAACTGGAAATATTAGAAAACAATCGCGCAAGAAGCGCAAAATTAAGGATTGCCGAAAAAATATAGCGATGTCGGGAAATACCTATAAAGTAAATAAAAACAAAGCACCGGGGTCGAGCTTGTTTTCCCTGATCGGGAGCAAGCTAAAGATCGATGCGCTGTTTGAAAATGGCCTGCCGGCAAAATACCTGCCGCATACGCTGTTTTTTACTTTGATTGGCATCATATATATCGGCAACAACCACTGGGCAGAGAAGACCATCAGAAAGATAGACAACATGCAGGCTGAGGTAGAAGAACTGCGTGCAGACTACACCTCGCTGAAGGCTGACTATATGTTTGCCAGCAAGCAATCTGAGGTCGCACGAAAGGTAAAAAAAATAGGATTGAAGGAAAGCAATACACCACCAAACAAATTGATAATCGACGAAAGTGAATATTAGGAAGTCCATCATACTACGGGTAAGGATAGCATTTCTGCTCATTATGGTTTTCGCAATAGCGGCCATAACACGGGTGGTTTTGCTGCAACATGCCGATGGACGAAAATGGGTAAAACTGGCTGAAGAAATCGATCTACAGTTCCGAAAGGTGCCCGCTACTCGTGGCAATATCTACAGCGACAACGGCAGCTTACTGGTCACTTCGCTGCCATCGTACCGTGTGGCCCTCGATCCTACTATTGCCAGTCACGACGTGTACCGGCAAGGGCTGGACTCCCTCGCCCTCAAGCTGTCGCGGCATTTCGGCGACCGGAGCAAAGAATACTACAAAAGAAAAATTAACGACGCCCGCCTTGAAGGCCGCAAATACATCGTACTGAACAGAAGATTGGTGAAATACCAGGAAAAGAAGGCCATGGCCAATTGGCCGATATTCCGCGAAGGCCGCCTAAAGGGAGGAGCCATTTTCGAAAAACTGGATCGCAGGTACCGGCCTTTTGCCTACATGGGCTACCGTACCGTAGGCTTTGTCAACGACAATTACGATGGAGCCGGACTGGAATATAGCTTCAATGAGTATCTGGCTGGCATAGACGGCAAAGCCTTGTATCAAAAAATGGCCGGTGGCAAATGGAGACCATTGCATGATGAATCTGAAATACGACCGGTAGAGGGCTTCGACATCCATACCACCATCAATGTAAATCTGCAGGACGTAACCGAATCGGCTCTGCTGCATGCGCTCAAAGACCACGATGCCGATCACGGATGTGCAGTAGTGATGGAAGTAAAAAGCGGTGAGATCAAAGCCATTTCCAACCTGACCAAAAACAAGCAAACTAATGAGTACCGGGAAGTATTCAATTATGCTGTACAAGGCTTGACCGACCCTGGTTCCACCTTCAAACTGGCCTCCATGATCGCCCTGCTTGAAGATTCCAAACTCAAACTGAACGACAGTATAGAAACCGGTACCGGCGATTACAATTTCTACAATCAAACCATGCGCGACCACAAACCGGGTGGCTATGGAACCATATCTGTACGAGAGGCCTTTGAGGTATCTTCCAACATTGCCATTTCTAAATTGGTTTATAGCCAGTTTGGCAGCGATCCGCAGCGTTTTATCGATTATATTGCCTCAATGGGGCTTTCTCAGCCACTTGGCTTCCAGATGGTTGGCGAAGGCATACCCAAAATCAAAGACCCTTCCGACAAATCATGGAGCGGCATCACCCTGCCCTGGATGTCGATAGGCTATGAGGTAGAGGTGACCCCGCTGCAAATGCTCGCCTTCTACAATGCCATCGCCAACGATGGCAGGCTGATCAGGCCTATAATAGTAAAATCGGTCAACCAGGCCGATGAAGAAATTAAAACTTTTAGAAGCCAGGAAATAAAAAGAAAAATTTGCTCTTCCAAAACCCTTCGAGAAGTGCAGTCGCTGCTGAAAGGCGTGGTGGAAAATGGTACAGCCAACAACATAAAAAACAGCTACTATAAAAGCGCGGGCAAAACGGGCACGGCTCAAAAAATAGTAAACGGTCGCTATACCAGGCAGTACAACACTTCATTTGTTGGCTATTTCCCTGCCGACAACCCACAGTACAGTTGTATAGTGGTCATAGACAATCCAAAAGGTTTCAGACAATATGGCTCAAACGTGGCTGCGCCCGTCTTTAAGACCATTGCAGACAATATCTACGCCCGCGACCTGGAAATGCATCAACCTTATATTGTAGAAAACAAAATGACAGACGGGATTTTTCCTGTCATCAAAGCAGGCCACAGAGAAGACCTGGAAATGATATGTGAAGAACTGGACATTCCCAATATCTCCGAATCTGAAGAAGATTGGGTGGTGGCCCGGCTCAAAGACAATGCTGTGTTATGGACGACCGATGAAATAGCCCCGGAAGTGGTGCCCAATGTATTGGGCATGACTCTCCGGGATGCTATTTTTCTTTTGGAAAACCACGGACTCCGGGTGACTCATCGGGGAAGTGGGCGCATTACGGCCCAATCCATTTATCCAGGCAAAAAATTATTGAAAGGAAGCAATATTACCCTTACGCTAGGATGAAATTATTAAAAGACATATTGTATAAAGTGTCTTTGACGGCCACCTCCGGAGATATGAATATCCCCGTGGCTTCTGTGCATTTCGACTCGCGAAAGGTGGCCAAAGGCGATGTGTTCGTGGCCGTAGCCGGTACACAGGTCGATGGACATCAATTCATCCAAAAGGCAATAGCGCAGGGTGCAGTAGCCATAGTGTGTGAGCATGCCATGGATGCCCAGCCAGGTGTGGCCGTGGTGCAGACCGAAAGCAGCTCAAAGGCTTTGGGTATAATCGCCTCCAACTATTACGAAAATCCATCATCGAAACTAAAGTTAATCGCAGTAACGGGCACCAATGGCAAGACGACTACCGTCACCTTGCTTTTTCACCTATTCAGAAAATTGGGCTATAACGCCGGCCTGCTGTCCACCATCCTCAACAAAATAAACGATGAGTCGCTGCCTTCGACCCACACTACCGGCGATGCCTTGCAAATAAATCAATTGCTCCGCAGCATGGTGGATGCCGGGTGCACCCATTGTTTTATGGAAGCCAGCAGCCATGCCATCGACCAAAACCGGATTGCCGGGTTGGCGATAGATGTGGCCGTGTTCAGCAACATCACGCACGACCACCTCGACTATCACCATACCTTCGATGAATACATCAAGGCCAAAAAGAAACTCTTCGACTCGCTGACTCCGGGCGCTTTTGCCCTGGTAAATATCGACGACAAAAGAGGAAGCATAATGCTGCAAAACACGAGAGCCGAAAAGAGAACCTTCGGCATACAAACCATGGCCGACTTCAAAGCCAGGGTAATAAGCAATTCGCTTACCGGACTAGAACTCGATATCGACAATTTTAAAATTTGGTTTAACCTGATTGGGAAATTTAATGCTTACAATCTGGTGGCAGCATATGGTGTAGGGGTGCTTTTGGAAGAAGACCCACAAGAGGTGCTTACTGCCCTGTCGTCGCTACCACCTGTACCTGGCCGATTCGAAAGGGTACCCCTGAAAAGCAAGGTAATCGCCATAATAGACTATGCGCATACACCTGACGCCCTCGACAATGTGCTGAAAACGATAGAAAGTATCCGCACCAGAAACGAGCAGGTGATCACCGTGACCGGCTGTGGTGGCAACCGCGACAAGGAAAAAAGACCGTTGATGGCCGAAATCGCCTGTAAGCTTAGCGACAGAGTAATTTTCACCTCCGACAACCCCCGCGACGAAGACCCCGAAGTGATCATAGACGATATGAAAAGAGGTGTAAGGCCATCAGACTATAGAAAAACCTTAACAATAGTCGATAGAAAAGAAGCCATCAAGACCGCGTTGGCATTGGCCAAAGACGAAGATATCATTCTGATAGCAGGCAAAGGCCATGAAGACTACCAGGAGATCAAAGGGATTAAAAACCACTTCAGCGATAAGGAAACATTGCTGAAGCTGGATATACTTATGTCGAACGATCAAAAAGGCAAAGGCTAATGTTCTATTATTTATTCACATATCTCAAAGAGCATTACGACCTGATGGGGGCCGGTGTTTTTCAGTATATTTCGTTCCGTGCCGGCATGGCAGCCTTGCTTTCACTGATCATCACCATCACTTTTGGCAAATCTTTAATTCGCTTTTTGACAAAAAAACAAGTTGGTGAAAGCATACGCGATCTTGGCCTGGAGGGACAGATGGAGAAAAAAGGCACTCCAACCATGGGTGGCATCATCATTATTCTGGCCATTATTCTGCCTACTTTGTTCTTTTCAAAAATCGCCAACATTTACGTAGTCCTCATTTTGGTCGCTACCCTGTGGATGGGTCTCATTGGTTTTTTGGATGATTACATCAAGGTTTTCAGAAAAAACAAGCAAGGCCTTCGCGGCATCTTTAAAATAATAGGCCAAATAGGTCTCGGGCTCATCGTGGGCCTCACCCTCTACTACCATAGCGAAGTGATGGTAAGAGAATTTGAACCTGGCCAGAAAATGGACAGCGGTGTACAGATGGCCGAATTGCAATATCAGGATGTGAAATCAACCAAAACCACCATTCCATTTATGAAAAACAATGAAATGGACTATAGTCTGTTCACTTTTGGGCTGGGCGATTGGTTGACCATGCCCATCTATGTAGGCATCGTTATTTTTATTATCATGTTCGTGTCAAACGGCGCCAACATAACAGATGGTATTGACGGCCTGGCGGCGGGGACTTCGGCCATTATCGGCCTCACGCTGGCCATTTTGGCATATGTATCGGGCAACGTTATTTTTTCGGAGTACCTCAACATCATGTACATTCCCGGCTCAGGTGAGTTGGTAATCTTTTGCTCCGCCTTTGTAGGAGCATGCATTGGCTTTCTGTGGTACAATGCCTACCCTGCCCAGGTGTTTATGGGCGATACCGGCAGTTTGTCGCTCGGCGCCATCATAGCTGTATTGGCCCTCACCATACGCAAAGAACTGCTGATACCTGTACTATGTGGCATATTTCTTATCGAAAACCTATCGGTCATTATGCAGGTGTCATATTTCAAATACACCAGAAAAAAATACGGTGAAGGGCGCAGAATATTCCTCATGTCACCGCTTCACCACCATTATCAAAAACTCAACCTCCATGAGGCCAAGATCGTCACACGATTTTGGACAGTAGGCATCCTACTGGCCATCATCACATTAGCAACATTAAAACTGAGATAGCAGAAAAATATATATGCAAGAGCGAATTGTCATATTAGGTGCAGGAGAGAGCGGAGTAGGCGCAGCGGTTTTGGCCAAAGTCAAAGGTTTTGCCGTGTTCGTGTCAGATAATGGACTCATTCCTTCCAAATATAAGCTGTCGCTCAAAGCACACGAAATCCCTTTTGAAGAAGGCGGACATGATGCCAGCCAAATACTATCGGCCAAAGAAATCGTAAAAAGCCCGGGCATACCAGACACTGCTCCGATTATCATAAAAGCAAAAGAAAAGAATATTGCTGTAATCTCTGAAATAGAATTTGCGCTCCGATATACTAGTGCCCGGTTGATCGGCATTACCGGCACCAATGGCAAGACCACCACTACCCTGCTCACCTACCACCTGCTCAAAGAAAATGGGCTGAATGTGGGCCTTGCCGGCAATATTGGTCACAGCCTCGCCATGCAGGTCGCACAGGCAGATAAGGACTATTATGTAATTGAACTCAGCAGCTTTCAGCTCGATGGCATGTACCAGGCCCGGCTCAATGTAGGGATATTGCTGAATGTGACTCCAGACCACCTCAATCGCTACGACAACGATATCGAAAAATACCTCCTGTCCAAATTCAGGATTTCGCAAAACATGCGCGACCAGGATGTTTTCATCTACAATCAGAGCGATGCCCGGGTAAATACAGTGGCCAAACTACCTACAACCCCGGCTCGTAAAATCTCCATTTCCATGGAAAATCGGAAGATGCTGATGCCTATCCACAACTCAAAAACCTGGTCTTTTTGGAAGGAGGGGAAACAAGCATCGTCCCTGCCGAAATTTTGCCTTTGCAAGGCAAGCACAACATGATCAACACCATGGCCGCTATAGCAGCAGCAAGAAGCATTGGTCTGGAGTGGGCCGGCATCAGTGCGGCACTTCAGAATTTCGTAAATGCCCCGCACCGACTCGAATATGTAGGCAGCATAAGCGGGGTTGAGTTTTACAACGATTCCAAAGCCACCAATGTAGATGCAGTATGGTATGCGCTTGACAGCTTTGAAAAACCGCTGATCTTGATCATGGGTGGCACGGACAAAGGCAACGACTACAGCCAGATCGACGAGTTGGTCAGGAACAAAGTGAAGACAATAGTGGCGCTGGGCATCGACAATTCAAAAATTGAAAAGCATTTTAAAGGCTATGCAAAAGATGTAGCTTCTACAGACAGTGTGTTCAATGCCATAGAAATAGCATTTATGAAGGCCAAACCCGGCGATGTGGTATTGCTATCGCCTGCGTGCGCAAGTTTCGACCTCTTCAAAAACTACGAAGACCGTGGAGACCGCTTCAAAGAGGCTTTCCATGCGCTTAAAAACAAAGTCGAATCTAACCAAAAAGCAAGCACATGATCAAAAACTGGGTAGATCGAAATCTGAAGGGCGACCCTGTAATCTGGGCCATCGTCATTTTGTTGTCTATTGTGAGCATTTTGGTGGTATATAGTGCCACAGGTACACTGGCATACAAAAATATGGGGGGCAATACCGAGCACTACCTCATTCGTCATGGATTTTTGGTGATTTTGAGCCTTGCATTTATGTGGGGGGCACATCAGATCGACTATCGATACTATGCCAAAATATCGAGGTTTGCACTTTATATCTCCGTGCCTCTTTTACTTTTCTCGTGGTTGTTTGGCACCACGCTCAACGAAGCGAGCAGGTGGATCACCATTCCGGTTATCAATAAGACCTTTCAGCCTTCTGACCTGGCCAAGCTGGCGCTGATTGCCCAGATGGCCAGCCTGCTGGCGCGCAGGCAACAAACCATTGACGATTTCAAAGAATCTATCGTGCCCATTTTATTATGGTGCGGCCTCATTTGCGGCCTCATTGCCATGACCAACCTTTCTACCGCCCTGTTGCTTCTGGTCACCTGCGGTATTATGCTTTTCATTGGTCGCGTACCCGTAAAATACCTGGCCATGCTGGCATTAGTGGGCATTCTGGCAGGAGCCATAGCCTTTTCGATCGGGCAGCGCAGGGAAACTGCCGTAAGCAGGATCAAAGATTATTTAGACCGTAGTGAGATTCCCTTCCAGGCCAAACAATCATATATCGCCATAGCTACCGGAGGCATGTTAGGCAAAGGGCCAGGCAACAGCGTGCGGCGCAATTTCCTACCGCATTCTTACTCAGATTTTATTTTTGCCATTATAGTAGAAGAGTATGGCGTGGTTGGGGCGGTTGGGGTTATCATTTTGTATCTGGGTCTGCTCTACCGGGGGCTGGTAACGGCCACCAAAAGTGAGCGGGCATTTGGCGGATTGCTTTCCGCCGGGCTCAGTCTGGCTTTGGTCATGCAGGCCATGGTCAATATTGGTGTGGCTGTCGGTCTGCTGCCCATTACCGGGTTGCCCTTGCCTTTGGTCAGTATGGGTGGTACCTCCTTGATCTTCACCGGTATATCCCTTGGGATCATCCTTAGTGTGAGTCGTGGCGAGACAGAAGAATATGGCATGAAGAAAGCAAATGATTTAAGAAAAGTTGCAAAAGCAGCATAAACAAAAAGGTGATAGAAAAGCAAAAACCATATCGTGTTTTAATTAGCGGCGGAGGAACCGGAGGCCATGTGTACCCGGCCATTGCCATTGCCAACAAAATGCGGGAGCTGTTTCCGGATACCGAATTTATGTTCGTAGGTGCCCTGGGAAAAATAGAAATGCAGAAAGTGCCCGATGCCGGATACCCAATCAAGGGGCTATGGATCAGCGGGCTACAACGTAAACTAACCCTCAAAAATCTCATGTTCCCTATCAAATTGATCAGCAGCATGATGAAAACAAAGCAAATCATCCACGACTTCAAGCCCGATGTGGTAATAGGAGTTGGCGGATATGCCAGTGGACCCACCCTGAAGGTAGCCGCCAAAAGAGGCATCCCTACCCTGCTACAAGAACAAAATTCCTATGCAGGGCTCACCAACAAACTATTGGCCGAAAAAGCCAAAAAAATATGTGTGGCCTACGAAAATATGGATCGGTATTTTCCGAAAGAAAAGATCGTGCTCACCGGAAACCCCGTCAGGAATGACATCATAGAGGTAGGCAAAAAACGCGATCAGGCATTTAAATTTTTTGGTCTTGACAGCAGCAAGAAAGTATTGTTTGCCTTTGGCGGCAGCCTGGGCGCCCGCACCATCAATGAAAGCCTGATCTACCATCTGCAAGACCTAATCGCTGCCGGTGTGCAGGTTATCTGGCAAATTGGAAGTTATTACTACAAAGAATTTGATGAGCGACTGAAAAATTTTGACCTCAAAAACATAAAATACTTTGAGTTTCTTAAAGAAATGGATCTGGCCTATGCTGCGGCAGATGTGATCATATCCAGAGCCGGGGCACTTTCGATTTCAGAAATTTGCCTTGCCGCCAAACCAGCCATTTTTGTGCCTTCGCCCAATGTAGCCGAAGATCACCAAACCAAAAATGCCATGGCGCTGGTCGAAGAAAAAGCCGCGCTGTTGGTAAAAGACAAAGACGCAAAACACAACCTGGTGCCAGAGGCACTTAAGGTCTTATTTAATGAAAACCTGAAAAAAGCACTTTCAGACAATATCAGACCTCTTGGTAAGCCGCATGCCGCCGAAAATATAGTAAGGGAGATAATTAGCATAATAGGTTGAAGATCGAAGACAAACATATCGTCTATTTTTTGGGCATAGGAGGCATAGGCATGAGCGCCCTTGCACGCTGGTTTATGCTCCTGGGCAAAAAGGTATATGGCTATGACAAAACAGCTACGGTCTTAACAAAAAAACTGATTGATGAAGGAGCAGAAATACATTTTGATGACGACGTAGCCCGTATTCCTACAGAAGTATTGCAAGCCAAAGAAAATGTGCTGGTCGTTTATACCCCGGCCATTCCCAAAGACCATAAAGAACACCTTTTCCTTTTGGAACAAGGACATACCATCCTCAAAAGGTCTGAAGTGCTCGGACTGATCACCAAAGACCTGTATTCGGTGGCTGTTGCTGGCACACATGGCAAAACCACCACTTCGTCCATGATAGCCCATCTGCTCAAACATGCGGGCAAATCGAGCATGGCGCTGATGGGAGGAATATTGCAAGGTTATGAGACCAATCTGATCATAGAAGGCGTACAATCGACCAAAACCATTGCCGTGCTGGAAGCCGACGAGTATGACCGCTCCTTCCTGCGACTTTCGCCAGATATTGCTGTGGTCACTTCGGCCGATCCCGACCATCTCGATATTTATGGGGAACACGAAGAGATGAAGTCTTCTTTCAAACAGTTTGTCGAAAAAACAAAACCTCGCGGTCATGTATTTGTAAATGAAATACTGTCTTCATGGTTGGTCAATGAAAATCCCAGCGTGACCAGCCACAACTATTCTTTACAAAAAGGACAGAACAAAGCAGCTAATGTTCGGATAGAAGGCACAGATTTCGTTTTTGATTTCGTGGGCGAACATGCCCAAATACAGTCAATATCACTTCCTGTACCCGGCTATCACAATGTAGAAAATGCAGTAGCTGCCATATCGGTGGCCTTGCTGCTGGGTGTACCGGCCGAAAGCATCAAATCGGCCATGGCCACCTTTAAGGGAGTGAAGCGACGCTTTGAATACCAGGTAAAAAAAGAAAATACCGTTTATATCGACGACTATGCCCATCATCCTATGGAAATCAGGGCATTTATCAGCTCGGTAAAGAGCCTGTATCCTCACAAGAAAATTCTGGCTGTTTTTCAGCCCCACCTCTACTCGCGCACGCGCGATTTCGCTGAGGGTTTTGCGCAAAGTCTTGATTTGGCCGATGAAGTAATCTTAATGGACATTTATCCGGCCAGAGAACAGCCCATTGCAGGGGTGAGCTCTGAGATGATATACAAAAGCATGCAAACCCCGGCCAGGAGCCTGGTAAAAGACGATGCACTGCTCGAACAAATTACACTGACCAATGCAGAGGTGGTGCTCAGTATCGGCGCAGGCGATATCGATCGATTTGTACCGGCCATCAAAAGTATACTTGACAAAAAGATAATGAAACTGAAGTTAAAAAACATATCGAAACTCTCAGTCACCATCACCGCAATCGTAGTGATGTTTTCGCTCATCGGCTTTATCGAAAAACAGTCGGGCTCTCTGGTATGTACTTCCATTGTGGTAGATATCGACAACCAGTTCGAAAATTATTTTATCAACGAAAAGGATGTGATCAGCATCATAACCAATGAAGGTGAAAGCCGCATCATTGGTGAGCCTTACGAAAATTTGGATTTAAAACACATAGAAAACGAACTGTCTAAAACGAAATTTATCCAAAATGCCGAAGTGTACAAAGACCTCGAAGGCAACCTGATGGTTTCCATCAATCAAAGCAGGCCTATCGCCCGTATGATGAGCCACAAAATGAACGACAGGTACATTACCAACCGAGGCGAGGTGTTGCCGCTTTCGCGAAGGTACACCGCACGCGTAGTGCTGATAGACGGCGCCTTTGCCGACAACGCCAAACACTACAACCTGCAGGAAAGTGAATTGGGAAGCCAGGTGATGGAACTGTTGAAATACATTGAAAACAATAAATTCTGGAAAGCTCAAATAGCCCAGTTAAACATAGATCAGAAAGGAAATATAAAAATGTACACCCAGGTGAGCAGGCAGGTGGTGGATTTTGGTAAACCTGAGGACATTGAGGAAAAATTCAAAAGGCTGAAAATATTTTATAAAGAAATATTGCCGACCAAAGGTTGGAACAGCTATGATAAAGTGAGTGTAAAATTTAAAGATCAAATAGTTTGCGAATAACTTTCTAATTATGGAAAAAGATAAAATCGTCGTCGGCCTGGACATAGGAACCACCAAAATTTGCGTGATAGTAGGACGCAAAAATGAGTATGGCAAACTTGAAGTACTGGGAATGGGAAAAGCTGTTTCGGACGGGGTAATCCGTGGAATGGTGTCTAATATTGACAAAACCATTTTCGCTATAGAGAAAGCCATCGAAGAAGCAGAAGCACAATCCGGCATCAACATTAGGGTAACCAATGTAGGTATTGCTGGTCAGCACATCAAAAGCTCCATACACCATGGCAGCATTACCCGCAACTCGTCCGATGACGAGATCACCATCGAGGATATCAACCGCATCACCAACGATATGTATAAAATAGTGATTCCGCCGGGTAGCGAGATCATTCATGTAATGCCACAAGACTATTATGTTGATTATGAAGAGGGTATCAAAGACCCGGTGGGCATGTCGGGTGTGAAACTCGAAGCTGATTTTCATGTAATCACCGCCCAAACCAACGCCATCAACAACATAAATAAATGCGTGCGCAGAGCCGGACTGGAAATAGAAAACCTGATACTGGAACCTCTGGCCTCCAGCCTATCGGTACTCAGCGATGAAGAAAAGGAAGCGGGAGTTTGCCTGGTAGATATCGGTGGCGGCACCACAGATATCGCCATATTCCATGAAAATATCATTAGACATACGGCAGTTATTCCGCTGGGGGGCAACATCATTACGCAAGACATTAAGCAGGGCTGTATGGTGATGCAGCACCAAGCCGAATTGCTGAAAACAAAATTTGGCAAAGCCATAGTGGAAGAAGCCAGTCCCAATGACATTGTATCTATCCCTGGCCTGCGCAACAGGGCACCAAAAGAAATTTCCATAAGAAACCTGTCGCACATTATCGAAGCCAGAATGGAGGAAATCATCGAACTGGTTCACACCCAAATCATTTTATCCGGTTACCAAAACAAACTGGCGGGGGGCATTGTACTTACCGGAGGTGGTGCACAACTTCAGGGCATCAAACAATTGTTTGAATATATGATTGGTATGGATGCCAGGATCGGCTATCCAAATGAGCACCTTGGAAAGAGCAAGATCGAAGCCGTAAAAACCCCCATGTACGCCACCGCAGTAGGCCTGGTGCTATCGGGCTTTCGCGCCCTCGACGACCGGGAAAACAGGTATCTGGAAAAATCAATTTCCATCAATCACAACAAAAGGGAAAAAAAGGAACGAAAGGGAGATATTTTCCAAAGGATCATCGATAAGACCAAAGGCCTGTTGATCGATGATATCGATAACAAAGAAGACTATTAAAACCAAACTACCGAAACTTAATATTAAAGTTATGACTGATAACAAATATACATTCGACATCCCCAAGCATCATAAGTCGATCATAAAAGTAATTGGGGTAGGTGGCGGAGGAAGCAATGCCGTCAACCATATGTACAGCCAGGGCATCAAAGATGTGGAATTTGTAATCTGCAATACCGATTCGCAAGCGCTCATGACCAGCCCTGTACCCAACAAATTGCAAATAGGCATACACCTGACCGAGGGTCTCGGTGCAGGAGCCAACCCCGAGCAAGGCATGAATGCAGCGCTTGAAAGCAAAGAAGATATCAGAAACCTGCTCAGTGACGACACCAAAATGGTATTTATCACTGCCGGCATGGGCGGTGGCACCGGCACAGGCGCCGCACCCGTCATTGCTAAGGTAGCTCGTGAACTTGGAGTACTCACCGTGGGCATCGTAACGGCACCATTTGGCTTTGAAGGGCGCAAAAAAATGAACCAGGCAGAGGCAGGCATCAACGAGCTGAAACAAAATTGCGATACCGTATTAGTAATACTCAATGACAAACTAAGGGAAATTTATGGAAATTTGGCCATCCGCAATGCCTTTGCACAAGCCGATAATGTATTGACCACCGCAGCCAAAGGCATAGCAGAGATCATTACCGTGCCCGGGTACGTCAATGTTGACTTTGAAGATGTAAAAACCGTAATGAAATGTAGCGGATCTGCGGTGATGGGCTCTTCGACCACCGAAGGTGAAAACAGGGCACGACGGGCAGCCGAAGAAGCCTTGGCCTCGCCACTGCTAAACGAAAAAGATATACTTGGAGCTCAAAAGGTATTGCTTTCCATTATTTCGGGTGAAGAAGCAGAACTGCAGATGGATGAGCTCACAGAAATCACAGACTATATCTCAGAGATGGCTGGCGAAGAAGCTGAAGTGATATTTGGCCATGGTATAGACCCCGATCTGGGCGAAAGCATCAGGGTGACCGTAATTGCCACAGGTTTTGACAATCATTCGGAAAAAATCCGCGTAAAAACACAGACGGTTAGAGACCTGGAAACCAGCAAACCCATAAAAAAGAATGAAGGCCAAATCGACCTGTTTGAGGCCAATATGTCTCCGGTACGCAAAGAGGCACAAGTGAAGCATCCCAACGAAGGCAATAACCTGCGCTCGTTCACCTTCGATTTTCCGGATATTTCGCAAAAAAACGATTCAGACTATAGCAAGCATACCGTTGGGCTCGATGATGATGTGCTCGACAAAATAGACCAGGAGCAAAAAAAACAATATCAGCAGTCTATGCCCACGATTGACAACAGTCTGGATCAAAAGAAAAATGCCCTTTTGCAAAAATCAAAAGAAAGGATAGAAAAGCTCAATGGCATAAAACACAACCTCCACGACCGTGACGAAGACTACAGGGAGAAATGGGATACGCCGGCATATATGAGGCGAAACATCAACCTGCAGGATGTACCGCATTCTTCAGAAAAAAACATATCGAAGTACAATCTGAATGATGACAATCAATTGCTCGGCAACAACAAGTTTTTACACGACAATGTGGACTAAAAACCAATAAGCTTATTGGCCTGATTGTGTATTTTGTTTAGCAATATTTCATTGGTGATTTTGCCTTCAGTCACGAAATCGCCGATTTTGGGTATGCGCAACTTATACGCAAGCACATTGGTGCCACAATAATTCAAAATATCAGTAAAGTGGCTCAGGGCCAATCCGGCGCCCTGGTCACCTGATGATATGCCCACCAGAGCACACTTCTTATCCATCAAGGCCTTGCTGCGGTCGAGCCCGTCTAAAAAAGCCTTTAAAACACCAGGAAAAGACCCGTTGTATTCCGGAATCACGAAAACAAACTTTTCTGATTGGTTCATCAAATCCCGTACACGGTTAAAGACTTCATTCTTCCCAACATTTTCATAAAGTGCAGATTTTATAAAATCATGTGGCAGGTCATGTAAATTATAATGGTCAGTTCCCTATTCCCTTTCTGCTAATATGGTCAGCATATTGTGCTGCAACATGCTGAGACTGCGATTC
>JAAUQL010000063.1 GCA_012033595.1 Cyclobacteriaceae bacterium | reverse complement strand
CAATTGCGGCAAATAGCCCATAAGTCATTTGAAAGAATGACCCTGTTTGATGCCTGCGGAATAGCCTAAGCCAGGCATTTATTACAAAAAAAATGTATCCATAAAACCAATATATCTGTGACTCATAGTATTGACCATGAACGAATATTTGATCTTACTTTATTATTGCTACACCAAAATAGTAGACCCTGAGGCCTTCAGAGTTCAACACCATTTATATTGTATTGAAAACAATCTGCTTGGCAGGATTATCATAGCCGAAGAGGGAATCAATGGCACCATTTCCGGATTAAAAACCGATTGCGAAAAGTATATGTCGCATCTCCATGCAGATCAAAGGTTTGCCCATAC
The DNA here is from genome assembly GCA_012033595.1 of Cyclobacteriaceae bacterium. Taxonomy (GTDB): domain Bacteria; phylum Bacteroidota; class Bacteroidia; order Cytophagales; family Cyclobacteriaceae; genus JAAUQL01. Next base: position 35,629 of record JAAUQL010000063.1, on the reverse strand, counting down.
CGAATTCAAAGTGGAGACATCACCAACTCACGGGTTTCAGAAATTGAACATCAGGGTGAAGGATGAAATCGTCCATTCTGGCCTGCGCCACATTGATCCCAACAAAAAAACCGGAAAATACATCGAACCGCATGAGTTTAAAAAAGTAAAAAACGATGAGGACGTTATCGTGGTGGATGTGCGGTCGAATTACGAACACAATGTCGGCAGGTTTAAAAATGCCATCTCATTTGATATAGATAATTTTCGGGACTTTCCCGACAAGGTAGCGGAGCTGGAGCAATACAAAGACAAAAAAGTAATTACCTACTGCACCGGTGGGATTAAGTGCGAAAAGGCCAGTGCCTACCTGCTCGAAAAAGGCTTTGCCAACGTGTACCAACTCCATGGGGGCATTATCAAATACGGTATCGAAGAGGGTGGTGAAGACTTCGAAGGCAAATGTTATGTGTTTGACAACCGCATAGTGGCCGATGTGAATAAGGTAAATCCGACTATAGTGAGCTCGTGCCACATATGTGGCGACCACAGCGACCGCATGGTCAATTGTGCCAACCCGGAGTGCAACAAACATGTGCCCATTTGCGAAACCTGCGCAGAGGCCATGGAAGGTGCCTGTTCAGAAAAATGCAAATCACATCCGCGCAAACGCCCTTATGATGGCAGGGGTTATTACCCAAAAAATCTTAACGGCTACAATCCCTACAGCGGAATAAAAAGGAAATGATATTTATATTGATTGTGCGCGCTATTTTATTCAAATTTAGTTTTTGAATCGAACAATATCTTTTACACAAGAAAAGTAGACACTTTTACTACTATGCTAAAATATTCTGACGCCGACCTGGTACTCAACAACGATGGCAGCGTATATCACCTCAACCTGAAACCCCACAATGTGTCAGAAAACATCATTGTGGTAGGAGATCCGGGCAGGGTATATCGCATCAGCCGGCATTTTGACCAGATCGAGTTTGAAATGAACAAACGCGAGTTTATTACCCATACAGGAATGTACAAAGGCAAGCTCATCACCGTGATGAGCACGGGCATGGGAGTGGACAATATTGAAATTGCCATGATAGAACTCGATGCCTTGTTTAATATTGATTTGAAAAAAAGAGTGCCCAAAGAAGAAAAGAAAAGCTTTAATGTCATCAGAATAGGCACTTCGGGAGCCATTCAGGAAGATATCAAAGTCGGATCGGAAATCATCTCCGATTATGGCATAGGGCTGGACAATTTGATGCTTTATTACCATTTTGAACAGACTGCCGACGAACTGGCAATAGTGCAAAAACTCCAGCGGGAACTCGACATGCCCTTTACCCCCTATATTGCCAAAGGATCTGACTTGCTCAAAGCAAAAATTGGCGAAGGATTCACACCTGGCAATACCTTGACCTCACCGGGATTTTATGCCCCTCAAGGCCGTGAAGTACGGATTCCGGTGCGTAACCCAAAATTGCTTGACCAAATCATTCGATTTAACCATGAAGGATTTTGGCTGACCAATTTCGAAATGGAAACATCTCTATTGTATGCCTTTGCCAGCATGCTTGGCCATGAGGCCATCAGCGTCAATGCCGTGCTGGGCAACAGAGCACGGGGCACCTTTATCAAAGACCCAAATAAAATCATTGACTCCATCATCTTAAAAGTACTGGATCGCATATAATTTTTTCTTTTTATTCCAAAAGTATGTTTGAAAATATCAGAGCCAAAGTATTGGCAAAAGATCAGCTTAAAGCCTTCAGAAACAGTAGTCGCGATAAAAAAATCGTTTTTGCCACAGGGTGCTACGACATATTACAATCGGGTCATGCGGTGTTTTTTAATCAGTGCAAAGCCCATGGCGATATACTGGTGGTAGGTGTGGGCAGGGACGAAACGCTGCGCAAGCTCAAAGGCCCGGGACGTCCGGTAAACCCGGAAAATAACCGGGTGTATCTGGTGGCTGCCATGCAAGATGTGGACTATGCCGTGCTCAACGACAATGAAATCGGTGAGGGTAAAATCGATTTTAAAGAAGTACTCACTGCACTCAGACCAGACTTTTTTATTCTGAATGACGATGATTCATCCATTGAGCCCAAAAACTACTATGCGACAGCCTGGGCATTTCCATACAATTTGTTGCCCGTGAAGTGCCACAAGAACTGATGCCCACCAGTACATCTAACATCATCAACAAAATCAACTATAGCCTTAAAGCACCCCTCCGCATCGATTTTGCAGGTGGATGGACCGATGTGCCCCACATTATGAAAGGTAAAAAAGGCTTCGTTTCCAATGCGGCCATCAGGCCGTTGGTCGAATACAAAGCCGGAAAATTCAACTTTTCCGGCTATCCGCGAGGTAGCGGATTGAGCACCAGTACCGCCGCCAAACTACTGGAAATGCTCAATTCTAAGACATACAACGCAGAGCCGAAATCCCTATCCAACATCGGTGAAGACCTCTTTAATCTCGAAAATGAAGAGTTGCAGTGGTTTATTGGCCGGCAAGATCAGTATGCCATAGTGTATGGCGGCTTTCATTGTTTTGAATTTGGCGATGATTATGCCAAACCACTCGATTTGGATATAGATCGCGATACACTCGATACACTCAGGCAAAAGCTTCTGCTATTGCATACCAGTGAATCGCGCAATGCACAATTGGCCGTGGAGGAGGTGTACAAATATCATAATACAGAAAATGGGCAACGAGCCATCGCTGAATTGGTGATTTGCGGCCGGGAGTTTGCGCGGGCGTTGGAACGCAAAGATTTTGATGCCTGCGCGCAAATAATAGATCGAAACTGGGAAGCTCAAAAGCTATTGGCTCCGTCGTCTACCACAGAAAAACTCGATGCGATGTATGCATTTGCCAAAGCCAATGGCGCATTGGGAGGTAAGCTATGCGGAGCCGGCGGGGGTGGAGCATTTTTGTTTTTTGCCAATGATGTTGACCAGCTCAAGAAAGCCATGAAACAGAAATTTGTTGATGCCTTCGAAATCGATTTTGAATTTGAATACCGATCCATCAAAGAGCTCAACCAGTTTTAGGCTGGTGGCCACAATTGAGTCTACAAACAGGGTGCATGCATTGTAAACTCAATGCTGAGTCTGGTCTTTTTTCATTAAAGTGAGTAGGGAATGGCTTTTGAACCGTTTCAGTTTATTTTCATCAAAAAGTAGGGGCAACAGTGCCAAACCCGAAATCACTGAAATCAAACCGAACAGGGCGCCTGCGTACACATCGACCACAAAATGTTGCAACAGGTAAACGCGAGAAAAACCAACCATCATCGCTATCAGAAACCAAAAAATTGAAGCGAGGTGACCCCGGCTATTGAAGGCAATAAAGGCAAGAGCCGCCACGGCAAATCCTGTAGTGGTATGCCCTGAAGGAAAGGTATTGGTACTGTGCACTGCCACACCTTCTACAAAGTTGAGCACTGCATCTTCACCAAAAAAAGCCAGTGGCCGCTCCATTCCTTCAAAAAGCCATCGCTTGAATATGGAAACCAGGATGGTCTGCACCACAATAGACACCAGCGTGAGCAAGGCGAGATAGTAATTGTAAAACAAAAAAACAAGTAGCAGTACGGCCATTACCACGCCATCTCCGATATTGGTGATGTATTTGAACCAAAAATCCAGCACCGGAAAGTGGTGTTGGTTGATCATGAGCTCCAACTCGCCTTTGGGAAATACCAACACAGGGTATAATAAAATAATACCCGACCCCAACATGAGGGCAAAAAATCCAGACCGGTAAAACGCTTTACTATTCATATATGAAATAATTGCCTGAAGGTCAAAAATAATACTAATTCCCGCCAAGGGAAAAATCACCTTAAATTATCTGTCTCCAGGAATTTTCTTTTATAATATTTATTGAGAATGGGATGTGCGAGTACTGAAAATAAAATGACTCCGGCGCCCATATAAAATCCCGGGTGCATCTTTTCTTTTTCTCCAAACATCAATACGGCCAGTATGGTGCCATAAACGGGCTCCAAATTTACCGTAAGGTTGACCGTAAATGCTGAGAGCCTCTTCATTAGCTCTATGGAAGCAGAATAGGCATATACGGTGCATACTATGGCCAACACGACGATGTACATAAAGTCTGACCACGACAAGCCCAGTTGCAGTTGCTGCAAATCTGCGATGAAATATTGATAGAAAGGAAAAAACAACAGGATGGAAAGATTGGCTCCTGCCATTTCGTAAAATGTGATGGTGTGGTGGTGATGTTCTCTGGCAAATCGGGCGTTGATCACCGTGAACAAAGCGGCCAAAAATGCCGAAACCAGCGCCAACAATATTCCCAGGGCATGATCGACCTCAAAGTGAAAAACAATGTATAGCCCCCCGATTACCACCAGACCGAGAAAAACCTCGTACCACTTAATCTTTTTTCTGAGCAGTAGGGGTTCCAAAAGACTTGTCCAAAAAGAAGTGGTGGCAAGCCCGGCCAGGCAAACCGAAGCAGTGGAAACGCGCGCAGATGCGAAAAAGGTGATCCAATGTGCTGCAATTAGCGAGCCGGTAAGCAGTAGCCTCACGATCGCAGCCTTGCCGATTTTCAGCGATAATTGATGGTAATAAAGTAAAAAACCAAGTCCTGCGGCTGAAATAAGTGTCCGGTAAAAAACCACTTCTACCGGTGGAATGGTAATGAGTAGTCCTATAATAGCCGTAAAACCCCAGATCAACACCAAAAAGTGGAGGTGCAAGTAGTCCTTGAGCTCGTGCCTCATCTTGGGACTGTTTGGTAAATGGCCAGTCCTATAATGGTAAAAACTATATTAGGTATCCAAATGGCCACAATCGGCGTAATGCTGCCGGCTTCGGCAGAGGTGCGTGAAAATATAAAGAAAATGATATAGATAAATGCCAGCAAAAATCCCAGGGCAATCTGAAAGCCTGACCCACCGCGGGCTTTGCGTGCAGATACGCTCAATCCAATAAATGTGAGAATGATCGCCGCAAAGGGGGCCGTGTACCGTATGTATTTTTCTATCTCATACACTTCTATATCATCTGCCCCGCGCATTCGCAATTCATCGATATATGCGTAGAGCTCGTTCATGGTGAGTGTTTCGAACCTGCTGTAGTCACTCTCAAAATCTTTGGGGCTGATGCGCAGGGTGGTATCGAGTTGTTCGCCGGTAGTGAATATCTCGTTCATACCATCTATTTCCCTTTTTTTCCAAGTGCGCAAGCGCCATTTTTCTGTTTCATCCTGCCACTCCATGCGCACGGCCTCCAATTTGTTTTTGAGCACCCCGTCTTCGAGCGTTTCCAGCGTTGGTTTATATCCCACATTAGATGTCACGTTGTAGCTTTGCAAATACAGCATGGTGGTGGGGGCTATTTTGATATGGATGTTTTTGCCCGAATAGTGATAGGTGCCTTTGATATATTGAAGCTCAAATGCCACTCGGTCTTTGTTGCCATTGGGAATCACCCACCCACCGAGGTAAAAGGTAATGGCACCAATAATAATGGCGCCAAACATATATGGCCTCATCAGCCTAGTAAAGCTGACCCCGCTACTGAGCATGGCGATAATTTCTGAGTGCTGCGCCAATTGCGAAGTAACAAATACTACAGTGATAAAAATGGTAATGGGCGCAATCATATTAGCGATATACGGCACGTAGTCCAGATAATAACCAAATATCTGGGCGGCGCTCAGTTCATGCTTTATGTAATTTTCGTTTTGCTCGGTGATGTGTATGATTACCACCACCAGCTCAATGACAAAAACCACAAACACGTATGATTTCAGGAATTTCTTTAGGATATACCAGTCAAGTATTTTCATAGTACGATTACAACCTTCGGCTTACTTTTAGCACCATTTCCCTTTTCCAGGTGTCAAATGTTCCGGCGATGATGTGAGCGCGTGCCTGACCCACCAGCCACAAATAAAACGCCAAATTGTGTATGCTTGCTATCTGTGCGCCCAGCATTTCTTTGCTAATAATCAGGTGCCTGAGATACGCCTTGGAATAAAAAGTGCTTACCTCGTTTTCCAAACCGGCGTCTATGCAGCTCAATTCATCTTTCCATTTTTCATTTCTTATATTAATGACCCCTTCGGTAGTAAACAACATTCCGTTGCGGGCATTTCTGGTGGGCATTACGCAGTCAAACATATCCACCCCCAGGGCGATACACTCCAGGATATTTTCCGGAGTGCCCACCCCCATCAGGTATCGGGGTCTGTCTTTGGGCAATATATCACACACCAATTGGGTCATGGCATACATTTCTTCTGCCGGCTCGCCTACCGAAAGACCTCCGATGGCATTACCCGCCCGACCATAAGAGGCGATGGTCTCTGCCGACCTGGATCGCAAATCGTGAAAGGTGCTGCCCTGAACAATCGGGAAGAGATGTTGATCGTACCCGTATTTTGGATCTGAGGCATCGAGATGGTCGCAGCAGCGTTGTAGCCACCGGTGTGTCATTTCCATCGATGATTTGGCATAGTCGTATTCGCAGGGATAAGGGGTACACTCGTCAAATGCCATGATGATGTCTGCGCCTATGCTTCGCTGGATGTCCATCACTCGCTCAGGGGTAAATAAATGCGTTGATCCATCGATATGAGACTGAAACCTGACGCCATCTTCCCTGATCTTGCGCACATCGGCCAGCGAATACACCTGGTACCCGCCGCTGTCGGTGAGTATGGGGCCGCTCCAGCCGTTGAATTGATGCAAACCACCGGCCTTTTCGAGTAGCTCGAGGCCAGGTCTCAAATAGAGATGATACGTATTGCCAAGTATGATTTGTGCGTTGATGTCGCGCACCAGCTCACGTTGGTGTACGGCCTTTACGGTTCCGGCAGTGCCTACAGGCATAAAGATCGGGGTGGCCACCTGCCCATGTGCAGTTTCGAAAACACCAGCCCTTGCCTTCGACCCCTGATCGTTTGCTATGACATCAAATCTCATTCAAAATCTATTTGTGCCGCAAAAATAAGCGATAAAATTTACAATAAGATGCTAATATCCTTTTACATTTACCTCCGTTTTGTAGTCTTAAAACAATCAAAAAATGCCATATATCTTGTTTTGGGTGTTCGTAGCAAGCGCCGCCATTCAACTGCTGTTCTTTGGCTTGGTGGCTATTGCTATATACAGATATAAAATACCTCACACCGAAAACCATGTTGTCGCCGGGGTTTCGATAGTGATTAGCGCCAAAAATGAGTATGAAAACCTACAGCGACTTATTCCCCTTTTGCTCAGTCAGCAATACCAACAATTTGAAATTGTGCTTGTCGATGACAATTCCTCAGATGAGACCTACGACTATGCCATAGAGCTGGACAAAAAAGAAGACAAATTTAAGCTGGTCAGGATCGATGAGACGCCAGACCACATCAACAACAAAAAATTTGCCCTGACCCTTGGCATTCGCTCAGCCAAATATGATCAGATTCTGCTCACTGATGCCGATTGTTTTCCACAGGGCGACCAGTGGATTGCCCAAATGTGCCTAGGGTTCACCTCTGACCAAAAGAAATTTGTGCTGGGATATTCGCAGTATTTTGAGACCAAAGGCTTGCTGAACAATTTTATTACTTACGAAACGCTGCTCACTGGTGTGCATTGCTTCGGTATTGGCTTGCTGGGCAATCCATATATGGGTCTGGGACGAAATATGGCCTATAAAAAATCATTCTTTTTGCAACACAAAGGCTTTGGCAAATACCAGGGGGTAACTGGTGGCGACGATGATTTGCTGGTCAACCAATTCGCCACGCGAAGCAACACCTCTTTTATGCTCTCTCCCCAATCCACCATGTATTCTAATCCGAAGACCACCAGGAGGGATTTTGTGTTGCAAAAGACAAGGCACCTCTCTGTGGGCAAACACTACCGAATGGCTGACAAATTGCTGCTGGGCATCTTGTCATTGTCCAAAATCCTTTTCTGGCTTGCTTGCTTCGCGGCAATTATGGCAGGGTTTCAAACTTATTTGGTCATCGGGGGTTTTGTGTTGGTAATGGTATCATTATTGACGGCCCTGTCAGCGTTGAAAAAGAAGACCGGGGATAATTCAAAAATATGGTTATTGCCCATCCTGGATTTGATATACATCTTTTATTATATTTCGACCGGCCTCAAAGTTCTATTCACAAAAAAGGTTAGATGGAAGTAGAAAAAAATTTCTCTGATAAAGCGCTTGAAGATTTCAGGCTTATTGACCGAGCGACCATACAAAACGACGAGCAGGCTTTTGCAGATCTGATGAAGCGCTACAAAAAACCTGTTTATCATATGATATTGAAAATGGTTCGCAATGTCGATGATGCCGAAGACCTCACCATTGAGGCCTTCGCCAAGGCGTTTAGACACTTAAACAGGTTCAAAAAAGATTATACCTTTTCTACCTGGCTGTTCAGGATCGCCACCAACAATGCCATCGATTTTATCCGCAAGAAAAAACTTGAAACCATGAGTCTCGATACCTCATTCAAAGATGATAGCGGCGAGTCGGTGACCATAGATGTGGAAGACAGCGAGCTGAATCCCATGGAAGAAACCATTAAAACCCAGAAGATCGAGCTGATACGAATATTCGTTGACAAATTGCCCCCAAAATATCAGCGACTGGTAAAATTGCGATATTTCGACGAACTATCATATGAAGAAATCGCTCAGGAACTAGAAGCGCCCCTTGGCACCGTAAAGGCCCAGTTGCACCGGGCACGCGAACTCATGTATGATCTGGTGAAAGGCAAACAAGAGCACATTTAGCAACAAAAACCGCAAATGCTGAAATCGGCGGTTTCCATAGCGGGAAACTACGTGCTGCAAAACATGATCTTATGGCTAAATACCAATGAACAGTACGCATACGGAAGGTAATCTTATACCCGGCTTTTCCCCTCATTGGCAAGGATGAGTTTTGAGAAACAATGCTGTAATTGGCTTTTAAATAGACTTCGGTAATAATTATTTTTTCAAATGAACCGCCCATATCTCGACTTGATCCCCAGGTACTTTCCGGAACTATCCGGCCGACAATTAGACCTGTTTGGCCAGCTTTGGGATGTTTACCATCACTGGAATGCGCAAATCAACGTGATCTCCCGAAAAGATATCGATGAGCTATATCTCAGGCATGTGCTTCATTCTCTGGCCATTGCCAAAGCGTACAAGTTTCAATCAGGCACAGAAGTGCTCGATGTAGGTACCGGGGGTGGTTTTCCCGGAATACCACTCAGTATTTATTTCGAAAATGTACAATTTACCCTGGTCGATTCCATCGGTAAAAAGATTAAAGTGGTGAATGAAGTGCTGAAGGTATTGGATATTCATAATGCTACCGGGCTTCAGGCACGTGCTGAACAACTACCCGGGAGATACGACGTGGTGGTGAGCAGGGCCGTCACCGATCTGGCTACCTTTATGAGCTGGGTAGCTGATAAAATCAGAAAAGGAGACCAATCGGGCATTGGCAATGGCATAGTGTACCTGAAAGGTGGCGATCTGGAAGCTGAGCTGAAAGGGGTAAGGTGGAAATCGACCACGCTCGAAATCTCCGGGATGTTCGCAGAACCCTTCTTTGAAACCAAAAAGGTGGTACACCTGGTCAAACCTTAGACCTGCCGGACGGAAATTGAAAAAATGCTTCATTTTCCTTTGCCGCTATCCTTCTACCTTGTACAGCCAGCTTTTCTGAATACGCGATGTCCATAAAAAACAGCAAAGAGCGCAGCCCAAAACAGTTTGGCTCAGGGCTGGCTTGCTTTTTTCCTGGCATTGAGCATGGGAAGCAGCATAATTCTAAAACTTCACTTGCGTGAATACGCCTTCATAAACTTCTCCAAGCTCATTTTCCGATGATTCTAAATTTGCCGGGGCTTGTATTTCCTTTTCGGGAATTAACCCTTCCACTGGCAGTTGCTCCAATGCAATAGACGGTGCTATGACCAATGCCACTACCGACATGAGTTTGAGCAGAATATTGAGCGAAGGCCCGGAGGTGTCTTTGAACGGATCACCCACCGTATCGCCCACTACTGCGGCCTTATGACCGTACGATCCTTTATGGTGCATGGTTCCATCTATTTCGATCCCTTCTTCAAACATTTTTTTGCATTGTCCCATGCTCCGCCTGCATTAGACTGAAAAATAGCCATCAATACGCCAGAAGCAGTGACCCCGGCCAGTAAACCTCCGAGCATCTCTGCTCCTCCGCCAAAACCTATGACCACCGGTGAGCCTATAGCCAAAAGCCCCGGTAATACCATGGCTTTGATAGAGGCTTTTGTAGAAATTTCCACGCATTTATCATATTCGGCGGCATCATCTGCCAGTTGAAAAATCTCCATTTCAGCTTCTGTGGCCTTTTCTATTTTCGAATCATATTTCCGCATAATTTCCAGCGCATTTTTCAATGCCGGAATATCGCTAAACTGCCTTCTAACCTCTTCTATCATGGCCATGGCAGCCCTGCCCACGGCACTCATCGCCAACGCAGAAAAAACAAAGGGCAACATAGCGCCGACCAATAAGCCAACCATTACTACAGGTTTTGATATATCGATACTGGTAAGATGCGCCTCCTGCATATACGCTGCGAAGAGGGCCAAGGCTGTCAATGCTGCCGATCCTACCGCAAAGCCCTTGCCTATAGCAGCCGTGGTATTGCCCACAGCGTCGAGCTTGTCGGTACGCATGCGCACTTCCCTGGGCAGGTCACTCATTTCGGCGATGCCACCGGCATTGTCAGATATGGGGCCATAGGCATCTACGGCGAGCTGAATGCCTGTATTGGCCAACATACCCACGGCCGCGATGGCTATGCCGTATAGCCCGGCAAAATGGTAAGATATGAGAATAGCCGCGCTGATCAGTATGATGGGGATGGCCGTTGAAAACATGCCTACACCCACCCCGGCAATGATGTTGGTAGCACTGCCGGTAAGCGATTGCCTGGCGATAAGGCGCACCGGAGAATTTCCGGTACCCGTATGGAATTCCGTAATTTTGCCAATGCCCAACCCCGCCAGCAGCCCGGCAAGTGTGGCATAAAAGATACCCAGAGCAGTATATGTTTCGCCATTAGCTGCCACCCAACGCTCTGGCATGATACCACGGATAATAAAAACTGAAACGATGATCATCAGAAGAGAAGAGCCAAACTCGCCTATATTGAGCGCTCTTTGCGGATTGCCGCCATCTTTTACCTTCACGAAAAAAGTGCCGATAATGGACATGATGATGCCCGATGCAGCCAATGCCAAGGGCAGGATCACCGCCCCTAGTCCGTTGAATGAATTGCCAAACTCAGGTAAGGCCACAAACGAGGCACCTAACACCATAGCGCCGATAATTGAGCCAACATACGACTCGAACAGGTCGGCACCCATGCCTGCCACATCGCCTACATTGTCACCCACATTGTCTGCTATGGTGGCCGGGTTCAGCGGGTGGTCTTCTGGAATACCCGCCTCTACTTTGCCCACCAAATCGGCACCTACATCGGCAGCTTTGGTATAAATACCTCCACCAACCCGGGCAAACAGGGCTATAGAAGAAGCACCAAGTGAAAAACCGGCCAATACATTGAGCACCTTCCCGATATTGTCGAAATCTATCCCGAATAGGTAAGTATAAAGCAAAAACAATAAACTCAACCCGAGCACGCCAAGCTCTACCACACCCAGCCCCATCACTGAGCCTCCGGCAAAAGCGACTTCAAGTGCCCTGCCCAGCGAACTTCGCGCTGCCTGGGTAGTACGTACATTGGCTTTGGTGGCCACTCGCATGCCCAAATATCCCGCAAGGGCAGAACAAAATGCCCCGACGATAAAGGACAGGGCTAGCAAGGGATGAGAACCTGGTTCAAACGAACCTTTCAACAACAAAATGATGCCTACCAGAATAACAAAAATGATAAGCACCTTATACTCTGCCTTCAGAAAGGCCATAGCGCCTGTGGCTATGTGGTGCGCAATACCGGTCATTTTTTTATTTCCCGATTCCTGCTTCGATACCCAGGAGGACTTCCATACAACAAATAAAAGGGCGACTACGCCCATAACTGCGGAAAAATATAGAACTGATTGCATAAACTTTGGGTATTTCGTTGTGTTTAAAATAAAAAGCGCACATTTTTTTACGCGCCTACCCTAATTTAGTATCAATTGGCTAAACAATTAGATTTATTACAGAAAAATTGAGCTGAAAAGACACTTTTATAATGCGACACTCCATGTTCATCTTTTTGTATCATATTGATGAACTCGTTTTATAATTCTGCGAAAACCCCTATAGTGAATGCTGCAACAGCACAAGGTATGCATCGCATTCAAAGGACAATAAAAGAGAAACTTTGCCGGGCTTACATCTTGTGCCTAACCGGGACTTCAGAATGGCTGGCGCCTATTTTAAAAATTTGCATACCGGTTGCTTTGGCATTTATCCTTGCTCAACTGTTTGTCGCGGTAATACTTCAAAACGTGTACAGCCATAAAATATACAAGGAAAGAAGTGATAATGATGTAAAAGTAAGGAGGACGATCGAGGAGGGAAATTTGATGAAACAGGTATAAAACCATGATCTGAACCAAGAGCAACACGGAGGTGGCCGCAAGGTGCTTTTTGCCCAGGAGATCGAGCATAATGTGGTGAATGTGTTGCCTGTCTGCTTTGAAGGGTGACTGTCCATGAGCGATACGCACCAGGGCAATCCGCAGCATATCTGCCAGTGGAATAAAGATGCTTGCGAGTACCATAAAGAAGGATTGATTCTTGGTATCAGCGCCTGAGAAATCAATGTATTTCAACGCAAAGAATACCAACAAGCCTCCGATGAGCAACGAACCGGTATCGCCAATAAATATCTTGAACTTGTCGGTAATATTGTAAAAAAACAAGCCCAGCAGTCCGAATACCAGCGAAATGGAAAATATGAGCAGATTGTATTCGGCTATGATGAAGAAATAAATAGAATAAAACATGCCGCTGACCATACCCAAGCCCAGAGCCAATCCATCGATGCCATCTATGAGGTTGAAGGCGTTGATGCTCATGACCACAAATACAATCCAAAACAGATAGTTGAATATGAATGGCAGCTCGACCAGCTCTTTGATAAACGGGATCACGAGTTCTTGCTGGTCTATTGACGTAACGATGACGATAGCAGGAATAAATTGTCCAAGGAATTTGAAGGTGACCGGTATGGGATTGAAATCATCGATAATGCCGGTTATGAGCAAAACGGCAAAGGCGGTTATAAGCACACTAAAATCTGCTTGCTGCGGATAATCCGAAAATAAAATCAGGGGTGTGAGCACAGCAAAGCATAATATGATCCCTCCGGTATTGGGTACGCTGAGTGCGTGTGAGCTGCGGTGGTTTACGGAAGCCACATACCCTTTTCTTCTCGATATCTTCACTAAAACCGGGGTAAAAACCACTGAAATGGCCAATGCGGTAGTGATAGATTTATATAAGACGATTTCCATACATTCCCTTTAACTTCCCCCCTTCTATAAACGCCAGAAATAATCAGGTCACTCCTTTTTGTCTATCCAAAACTTCAAATTTGGAAGAGTTGCTCTTAAATTCCGGTACGATAAACTTCATGATGCCTACCAACTTGAGCTCGTCATAGTCCTGAGCAGCGTTGATAAGCAGCTGAATATCCCGCTTCACGGTTTCGTAGCGTTCTTCCCTGGTGCTGGCAATCAATATTTTGTGATGGTAGGTGGGCAGGGTGCCTTCATGGCTGCTCAGCACTTCTTCATACAATTTCTCTCCGCTGCGTAACCCTGTGAAGACGATTTCTATATCCCGGCCAAGTTCCAGACCTGAGAGTCTTACCATTTTCTTGGCCAGATCGATGATGCGTACCGACTTGCCCATATCGAAACGAATATCTCACCCCCTTCGCCCATGGCTCCTGCTTCCAGCACCAGTTGGCAAGCTTCAGGTATGGTCATAAAAAACCTGGTGATCTCCGGGTGCGTCACGGTAATGGGCCCCCCCCGGTCTATTTGTTTCTTGAATACCGGGATAACCGACCCATTGGAGCCCAGCACATTGCCAAACCTGGTGGTAATGAATTTGGTATGATCGGGGTTTTTGTCTTTGAGGTAGTTATTGAGCGACTGCACATACATCTCCGCAATACGCTTAGAGGCTCCCATTACATTAGAAGGGTTCACCGCCTTGTCTGTGGAGATCATCACAAACTTTTCTGACTTGTACTTTACGGCCAGGTCTGCCATGGTTTTGGTGCCGTTGATGTTGCACAATACTGCTTCCACCGGGTTTCTCTCCATCATAGGCACATGCTTGTACGCTGCGGCATGGAAGATGATCTGCGGCTCAAACTCCTTGAAGAGGCCTTCCATCCGCTCTTTGTTGGTAACATCGGCTATGCAGGTGTATATTTTGAGGGTGCCCTTTTTCAGTAGCAATTCGTTTTCTATTTCGAACAGGTCCGATTCGGCCTGATCAACCATAATAATCAAATCAGGATTGTAATAAAGCGCCTGTCGTACTATTTCGCTGCCTATAGAGCCCGCTGCACCGGTCACCATTACCTTGCGCCCCTTTAGCTCTTGCGTCACGTTATAATTGTCGAGCTTGATCGACTCGCGCCCCAAAAGCTCTTCGATATTGATGTTCTTGATCTGGTTTAGGCTCAGCTCTCCTTTTACCCACTGATCCACAGGAGGTACCATTCTCACTTTTATATTTTTTTCAAGACAAAAATCCACCAGCTCATTTTTGCGCTCAATCGGGATGTTTCTTTCAGAAATGATCAGTTCGGTAATCTTTTTATTCACCAGAATGTATTCCAGATCTTCGCGGGCATCAAATATCTTCACTCCATTCACCACTTTGCCTACATGCTTTTTATCATCGTCCAGATATCCCAGTACTTTGTATCTTCTTTCGGTGTTGTCTTCGAGAATTTGGCGGGCCATCTGCGCAGATTTGTTGGTGCCGAATATCATGATGTGCTCCTGTTTTTTTTCTTTTTTCCAAAAGAAGAAAACAACTGCTTCACAAACAGCCGGTAAAGGATGAGCGAAAGCACGGAATTGAGAAAAGCAATGATGATGACTGAGACCGGGATCAGGTACTCATTGTACATTTTAAAATGACCATAACTGGCCAAAAAGGTAAGCACGGAACCAATAAAGATGGTAAGCAAAATGCGGGCAGCATCCTGCATGCCGGTGTATCTGACTATACCTGCATAACTGCGTGTGGCAAGGGTAGAAATCAGGCTGAAAAATGTAAATAATAAAATGCCGGTATTAACATCGATGCCTCCCAGCCTGCTGAAATCGAAATTGAAACGAAGCAAATAGGCCATCAGAGATGAAAAAAACAGCAATGACAGGTCTATCAGTATGATAATCCAGCGAGGAAGGATTTTGATCTTTAATAGTAGTTTATCCATTCAGAGAAACAAAGTCAATTATAAATAAAAATAATCAAACCGAAAGTTGGAAAAATACTGAATTATCACCTTCATCAAATTTCGTGTGTTGGTCGAATTTAAAAAAAGCATTGAATGACCCCCAAATATAAAAGAATAATTAGAATCTAATGGCTAAGTAGATGTATAATCTCTTGCTGCTCATCTACAGTCAGTCCTACGCCCGATGGAAGACAAATGCCCAGCTCAAACAGTCGCGATGCCATTCCGGTAAGGTATGCTTTTTGAATCCGGTAAATGCCCATTTTATCCAGCGGCATCCAAAACCTCCTGCTTTCGATGCCATTTTTCAATAGTGTCTCCATTGCTTCGAGCATTGTTGCATGATTCCTGAAAAGGAAAACCGACAACCATCTGTTGGCATAAATACCGTTTACTTCGTCGATCCATTCCACTTGCAGATCAGATGCATTGATGCGCTGGTATGACTGGAAAATGTTTCTTTTTTGATTTACCCACTTTTTTAACATGCCAAGCTGTGCCTGTCCGAGCGCTGCACTGAGGTTGCTCATACGGTAATTATAGCCTACTTCGGTATGCTGATAGCCCTCGTTGAGGCTGCGCGCCTGCGTGGCCAGCATCAGCGCTTTGTGTGCTATTTCTTCATCATCGGTGAGTAAGGCGCCACCTCCGGCTGTAGTCACCACCTTGTTGCCATTGAAAGACAATATGCTGATATCACCAAACTGACCTACCGACTTACCGTCTATGCTCGACCCGAGTGCTTCGGCGGCATCTTCGATTATCGGTATCTGATAAGTCTGCGATATTCGCAAGAGCTCTTTCACCAGAGCGGGCATGCCATAGATATGAGCGTATATTATCGCCTTGGGTCTTATATTTTTATGATGAAGATCGACTATGGCCTCCTCCAATAGTGCAGGATCCATGTTCCATGTGGTAGCTTCGCTATCGATAAAAATGGGATGGGCGCCCACATAGGCTATCGGATTGGCAGTGGCCACAAAGCTAAAGGACTGACAAAACACGAAATCACCAGGCCCCACCTTCAGGGCTTTGAGCGCCAGATGTAGCGCGGCTGTACCAGAATTGAGCGCTACGCAATATTTCCTGTTTGCTATGTTTTTGAGCTGGCTTTCCAATTGTTCCACCTGCATACCGCCCGGCGCCAGCCAGTTTTCCTGAAGCACCCGATTGAAGTATTCGAGTTCTTGCCCGCTTTGGTGGGGTGGGGATAAAAATATTCTGTATTTGTTTTTCTCTTTCATTGCTAAACTATCCGTGCCGGATTTCCTGCCACTTTTACGCCGTCATCTATATTGCGGGTTACGACCGCCCCTGCTCCTACAATGGCCCATTTGCCTACAGAAATGCCCGGTAAGATGGTGGCGTTGGCACCTATCAATGCGCCTTCGCCAACCTGCGCAGCCCCACAAACCACCGCCCCCGGACCAATATGTGCAAAATTACCAATAGTACATTCGTGCTCTACTATGGCAGAGGTATTAATAATGGCATGTTGTCCGATACCAGCCTCTGTTTGCAGCACAGCTCCGGCCATTACTACCGTGCCCTGGCCAATCTGCACATTGGTGGCCATCCAGACGGAGGAATGAACTACAGTGCCAAAGGGATGTTTAATCTTATTAGCCAATACAAATCGTGCCTTGTTGTCACCAATGCTGACGATGAGCTTTTCCTCCGGCAAGCGTTCAGCCGAGTACTCATGCCAAATGTCAGTCTCAAAAAAAGTATGGCGCGCCCGATCGTCATCGAATATAGCGCTGAGCGACAAACCCACCGACACCAGACAATCAAATATATTTTTGGCATGTCCGCCTGCACCATAAAGTATCATGTCAATCAAGATTAAAACCATCAAATACCCGCATGTCTTGCGCAGGCTTATGCTCAAAAACATTTGCAACGAGTAGCCTGATGGTCATGACCAGTATTTTAAGGTCGAGCAGCACACTGATGTGATCTACGTACCAACTATCCAGTTCGAATCGCTTACCCCAGGACATATTGTTTCTGCCATTTACCTGTGCCCAACCTGTAATGCCTGGTTTCACTGCAAATCTTGCCAGATGAGGCGCTCCATATAGCGGTGCATAAGCCACAGGCAATGGACGTGGACCCACAAAAGACATGTGACCTGTGATGATATGAACCAACTGCGGGAGCTCATCGATGCCCAATGCTCTAATCGCCCGACCCACAGCGTTAGGTTGGCGATCTGCCATGTCCAAACCGCCCTCGTTGCCTACTGGCAGGCTCCGAAATTTGTACATTTTAAAGGGTACCATACCCTGTCCCGATCTCATTTGCGAAAACAATACCGGGCGACCCTCGCTGATGTATAGTACCAGAAACACCAGGGCAAACATCGGCAACAATGCGATGATAAGCAACGCAGCGACCAGTTTGTCAAGATATGTCTTCCAATACAAACAGTACATCAGTTTGAAGTCGGCATCATTTTTTTCTTTATTACAATGTAAATGACCGAAAGAACCAGGAGTAAACCGATAGAGCCCAGCACCTGCAAATGTTGTGGCAGCGGCAGCATACTCAGCAATATCACATTCACCAGGAGCTGAATGACCATATAGATCAGCGACATGCGTAAATGTGGCATTTTGGTCTTGCTCACGATCACCTGAAACAGGTGAAGCCTGTGGGCGTCGAAAATATTTTCTTTTCTGGCTATTCGCTGCACTATGGTAAATATGGTATCGATGCCATACACGGTAAGTAGCAAAATGTACACAAACTGATGCGTGTCGGCAATGAGTCTGATGAGCAGATACACTACAATAAAAGCTATGGACAGGCTGCCCACGTCTCCTGCGAAACAAACGGCTTTTTTTCGGAAATTATAGAAACTGAAAACAAGCAACGCCAAAGTAAAAAATACGAGAAAGGAATTGTCTATAAACTCATACATAAAACCGTTGACATAGAGCAATGTGCCAACCACCACCAGACTGTACCCGCCCGTCATTCCATTGATGCCATCCATAAAGTTGTAGGCATTGAGGGTGCCGGCAGCCACAACGATAGCGAAGAAAAGTATGAAAAACCCAATACCAAACAGCTCCAATTCTAAAAAAATGCATAACACAGAAAGCACCTGCAGTGGCAAACGTATCTTGCCGGACAGGTTGTACATATCATCTAAAAATCCGGTGAGCGCGATAATAATAAGTCCGCCTAAAAACCAAAGGCCGATGTCGTCCATGCCCATAGCGCCCACGGCCATGCCCAGGAACAAGACCACACCTCCACCTCTGATGGTGGCTCCATCGTGCATGGTGCGGTGGTTGGGCATATCAACGATCTGAAAGCGTCGCGCGATGACAAAATATGCCAAATATCCGGCAAATAGCAGCAGAACAAAAAGCAGGTAAATCAAATTATCCATTAAATGATTTTATGGTGTGGCCTAGTCCCTCCATCGCCGAAACCGGCAAGGGCTCGCCCAGCGCACGTTTTAGCTTCGCATTGGAAACAATCATATTCTCAGTGAGTTTTTCGAGGGTCAGGCTATTGAAAGGCGCATGCACGACGGAACCCATAGCAGCCAACAGCTTCATGGCCGGCCTTGGAATATTCCATATTGCCACTTTTTTGTTTAGCACTTTTCCCATCAGTTGCACCATTTCTGTGGTGGCGATGGCCTCGTCGTCGCAGAGCAAATAGTCGCTGGCAGGCAGACGCTCGGTGACAATAGCCTGCACTACAAAGCAAAAATTAGCAATGGAAAGAAAAGATCGCTTATTGCGAAAAGACCCCAAGGATAGGGCACGCCGGAGTGAATAAATTTATACAGCAGATTGAGGTTGCCTTTGTTGCCCGGCCCGTGAATCATGCATGGACGCAAGATATAATTTTGCTTTCCGCCGGTATTTTGAGCCATGATATATTCCTCTGCCTTTCGTTTCGACTTGCCATAGGGAGAGGCAGGCCTGGCTGTAGTTTCCTCTGTTACGATCTCGTCGGCCTTGTCTATCAGCGCCTTAACGGAACTAACAAAAACGAATGCCGTTGCCTTGGAGGGTGCAAACTCCTCATAAATCATTTTGGTCATTTCGTAGTTGGCCAATTCATAGTCGCGCTCCTGATAGTGGCCTGCAAGGTCATGTGCGATACCCGCCAGGTGAATGACAATATCGATTTGTAGCTGGTCGAGGGTGGCGGCAGAGAGGTCATCGACGATATCTACGGGAAAGTCTGCGAGCAAACTTCTGGTAGCCCGGGCGCGCGCGAATAGCCATGTACAATGACACCATCAAGCTCCTGGAAATGTCTGACCAGGCTGCTGCCTACAAAGCCACTAATGCCGGTAATGAGTATATGCTTCATTTGTGAATGAACAATTCGAAGACTTTATTAAAATACTTTGGATAAATTTTGAAGGCATTGGTTTTGATGCCGTGTGTTCGGCAAGCCCTTACGATTTCTGCATTGAGCAATATATTGCTCCTGAAACCATTGGAGCTAACCCCCCCTTTGCGCATTTTCACCATCTTGATGGGCAAATAGGCATATTTTAAACCGTGGACGTACAGCAACCTGATGAGCATTTCGTAGTCGGCGGCTATTTTATAATCAGTCTCAAAAAGACCGTATTTTTCATAAAATTCTCTTCGGACAAAAAAGGTGGGGTGGGCTGGCATATAGCCGCTGGCAAATTTGCCAGGGTGCCATTTTCTGGAAGAATAGGTGCGAACCGTCCGCTCCAGGTTTTTGGGATCTACAAAAATCAAATCCCCAAAAACCGCATCGACCGCAGGATCGGCAAAGGCCTGAACTACCCTGGAAATCACCCTGTTGTCGTAATAAAAATCGTCGGAGTTGAGCATGCCTATAATTTGGCCATCCGACATGCTTATGCCTTTGTTCATAGCGTCGTATATGCCTTCATCTGGCTCACTTACCCACTTTGCCAGGCTTTGCTTATGTTTTTCCAACAGGTTCTGTGTGCCGTCTTTGCTGTCTCCGTCTATTACAATATGTTCAATATCGCCATATTCCTGATTTGCCACCGACCGGATTGCATCTTCGAGGTGCGCTGCGCTATTGTAACAGACGGTAATGATAGAAACTTTCATAAATGCCAAAAATAATTCAGTAAGTTGGAATTTGAAAATAGCTGATTGGCCGGAACCCCAAATTACCATTCAGGGTAGCACCAGGCAAATAATTATGGAATGGGCGTTGGAATATCTACCGTCCTGGTTTTTACCTTTACCGCCGGATTGCCCCGGTATATGCCATGTGCTTCCAGGTTTTTTGTTGCCACAGATGCCACCGACAATATGCTGTGAGCGCCACACAACACGCCCGGACATACAATGGCTTTGGCGCCAATCCATGCGCCATTTTCCAACGATATCGCTCCGACTTTAAGATCAAAGGTTGACCTGGAAAAATCGTGGTTGCCCGTCAGCAGCATCGCTCCTTGCGATAAGCACACATGACTTCCTATTGTCACCATCGCGAGGTTGTCTATCCATACCTTTTCGCCTATCCATACATGATCGCCGAGCTCCAGCAGCCACGGGTACTTGATGTTGACCGATGGCTTAATGTTGACACCTAATCCTACTTTGGCGCCAAACCAACGCAATATTCTTATTTTCAAAGAGGAAAAGGGCAGCAAACCATGGGTAAAAATCAAATGGTTGACCATATGCCACAGGCTGCGTTTAAGTATGCCGGCACCCGGATGATACCAACTGTTGTTGTAGGTAGAAAGATCAACATTTGCCATGAGGAAATCGGGCTATTTTTCGGAACTATATGTTGGATCGGTATAAACTACCTCTCCGTTCACCACAGTCATCAACACCTTTGTCGCAGGTATGTTATCTTCTTCTATTTGCATAAAATCCTGATCGAAAAGCACAAAATCGGCATACTTTCCAGGCTCCAGGCTTCCTTTTATATTTTCTTCAAATGCACCAAAGGCTGCATCCAGGGTATATGATCGCAGGGCTTGCTCCCTGGTCATTTTTTGCGATGGTTCATACCCTCCCGGTGGTATCCCCGTAAGGGTCTTTCTGCTAACCGAGGCATAAAAACACGCCATCGGATCAATCGGCTCTACAGGGGCATCCGTCCCATTAATGATGACGGCGCCACTTTTCAATAATTTTTGCCACACATAGGCGCCATCTTCTATCCTTTGCTGACCCAGCCTGTCGATAGCCCACGGCCTGTCCGAACTCATATGGATGGCCTGCATGGCTGCAATTACGCCCATTTGGTGAAAGCGACTGATATCGTCGGGATGGAGGTGCTGCGCATGCTCCACCCTAAACCTGAAATCTGACGGCAGACACTCCTGGTTGTCAAACACTTTTTGATACTGATTCAGCACTTCGCGGTTGGCCCGGTCACCAATGGCATGAGTTCCTACCTGAAAGCCATACCTGATCGCATCGGTGCTAACTCGATAAAGGGTGTCCGGAGGCACTATGGAGTGCCCATGAACATCGGGCATATCGCTATAAGCGTCCAACAACCACGCCCCTCTCGAACCCAGCGCACCATCGCTGTACAATTTGATGGAACGAATAGTGAGCATGTCTTGACCCAGTCCAATCGCCGGGCCGGTGACAAAATAGGAGCTCAGCAAGAGTCTGTCACTGCCATCAAGCATGGCATAGATGCGCACCTTCATATTACCATCAGCAATATTTTTTTTATATAAATCAATAGTGGATTGCCCAACGCCTGCATCGTGAAAACTGGTGATTCCATGACTGAGGCATTCCTTTGTAGCAGCATCAAATGCCAATTGGTCTTGCTGTGCCTCATTTTTTGGAATGTGCGAAGCTATGAGCTCCATTGCACTTTCGTTGAATATTCCCGTAAGGTTGCCCACCTCGTCTTCGAAAATATCTCCAGCACCGGAGTATCCGGTGGCACTAGTAATGCCTGCCAATTCCATGGCTTTGCCATTGGCCAGCCCCAGATGTCCGCTGGCATGCATCAGAAAGACCGGATGGTCAGGTGATACCTCGCTTAATAATGCATGGGTGGGGAAACCACGCACCATTGTACCGCTTACACTGTCCCATTTGTCCTGATGCCAGCCTCTGCCTACTATCCATGCTCCTGGGGGGGTGTGTGCTACACGATCCCGAATTTTTTGTACTATTTGCGCGTAGCTGGTGGTGCCTGCCAGATCGAGGTTGAGTTTGGCATAGCCTAAACCCATAAAATGAGCATGGCTATCGATAAATCCCGGACTGATCGTACTGCCGTGCAACTCCATGACCCTGGTGTTTTCGCCTTTGAATTGCATTACTGCTTCGAGATGACCTATGGCTATGATTTTGCCATCGAGAACGGCCATGCCCTCTGCCTTTGGCTGTGCCTGATCCATGGTATAAATATTTCCATGGACGAAAATAGTATCAGCGAATTGTTGGGGCCGCTGGCAGGTGATGAAACAGCAAAGGAATAAGAACAAGAATGCCCGCATAGCTGTGGTTTAGTATTAGAAGTTTATATTGCTTTTACTTGTAAGGTAAAAATCACAAGGGGTGGCTATTTTTGGATAAGGAAAATATGCTGTGTGCCGTCTTCGCTCATTTTGCTTCCTGATATGGCCGTCATGGCGGATTTCTTGCCGTAGGTTCCTTTCATTACCACTTCGATATCGACACCCTGATCTTTGGTTTTTTCAAAATCAATTTCCAGAAGAAATTGCTCCATGGTTTTGTTTTCCACTAAGTCTTCAAAGCTTAGGCCTTCGGCAGAATCGAGAGCCATTTGAGACAAAATACCTTTGGAGGCAAAACTTACTTTGCCGTGCTGGTTGAGTACCACAAAGCCGGCAGGGTAGAAGTTGAAGAAGTTATCGAACCACTCCTTGCGCTTCTTCATTTCCATTTCCACCAGCTTGCTGGAGGTAACGTCGCGCGAGATGCCAAAGGTGCCAATGATGTTGCCATCGAGGTCGCGAAGAGGATTTTTGGTGGTTGATACCCATGTCAGGCGGCCATCGTCCCATTTTTCTGCTTCCACCACATCTTCCATTGGTTTGGCAGTTCTTATGATCCTTTGCTCATCTTCAAAGGCCTCTTTGGCATGCTCACCAAAACCGAAGTCAAAATCCGACTTGCCCTGCAACTCGCTTTCATCAGCTTTGTCAAAGAGCTCTACCATCGACTTGCTCACCCTGATAAACCGGCTGTCTTTGTCTTTGAAATAGATGCGGTCGTTGGAGCTGTTGAGCAAGGCATTTAGCAGATAGCGCTCTTCGCTGAGTCGCTGTTGAATCTCTTCCATCTCTTTGTTGCGTCGCTCCATCTGCTCTTGGGTGGCGGCCAGCTCTTCCATGTTTTGCCTCAGTTCTTCTTCCTGGGCTTTCATTTCTTCGGCCTTTTCCTGGGTTTCGGCCAGCAGCGACTTGGTGGTTTGGTTTACTTTGCCGGCATTGAGCGATGAGGCCAGGCTTTCGCCGATAGATTCTACAAACTCGCGCTGGTGCTTATCCAGCATTTTCAATGACGCAATTTCAATAATGCCTTCTATTTTGTCGTCTTCTTTCAAAGGAACGATGAGCAGGCATGAAGGCCTGGACTCGCCCAGCCCGGTCTGTATCTGGTAGTGATCGGTGTTGATCTCTGTAAGGAATATTGTCTTGCCTTCGGCAAAGGCCTGCCCTGCCAGTCCCTCACCTTTCTCTATTCTTTTCTGAATATATTTCTTTCGCTTGTAGGCATAAGCCGAAAGCAATTCCAGATAACCGTCTTCATCTTCACCTTTTACCACAAACAAAGCCCCCTGGCTGGCATCCAGATATTCCACAAGATTGGATATGACATGAGCGCCGAGGTTGTGAAGGTCATCGTTTTGCTGGCGCAAAATTTCTGCAAACCGCGCCTGGCCTTCGTTCATCCAGTTACGTATCTTATCTTCTCTGGCTACCTGTTGCAGCCTGTTTCGCATGTCGATGAGTGAATTACCCAAGGCATCTTGCTTGCTTTTCGGTTTAAATTCGTAGTTGAAGTCTCCATCACCAATTTTCACGGCAAACTGGCTGGCATCGTCCAGGTAGTGAACCAACTGGTTGCTGGCTACTACTATGCTTGCAAATTCGCCTCCTTCATTCACTTTGCTGTCGGGCAATTCGCCCATAGATATACTGTGCAGCACAGAGCTCAGTCGGGTAATAGACGTCTTGACCCTGGCAGACACATAATACCCCAATATGACAAGCAAAAGCACTAAAACTATAGAAAAAGCGATATAAATGGCACGTGGCGATTTGGCTGCCAAAGTGGCCATTTCCTCATTTATTATTATAATTAAGTGGTTTTCCAAAGCAAGGAGTTCGTTTTGGATGTTTCCCAATAAGCCTTCAAGCACCCTTGCGTCTGCGATATCGACGGTAGGGGTGATGTCTTGCTGCTCAAATAAAAACTCGCCTTCGATTGCAGCTTCTTCCAGGGTATCTGCCACTTCGATGGGCAGCTCGTTGCCTTTGGTTTGCATCCATTCTGCAAATTTTCCGTCGCCATTGATCGATGCCGCAATGTTGCTGTCGAAAGTGGTTAACAATAGTTTTAATTTGTCCATCGACGACTCAACGGAGGCATGCCCGGCATAGGGCGTAGTGGCAGATTGTAGCCTGTCAAACAGGGTCTTGCTGGCCTTTAATGAATATATGGTCTGGAAACGATCTACTTCCTTGTCTGAAATATTAAACAGCAAGCTACTGTTGAGCGACTTTTGCGTTTCTGATTCGAGCTGGTTTTTGATATCGAGCAGATGGGTCTTGTATGTTGCCTTTTCGATCAGTTGGCGGCTTGTGTCATGCTGGTATCGGGCGAGCACCCCGTAAAAAAACACGGATATCGTGACAAACAAAATGGCAAACAAAATAAAAATGCGCTGGGTAAACCCAAGGTTTATCCGTTTGAAAAAATCCCCAAATACTGATTTACTATTCGACATCGGTCTGAAATTCTGGTCAGAAAAAACGCTCGGCAACTGTTCTAAAATAAAAAATTGAAATTAAAACATTAATCAATAAATATAATTACTAAAACACATGAAAAATACGCGAAGAGGTAAAGGCGCAAAAGGAAACTGACTTTTATGCAATGAATCTCGGGTATCGAAAGCCCTCATTTGTAATTATTTTTTGAAACATGAAAAATAAATGCTCTTTTTCAAAACATTGTACCTACATTTGTTGTATATACAACTATTGAAAATGAACATAGAAGAAGAAATCAAACAGAAGTCGTTTTTGAGCGAATACCATAAGCTGGCCATCAACCTGTTATTTACCAGCAAATGGCTTGAAGCATCGCAATCGCGGATATTTAAATCCTATGATATATCGCCACAGCAATACAATGTGCTGAGGATATTGAGAGGCCAATATCCGAATGCCTGCAACCTTTTGCTCATTAGAGACCGAATGTTAGACAAATCTTCCAATGCATCTCGACTGATAGACAAGCTGGAAAAATCAGGGTTGTCCCAAAGGCGAATTTGCCCTAATAATAGAAGGCAGGTGGACATTACCATCACAGAAAAGGGTCTTAGCATGTTAGAGCTTATTGCACCCAAGCTGGACGAGATGAACAGAACAATGAAAAAAATAAGCGTAGAAGAAGCGCAAACGTTGAATGGGCTTCTCGACAAATTGCGCGGGTGAACAAAACAAACCAAACTATGCAAACAAAAACCAAACAAAGCATTTTTCACAAAGCCTCCTCGCGAGGTGTGGCAGATCACGGGTGGCTTGTTTCAAGGCATACTTTTAGCTTTGGCAGCTATTTCAATCCGGATAGGATAAATTTTGGCGCCCTTCGTGTGCTCAATGACGACATCGTACAACCCGGAATGGGTTTTGGCAAGCATCCGCACGACAATATGGAAATCATTTCCATCCCCATTTCTGGTTCGCTGGCGCACAAAGACAGCACCGGGCAGGAGCAGCAAATCAAAACCGGCGAAGTGCAAATAATGTCTGCCGGCACCGGCATACAGCATTCTGAATACAATTATTCCCAATTGGAAGCGGTCAATTTTTGCAAATATGGATTTTGCCCAAAGAAAAAAACATTGCGCCGCGGTATCAGCAAATGGATTTTTCAGAACAATTGAAAAATAACGAATTGGTGACGGTGGTATCGCCGGCAGATGAAAATGCCTTGTGGATCAACCAGGACGCTACCTTGTCATTGGGTCATCTTGCCGCCGGCACCAGCACATTTTACCGGTCTGCCAGCGGCGGCGAAAATCTGATCTATGCCTTTTTGATTAAAGGAATGGCAGAAATAAATGGCACTACGCTGGACGAGCGTGATGCAGTCGGACTGGAAGGCATAAAAAAATTGCCCATTGAGATCGTAACTGATTCAACCCTTTTAATTATAGAAATACCAAAAATTTATTAATCAATTACAAATAAACAAACATGAAGAAGCAAATTATTATGATGACCCTGGCAGTAGCAGCTACCGGCCTTTGGGCAAAAGCAAGTGACACAAACGATTCGAAACTCAGGGTAAACCCCACCGAAAGCAAAGTAGAATGGCTCGGTAAAAAAGTGACTGGCGAGCACACCGGTCATATCGATATATCTTCGGGAGAGTTGATTATTGATGGTGGTAAACTGAGCGGAGGCACTTTTGTGATAGACATGTCGTCTATTACCAATACCGACATCGAAAAATCTGATATGAACGAAAAGCTGGTTGGCCATCTCAAGTCGGATGATTTCTTTGCAGTAGAGAAGTATCCTACTTCTAAGTTGGTGATCACGCAGGTGACGCATGAAAAAGGAAGTAAATACCAGGTAAAGGGCAACATCACCATTAAGGGAATTACCAAACCCATTGATTTTCCTGCAGAAGTGAGTCTGGCAGGTGACAAGGCTTTTGCCTCGGCGGTGATCACCATCGACAGGTCCGAGTTTGATGTGAAATATGGTTCGGGCTCATTTTTTGATGGGCTGGGCGATAAAATGATCTACGACGACTTTACTCTGAATGTGAGCCTGGTAGCAGGACAGTAAGACTTAACATATTGTAAAAATGGAAAGCCGGGATTCGTTCCGGCTTTTTTTATGTCTTTCTGTTTCATCAACCAGGTGAGACGTATTTTTTGCATCTTCGTTATTTTTATTTAAGACAAAAAGCATCTGAAATTGGGGCTTAGGCTGCCACAAAGGCAAGCAAATAGACTTCTGGTTCAACTGAATACTCGATTTTTGTATCGGGCAAACCTATGAATTGGCAGCGCAAATGGCTCCACGCAGGTTAATTTTAACAAAAGAACAACAGCCTTTACGGAATTAAGGCAACAAAGAAGTATAATTGCCGGATATAAATAAAATTGCACACCACCATAGCATTATAATTTTGGAGCGGTACTTAAAACTAATTGAGACACACCTGTCCACGCTGGACTTTGGTAACGAACCGGTCGAGCTGTACGAACCGATCAGGTATATTCTGAGCCTTGGGGGCAAGCGCCTGAGGCCGGCACTCACCCTGATGACCTGTGCCATTTTTGATGAAAAAGTAGAAAAAGCCATTTTCCCTGCCCTGGGCATTGAAGTGTTCCACAATTTCACGTTGCTACACGATGATATCATGGACAATGCTCCAATCCGTCGGGGAAAGCAAACAGTTCATGAAAAATGGAATGCCAATATTGCCATACTTTCCGGCGATGTAATGCTGGTTCGCGCGTATGATTTGTTTTTGAAAAGCGATCACCCCCAATTGAAGCATCTCCTCTCGAGATTCAGCACATGTGCGCCGAAGTATGCGAGGGTCAGCAATTCGATATGAATTATGAATCGACACTTGACGTGAGCGAATCGGAATACCTGGAAATGATCAGGCTAAAAACTGCGGTGCTGCTCGGCTGCGCGATGGAGCTGGGAGCCATCATTGGCGGAGCAGAAGCCTCGATTTGCCAGCAACTTTACCAAATAGGCATCAACATCGGGCTAGGTTTTCAGCTCAAGGACGATCTGCTGGATGTATATGCCGAAAATACCAGCTTTGGCAAACAACTGGGTGGAGATATTATATCCAACAAAAAAACATATTTGCTTATCAAGGCTCTGGACCTGGCCATCGGAAAGGAAAAAGAGCAACTTGTACACTGGCTAAACCAAAAAGTGTTTGATGCCAATGAAAAAATAAAGGCCGTAAAAACAATATATGCTACCTTGGGCATAAAAAGACTAAGCGAGCAAAAAATGAACGAATACTTTGACCGGGGAATAGCCCTGCTCGAAGCACTGCCGGTAGATGAAGCAAAAAAATCGCCGTTGAAATCATTGATATTGAACCTGATAGACAGACAGAATTAATGCAACTTGACCTTACGATCATTCTAATCATCATTACGGTGGCCACGACCATTTATGGGTGGAACAATGATCACCTTCAGACCAGGTGGATGTTTAATCCATATGCGGCCCACCATGCCAGGCAGTATTATCGCTTTCTGAGTTCAGGTTTTATCCATAGCAATACATTGCACCTTTTGTTCAATATGATTGCCTTATTTTTCTTTGGCGATGTGCTGGAGCGGATTTACGTGCATTTGTTTGGCACCTGGGGTCTGGCATTTTACCTTATCACCTATTTGCTGGGCATCATAGTGGCCAATACGCGCACATTTTATAAATACAAAGACCGCAGCTACTACAATTCCCTGGGTGCTTCGGGTGGTGTAGCGTCTATTTTATTCGCCTCCATTTTGTACCGGCCTACCTCGTCTATTTGCCTCTATTTTGCCATCTGTCTGCCGGCGTTTATATTGGGTATCGCCTACCTTATTTATTCATATTATTCCGGCCACCGCAAGGGTGACAACGTAAACCACGATGCGCACCTGTACGGGGCACTCTTTGGCATAGCGTTTACCATCCTCATCAGGCCGGTAGTCGTTCTGGAATTTTTTGAACGCATCAAAAATTTCAATTTATATGAATTTCAGTTTTTGTCGGTATTTTTTTAACGCCAATCTGCTGCCTCACCCTTCAAACATGTACCCGCCCATTTGTAAAAAAATAAGACAACTCAACAAACTATGCCTATAATTCATGTACCGCAGTTGAGCAAAAGTGATACAATATCACTAAATTCGAAGCCAGGTGTGCCTGTTTTGGCCATCCCGGTGCGTTAACCAACACAGAGAGCAGATCAATGTCTAAAGAAGAAGCGAAAATATTGCTGATAGATGACGATGAAGATATTTTGTTGGCAGCTAAATTTCTGCTAAAAAAACACTTTACCACCATTGTGACTGCCGGAGGCCCGGATACCATCGAAGATTTGCTGACGTCAAACAACTTTGACATTGCCCTGCTCGACATGAACTATACCACCGGTGCCACCAGTGGTAAGGAAGGGCTGGATCTGCTCAAAAAAATCAAAAGAAACTCACCGCGCACCAGCGTGATTATGATGACAGCCTACGGTGACATAGACCTGGCGATAAAGGCGATAAAGGAAGGCGCGTCCGATTTTATTGTTAAGCCATGGGACAATTCCAAGCTGATATCAACCGTGTTGACGGCCTACAAAAAAGGCCTGAGCACCACCAACCACCATGACGACTACGGAAACACCCCCGAAGCAGACCAGGACTATAGAAAGCCCTTTTCGGAGGTGGAGCGTATTTTTATGTTTTTGGATATCCGCTCTTCCACAACCATAGCCGAAGAATTGGGACATGTCCAGTATTTTGCCTTGCTCAATGATTTTTTCAGAGACATTGCAGAGCCTATTTCCAAAAATAAAGGCCACATCTATCAATATGTTGGCGATGAGGTCGTGGTTTCCTGGCCTCTCGATGATGGTTTGAACAACGCAAATTGCCTGAAATGCTTTTTTGATATCGGTGACATTATGGAAAAAATGGCGCATAAGTACAAAGCTAAATATGCCATCAGCCCCAGCTTTAAGGCAGGTATGCACTTTGGTAAAGTTTCTACCGGTACGGTGGGCACCCTAAAAAAAGAGATCATCTATACCGGCGATGTGCTCAATACTGCCAGCCGCATCGAAGGACTCTGCAACAAACACCAGGTAGATTTGCTGATTTCTAAAAACCTGGTCGATATTTTGCCGGTTAATGGCGATTTTTGCCAAAAAAAATAGGCGAAATCAGCCTTAGAGGCAAGAGCACCGAAATGATCCTCTACACCGTGGAACGTATTAGTTCTGAAGCATCCAGGAATTTGACATAGCCCCCTCTATACAAGCTAAAATTATCATCGCTTTGCCGAATCGCTCATCTGGGGTGTGTTTCTTATCATACATTTTGTGTTTTACCTGAAAGCCAGAAAAAAAACCATTGGCGACATCAGTAGGTCAGAGCTATTTGAATGAAACAGACCATAGTAGCTTACCTTTCACTCATTTGATCTGCTGCCGGTAAGAACTCGCGAATGGCATCCCCTTTGTTTTTCACCTTTAATTCAATGGATATTACATATTTTAAAAAAATGAGTTTAATCATAAAATAGTACCCGGGCATTTTCCATTTTTGCGCTTTATTTCAATTCATCTGTTTTTGCCTTTACCATGGATCTTCAGGGTATTATCATCATTTTGATTTTTATCAATGGCATTATTGCCATTGCCTTCGAACACAGTCTTAAGATCAACAAAAGCTGGATCGCTATTTTCACCGGGTCATCCATGTGGATCGTGCTTGCCATCGGGCAAGACCCCGAGGCCATGAATGAGGCCATTCAGGAAGGATCGCAGGAAATTTTCGGGCTGATTGTCTTTTTGATCGGCGCCATGACCATTGTGGAAATGATGGCTCACTTCCGCTTTTTCACCTGGATAGAAGCCAAACTTTTAAAGCTGAAGATATCCAACCGAAAGCTTTTCTGGATATTAGGAGCCATTACCTTCGCAGCTTCTGCCGTATTGGACAACCTTACCAGCACACTGATCATGATACAGATTGGCAGGCATTTGTACATCCGCAAGCGAAATTTCAACGTCTTCGTCATCAATACGGTCATAGCTGCTAATGCAGGTGGCGCCATGTCGCCGGTTGGCGACGTTACGACCATCATGATGTGGCTGGAGGGGAAATTTACTGCATGGCAAATCGTTTTGCACGGGTTTTTACCGGCTGTCGCTGCGTGGGCTATCCCTCAGGCTATACTTACGAGCAAAATATTTTATGAAGACCGCGACAGCAGAGAGCACAAGGTAATAGAGCCTCTGAAATGGAATATCATCTTATTGGGCTTCACCACTTTTGGTTTCGCCATTTTTGTCAACCTCGTCCATCTGCCCCCGTTCATGGGCATTTTATTGGGCATGGGGGTAGCGGCAATAGTCATTGACTTTAGAATGAAAAAAGGAAGCTTGAAAAAGAAAGCCAACAAAATGGTGAATGTGATCAAAACCATAGACATGGCCACGATCATCTTTTTCATAGGCATTTTGCTGGCGGTGCATGCCCTTAGCTTCCATGGGGTGCTACAGCAAATCGCCCATGTCATATTTGGTGAAAACCCGGCTTTGGACCCGGGGCGCATCATGGTCGGACATACCATTCTGGGACTGGTATCATCGGTTCTGGACAATGTGCCACTTACGGCCGCGGTCATGGAAATGCTACCCGACAGCATTCACTATCAGTATTGGATACTGCTGGCCGTGACAGCGGGCACCGGAGGCAGTGTGCTCATTATTGGCTCTGCAGCAGGCGTGGCGGCTATGGGACAGGTGCCGGAGCTATCCTTCAAAGATTACTTGGTAAAGGGTTCTATCCCCGCATTGCTGGGTTACTTTGCAGCCATCGGCGTATGGTGGTTGCAAAACCTGCTTTTTTAGTGGTGCTAGTTGTCTGATTTTAGAGTGCTTTGACCTGGTCTTTGCGTGTCTGGTCTATTGATTATCAATCAATCAAACATTGCATTTAGCCTTTTACTTTCCGCTAGACACGCTGTCCATATCTCCCTGACTATATCACCGGCGCTGTCTATACGGTCGATGGTAGCCGCTACTTGTCCTATTTCCAGTTCACCTTCATCGAGATCGCCTTCAAACATTCCACGTTTAGCTCTTCCATGGCCCAAAAGCAACCTTAGGTTTTCAGGGGTTGCTCCGGCATCTTCGGCCAATTTTACCTGGTCATAGAACTTGTTTTTCAGCAACCTGACAGGGGTAAGCTGTTTCATCATCAACTGAGTGCTTCCTTCTTTGGCCTCGATGATCAAATTTTTGAATGCCTGACTGGCGGATGATTCCTGGCTGGCGGCAAATCTGCTCCCGATCTGTACGCCATCGGCACCCAGCGCCATGGCACCGAGCATGGCACTACCGCTGGCGATGCCCCCGGCGGCGATCAGAGGTGTGTGTATCGCCTTGGCAACCATGGGGATAAGGCAAAAGGTAGTGGTTTCTTCGCGGCCGTTGTGCCCACCCGCCTCAAAGCCTTCGGCAACGATGGCATCGACACCAGCTTCTTCGCATTTAAGGGCAAATTTGAGACTGGAAACTACATGAGCCACTTTGATGCCCTGCTGCTGTAATTTCGCAGTCCAGGCTTTGGGATTGCCGGCAGAAGTAAACACCACGGGTACCTTCAGTTCCATGATGATATCCATGATCTCTTCTATCTGCGGGTACATAAGCGGCACATTCACTCCAAATGGCTGTCGGGTAGCGTTTTGGCATTTGGCAATATGTGCTCTCAAGGTGTCGGGGTACATTGAGCCGGCACCGATGAGTCCCAAGCCACCGGCATTGCTCACTGCCGAAGCGAGCTTCCAGCCACTGCACCATACCATGCCTGCCTGAATGATCGGGTAGTTGATTTCGAAAAGTGTTGTGATACGATTTTCATGAAAAAATGATGATTGTGAAAGAATAAATTGAAATAGCTCAAATGAAAAAATTACTTTTACGACATATTTATTCAAGTTCTAGTGATATTTAAGTGAAAATTGCATCAGGAAGCACAGCTCATTTTCACCTCCGTCGCGCTGACACAAAATCAATTTTAAATGCTTCGCTTTCTGCTTTCGATAAATGCTTTCTAGAACGCTCTTTACAACATTTGAGGCATGAAAAATAATCAAATCCTGCTTAATTTTTTAATCTGGAGGATCAAACATATCAATACACAAAATTTCACCATGATGCTCAGTGTGGTGATAGGGGTAATTGCAGGAGTAGCTGCGGTCACGCTGAAGGAAGCCGTACATTTGATCCAACATTTTTTGATGCAAGGCGCACATGCCGAAGTCAATAACTACCTCATTTATTTCTATCCTTTGATAGGCATAGTGGCCACGGTGCTCATTACCCGGTACTACTGGAAAGAGAAACAAGGCCATGGTATTACAGACATATTGTACACCATTTCACAAAAGTCCAGCATTATTCAGGGTGCCAAGATGTATTCGCGTATGATCACCAGTGCCATCACAGTAGGCTTCGGTGGTTCGGTGGGATTGGAGGCGCCCATTGTGGTCACAGGTTCGGCAATAGGCTCCAACGTGGCTCGCATCATGCACCTCGACTACAAAAACCGGACGATACTGATCGGTTGCGGGGCTGCCGGCGCTATAGCAGGCATATTCAATTCGCCTATCGCTGGTGTCATTTTCAGCAGCGAAGTCATATTGGTCGGTTTGGGCTTTGCCTCCTTTATCCCCTTGCTGATTGCCGCAGTGAGCGGCTCACTGGTCTCCATGTTTTTGCATGGCGACGATATCCTTTTTTCTTATGTGCTCAAAGACCCTTTTGTAGCTGCCAATACCCCCTATTATATATTATTGGGGGTACTTTGTGGACTAATTTCTGTCTATTTCACCAGGTTTACCTACTATGTGGATGAAAAAATCACCAAAATAAAAAATTACATTGTCCGGGGCGTAGTAGGTGGTTTGTTGCTCGCCATCATCATATTTTTCTTTCCACCAATCTATGGCGAAGGCTATGATACGATCAAATTATTGCTCAACTCCAATGAATCGGAAATGGCATTTCAGTCAATATTTAAATTCAACTACAGCAATCCGCTGGTTTTCCTGGCCTTTATGGTCGGTGTCATTTTTCTGAAACCCATTGCATCGTCACTTACCATTGAATCTGGCGGCAGTGGAGGTATTTTTGCCCCTTCGCTGTTTTTGGGTGGCGTTGTAGGTTTTGTTTTTGCCTTCACGGTAAATTATATATCGCCAGAAAGTATCAGTCTGAGCAATTTTACCCTTGTAGGGATGTGCGGGGTAATGAGCGGCGTACTTCATGCCCCACTCACCGCCATATTTCTAATCGCCGAAATCACCGGTGGCTACACCTTATTTATCCCGCTCATGCTGGTTTCGGCCATTTCTTTCAGCACCATTTCATATTTTGAAAAATATTCTATCTACACCAAGAGATTGATAGAGCGAGGAGAATACGTACCTCATGATAAAGACAAGCAATTGCTCAGTGGCATTAAATTGCGCAAGGTTATAGAGAAGGATCTGATCACGGTGAAGCCCTACGAAAAACTGAGCGATCTGGTAAATGCCGTGAGGATGTCAAAAAGGAATATTTTCCCGGTCGTTGATGATGACGGCCAGTTGGTGGGCATCATCACCCTCGACGATATCAGGGATATCATGTTTGATGAAGAAGCAAGAAATGAAATTTTGATCAGCTCCATTATGAATGACCCCCCTGCATCGATATCGTCGAAAGACCGCATGCAATCCGTAATGAACACCTTCGAAATTTCGGGAGCATGGAACCTGCCTGTAATTGATGAAGGCAAATACATAGGCTTTGTTTCCAAATCGCGCATATTCAATACCTATAGAACAAAACTTAAAAAAGACCGCGCTGAGTAAATTGCTATTACTAAAGTGAAAAGCGCGTTAGCGGATATTTAGTAGGTTTTCGCTTTGGAGAAAAAAGATTTTTTTAGTACCCATTAAATGAGAGCAATTAATATCTTTTATAGGTTTATTACAGTTTGTGTGATCTTTTTTTACGCAGAAACTTGGGCTCAAAAACAGGCTTCGATTTGGTATTTGGGAAATGGAGATGGGATCGATTTTAACACATCTCCACCCAGCCTAATATCAAATGCGCCTGCTCAGGATGACCGTTTTGCAACGATTTCAGATATCGATGGAAATCTTATATTTTATT
>JAAUQL010000062.1 GCA_012033595.1 Cyclobacteriaceae bacterium | reverse complement strand
ACACAAAACCCCGATTCCAGCACGCAGTACATGATTTGTACAAGAAAATATCTTAAAATTTGTGTTTTCGATGCCCTTCCGGTGCAAGTTGGGTTAAAGCAAATAATTATCAGGAGACAAATATTGATGAAATCACCAATTTGTGGCTGGCAGTGAATAAAAGGATTGTAAGTGTGATGAAGAATCAAACAGAAACTAACTTGAACTATGAGATGGAAATTGCAGAAGGCAAATTTTCTGATTTAAAATTTCTGATGGAGGATTATGTTGACCATTTAGAACATCATCTAAATCAAATAATGAGAAAAGGCAGTTAACCCAGCTAACGCTTCTTCCTCAGAGTTTACTACGGATAAGGCTGAGGTGGGGGTAGTGTTTCGTGCGGATAACGCTGGGGCCGGGAAGGTAATCGATTGCCAGGGCAAACGAATCGATTTTGATCGCATCAGAGACCTACACCTACTACACTGACTATAAAAGACAATACTTTTATTCTTTTTAAATTGGCATTTTTACCGTCATTTTAAAGGCTGTACCTCCATACTTTTGATTTTCCATCTGCTCCTTGCCCGTTGAAGTAAACCTTCTTTCCATCACGCGAAAATGCCGGATGGACATGAGAACGCACTTTCCAAAATTCAATGCCATTTACGATGGCCTTTTGCTCGAATAGCAGTTTTTCGTGATTGGTTTTTCCCTTTCGATACAAAAATACCCGAATTGGATCACTCCCATACCAGCTTTCAGTCACTATCCATTGCCTGTCGGGAGAAACTGCACCATGACATCCGGGGCCTGAAAGCTCCTCAACTAAATTGCCTTTCAAATCATACCTGCGCATATAATAATCCTCCTTATCTTGCCAGTCGTGACCAAATACCGATTCGTTGTCCCACCATTGCACATGCATAGGTTTCCTGCCTATAAAATGAATGTGCTCACCATATTCATCTGCATAAAAAATATAATCATCTTTTTTAGTAGATTTATTTTTGTCGGTTTTAATCTGAAAAAGGATTTTTTTGCCATTGGGGCTCCAATACGGATGATCGATACGCCAATAATTTAATGGATTTATTGTTCCTATTTCCTCTTTTAAAGTGGCGACATCATCCAGAGATACTACACAATCACCTTCATTTGAGCTAAAATCCATGGTGTAAACTCCAACTTGCCCCATATTTTTATTGGAGTTAACGAACAGTAATTTTTTGTTAATAAGGGAATAGTCGCTGATTTTGCCCCCCGGGTATTGCCTTATTGCTCCTGTTATAATGTTGTGGTGGTAAATTACATATTCCGATGGACTGCCGTAAATCAGCGATTCATTATCTATCCAAATAGGATGCGCACCCGTATGCCGTACCTGTCCTTTTATTTTATTTATTGTCTTCAGTTCGCCTGAATTCAAATCTTTCACTACAATACCCATGGAGTCTGGTTGATAAAAAATAGTGAATGCCATTTTTTTGCCATCCGGACTTTCGGGGCACTGCTGAAAATAAGAAATCACCGCATCCGCGTCAGGAGGAGAAATCATAAGTGGCGACTGATCTTGTCCCGCGCAAAAAGGCGATATAGCAATTAGTAGAACTAAATTAATAAAGTGATTCATGGTATCTTGTGTCATTTTATTCTGAGCTTCATTTCAATATCAAATTACTGGCTGCTCAGTCTTTTCCAGCAAATAGCAATATGAATTTTGACCGCATAAATTAGTCAAGGAAAATGCGGCAAAGGAATTCGGTTCTGAGAATAATATCCCAGTTTTCAGAGATTGCCCAACATTGCAGGCACAATTTCATTCACGAAATGCGATCCATCTTTCGATACAAGACCAAACCAGCCCCGATCATCCCACACGTTATATGACATATCCTCACTAAGTGCCGTACTGGCAAACGTTCTGTAATATCCGCGAACCAGTTCGGTATTGCGTTCGTCTGCGTTTGTTTCTCTTCCCACTCCAAATTCACCATAATTTACAGGTACGCCAAGTAATCTGGAATGAGCACCAACTTTTTTAATTTTGTTTGCAATAGCTTCGTCTCCGGGGTAGGCAGAATTGCTGCCGGTTTGACCACAAAAAGCCCATGGGTTATAACTATGCACCTGAATGGCGACAAAGGGATCTGTACCTTTACCAGGCAAACTCGATTTGTCGGGATAGACTTTTTCTATCATGGCATCAGTGCCTTCACCATTTGTAGCTACCATTATTAGCCGGGTAGCATTATTTCCTCCTGTCGCACGAATGGCATTGTATCCTATTTCGTTAAGTTTTCGGGTATGATAGAGCGCTGTTGGATCGGTGGGATCAGGCCAATCGTCCCCCCATTCACCCAGTTTGCCGGATGGTTCGTTCAGAATTTCAAAAATAAGATGATAATCATAGTCTTTGAAATAATTTGCGATACCTGTCCATAGGGTTCCAAATTTTGTGTCAAATGATTCGGAACCGTCATACTGGCGTTTGAGCCACTGCTCATGGTGCGTGTTGAGCACCACATACATGTCGCGACTTATGGCATAGTCTATCACCTTGACAAGTTCTTTGAACCGGGTGTTATTCACGTTTAAATTTCCACTCCCGTCGGCTAGATGGTCGGTACTGGTAAACCTATCCATCCATGTAGTTGGAATGCGCATACTCTTCATATGTGAATTGTAATACAAATCAATAATGGGTTTGACACTTTCTAAGGTTGTTGTATTCTTCCCATTTTCGAACGTGTTCCCTAATTTGAACCCTTCAGCCATTGCTTTGATGACCTCTTTAGCTGTAGGTGTTACAACGAGCACAGGATCTTCGTTCAGTGGTTCACCTTGTTCCTCTTTTTGTGCACACGAAGTGGCTATTAATATTAAAAATATTGAGATAATTGTGTTTTCCTTTAGAGAAAATGTAATGCGTAAAGCGCTCATAAGTTCTAATTTTTTATTCTGATTATTACCCACTTATCTTGCTTTGTCCTGGTCTCTTAGAAGTACAATGCAAAAATTAAGTACCTGACCCAAGCCAATGGGAGTATAAAATTGTACATCATACCACTTAGTACAGAAGGTACCTTGACGTAAAGTACCTTCTGCAAATGGTGATATCCGTCAGTAGCCGGGATTCTGACTCATAGGAGCGGTTAGATTTGCATCAATAGCTATTTGTGGAATGGGAAACAAAGCATCGCGCTCTGTGGCAAACTGGCCGCCCAGGTGGTTGTATTTTTGGACGCGTTCAAGCCATTTTCCGGTTCGTACCAGTGTATGCCTTCGTTGCTCTTCTACCATAAGTTCGCGAATGCGCTCATCCAGGATAAAATCCATATCTACATCTGAAGCTGAAATTTCACTGGCATTAGACCTTCTTCTGATCACATTTAATGTTTCGGCTGCCCCAGCAAGGTCATTTAACTTCATTTGTGCTTCGGCTTTCAGCAAGTAGGTTTCTGCCAGACGCAAATACACCTGGTCGCCATACTGATAGGAATTGGCGACATCTGCAGGGTTAGCCCAGTCCCACTTTCTGGAATATGGCCAGTCGTCAACCGCGCTTGAACGATGGTCGGGGGTAATGGGCTTATCTGCTTTTGTCCAAATGGTATCGCCATAATTGTAGCCAGCCGGCAATTCATCTGCTACCCCGGTGTCGTTTTGCTTTTCATCTTTCAGAATAAAATATCTGCGCAAAATAAAATTTGACCCTCGATCATCTTGTGGCTCGTACAAGTCGATGGCATATTTGGTTAGTGCCATACGCCCTTGGGGTCGGCCTCCCCTGTCAACTGTTATTTCAAGGGGGGTAACACCACCGATTTTAATGCTGTAATATCGGTTTACATGCCAGCGGCGCATAATATTTGCTCCACCTCCAATTGTCTCCAGCTCATACTGCCAGGTCCAAAGCGCCTCAGTGTTACCTTGTTCGCGGTTGGTATTTTGTTCAATAAACATATCTGCAAACGGAACTCCCGGCTCATTGGCTTTTACGCCATATCTTTCGGTTATCAATTTGTAATTAGGCGTGTTGATAACCTTGTTTGCATACACTAAAGCACTATCGGGCTTATTTAAAACCAGATAAATCTCAGCGAGATAATGTTCGGCAATAACCTTGGTTAACTTTCCTTGCCTTTCAGGATCCACCCCTAAATGTCTTTCACCGTACAAGAGGTCTTCTTTTACCTGTTCCCATACTTCGGCAACGGGAGTTCATTGCCAATCGGTGCGTACATTCGATCCCAGCGATTCTTCCAAAGTTAAGGGCACATCTCCGTACAGATAGGCCAGGTGCCTGTAAGCCCATGCCCTTATTACCCTGGCTTCAGC
Source organism: Cyclobacteriaceae bacterium (assembly GCA_012033595.1). Taxonomy (GTDB): domain Bacteria; phylum Bacteroidota; class Bacteroidia; order Cytophagales; family Cyclobacteriaceae; genus JAAUQL01. Next base: position 31,694 of record JAAUQL010000062.1, on the reverse strand, counting down.
AATAACTCTGTGCTTATTTTCTTCCGCTGTTTTTCCATTTCCAACCCATTCTATTCCTGGGTTTTCAGCTCTTCCTATGACTGTATTGGCACTATTGATAATCTGATACAACCATAAAAACTGGGCAGTGACATCATCTGCTGATGGATTGTTGCGTTCTTGCCACCCGATAGCGACCGAACCAAACCCATCGGAACGGTTAGGTGTCAATACGTCAGTGCCATCCATCCACATAGCTGCCCTCAATGCATTTGCTCCTCCGTCAGACCGTCCCTGTCTCTCTTCCCACACCAACGCATAAAGTCCATTGAGACCCGTTTCGAATCCTTCAAGATTCTTGTACAATGATTCCGCTGTAATGATATGAGGAGGTTCTTCGATCAGGTAATCCTCGCTACAACCAAACTCAACTAAGGGCAAAAAAATCCCAATAAATACATATGATATATACTTTTTCATAGTTCCCTTCTTTAATTATAAACCGATATTAAGACCCACTACATACTCTTTCTGAAGAGGAATGCCACGTTGCCCGCTAAGTTCTGGATCTAAGCCTCCAAAATTTGTGATGGTAAACAGGTTGCGCCCTGTCACGAATAGTCTCAGCTTATTTAATTTTGCTTTGCTTAGAAGTGCATCGGGCAGATCATAGGCCAATGAAATATCTTTGATCCTGATGAAACTGGCATTTTCATAATAGATGGCATTGCCAGATCCTTGTTGTTCGGCAAAACGCTCGTTTTTGTAGAATTCATTTGTAGGGTTTTCAGGTGTCCACCAATTCTTTATGGTTGTATTCCTTCTTACCTCAGTCCACACATCGTCGTTCTTCAAATCGTTCGCTTTAGTTACTCCATGTACTCCATGAATAAAGACATTGAGCAAAAAGTTTTTGTATTGAAAATTATTGGCCATGCCCCATATGAACTTCGGATCTTTTTGACCTTGTATCACACGGTCTTCCGAATCCATTTTGTAATCGGTATTTTTATCCCATAATTTTACATAACCTGGTTTTGAGCCATATTTGGCGGCTTCTTCTTCCTCCTCTTGTTGCCAAATACCTATCACCTGGTAATAGTAGTTTACACGTATGGGTTCACCAATAAACCATTTATTACTTATATCGTCAATTTCGTTCCCCTCTTCGCTTAACAGACCATATAAAGAAACTATCTTGTTTTGATTGGAGGAAAAGTTTGCATTGGTAGACCATTTAAAATCATTACGATTAATATTGGTAGAACTAACAGAAAATTCGAACCCCTGATTCTGTGTTTTCCCGATATTTTGGGTTATTTGGTCCACTCCATGAATTGGCGAGATTCTCCTGTTGAGCAGCAGCCCGGTTGTATTTGCCCTATAGGCATTTATTTCTCCTGTTATTCGATCGGCAAATAAGCCAAAGTCGATGCCAACATTGTAAGTCTCAGTAGATTCCCATCCCAGATTATCCTCACCAAGTTTAGATGGAATATATCCTGGTTGAGTTTCAGATCCTGATACCCAATCTTCTGACGACAACCTCGAAATAGTTTCGTAAGCGCCTACTGACTGGTTTCCATTTTTCCCCCATGACATTCTGAGTTTTAGGTTGTTTATTACCCCGGTCATCGTAAAGAAATCTTCATTGGCGATGTTCCAGCCTAAAGCCAATGAGGGAAATTCGCCCCATTTAGTTTTCGTACCAAAGCCTGAATATCCGTCTCTTCGTATTGTGGCAGTAAATAAATATCTATTGTCATATCCGTAATTTATTCGGAGCATTTGCGATAGCAAATCTGTTTGTGAATATCCGTATGAAGGCGTAATGAGTGTTGCCTGTCCGGCGGCAAACCAGCCAAGTATATCATGAGGAAATCCTGATGCATCGAGCCTGTTGTTGCTGCTTTCATTTTTTTCAAAACTATATAGCGCAGTAGCAAATACGTTGTGCTTTCCAAATTGCCGGTTATAACTTAATATGTTTTCGATCGTCTGATTCAAATATTTTGCCCGGTCAGTTCTTGCATCGCCACGATTTGTAATTCCGGTTTTTGTATCCCTTCCAAAATAACTTGCGTAATCGGAGTATTTAAACCGGAAGCCAGTGTTTAACTGGTACTGTAGCCCGGGAATAAAAGGAAAATCGATTTTAGCAAAATTGTTGGTGATAACCTGATGCGATTTATCCTGGTTCTGCGCTAGCGTATTTTGCAAAGGATTTCCAAAATAGGTATCCGAAGGATTAGGATATATGGTTAATGAGCCGTCTTCATTGTGCGATGTTGTTAGCGGATTCATATAGGTAACAGCATCGAAATCGGGCGAATCACCGCTTTGATCGGCATAAGAAATAGATGTCCGCGTTCCCAAAGACAGCCAATCAGTAATTTTGGCATCAATGTTAATTCTGTTGGTTACGCGCAGGTAGTCATCGTTTAATGCGATACCTTTCACATCCAATACATTTACTGAAACATAATAATTAACAAATTCTGCTCCGCCAGCTATGGCAATATTATGTTGGTTAGATTCCCCGTGCCGTAACGCTAAAGCCGGCCAGTCTGTCCAGGTGCCATTGTCATAAACCTGCTGCTCACCCTCAGTCATAGCATCAGGCTCCCTTTCCATTTTATACTTATAGAATTCTTCTCCCGTCATTAAATCCGGAAAATTTGTCATCTTTTGAATGGAATAATATCCGTCATAGGAGATTTGTGGTTTGCCCTTTTTACCAAGTTTAGTGGTGATAAGAATAACACCATTGGCGCCTCGAGAACCGTAAATGGCTGTTGAAGAAGCGTCTTTCAATATTTCGATTGATTTGATATCCGTAGGGGCTATGTCCGACAATTGACCACCGTAGGGAATTCCATCCACTACGACCAACGGCCCGTTATCTGCCTTTATCGAGTTTCTACCTCGAATCAGAATTGAAGTTGCGTCATTTTCCGGAGAAGCTCCTGCAGAATTGGTTGTAATCTGTATCCCTGCTACGGCTCCCTGCAAGGCCTGGGTGATGTTGGTGTTCGGCACCATCTCCAATCGATCTTGAGGAAGTGAAGCTACAGAACCGGTTATGTCGCTTTTTTTCTGAGTTCCATAGCCAATCACCACAATTTCATCCATCCCAACCGTTTCTTCGACCATCACCACGCTAATAACAGCCTGGTTGCCAACAACAATTTCCTGTGGTCGCATGCCCAGAAACGAAAATTGCAGTATGGCATCCTCGGGGATATCATCAATAGCGTATTCACCGTTGGCACTGGTTACGGTACCCTGTGTGGTGCCTTTTACTATTACCGTCACACCGGGAAGTGGCTCACCCTCCTCATCAGTTATCTTGCCAGACACAGTAGATTGTTGCTGTGTCATAAAATCCATATCCGAGAGTTCTGGGGTTTTCAACACTATAATGCGCTCACGGATAGAATAATCGACATCGGTGCCATCAAATATCAAATTTAAGGCTTGTTCAATCTTCTGATTTTGGATGTTGACATTTACCCTTCTTTGCACATCGATGAGGTTTTCGCTAAACAGGAAATAAAACTCGCTTTGTTCTTCGATTTTGTTTAAAACCTCTTTGACGGTAGCCTCACGCATGTTTAGGTTAAGCGTTTTGGTTTGAGAATAGCTTTTGCTTGCGAAGACTCCAGCCACAGAAACCAAGATTAAAAAGACAGTTAGTTTCATAACTCTTAGCAGTTTAATGTGTCCGGTTATTTCCCACAACCGGATAAAACATAATTTTTTTTTCATAATTTTGTAATGATAAAGTTTGAAATGCCCCGTAAAGTGAAGCGTACGGGGTGATTTTTTACGATCTCCGGGGAAATGTTCACAGCATTTCCCTGTTGCTTTTTAATAAAAAGATTTGGGCATAGGCAATTGATTTTTAGGTGGTTAAATCATATTTTATTTCTTTTTCTCAATGATGATCATCTGTTTCGAAAATGTTCCGTCAGGATTCTTCTTACGTGGCAATGTCTTATAGCTAATCGGTGTGGCGAGCGTCAATAATTCAAGTATTTGAAAAAGTGGTTCGTCAACAAATGTTACGGTGTACTTATATTCTTTCGCTTCATTTTCAACTTGAATATCCACGTTAAACATCCGGCTTAAGCGCTGAGCAACCCCTTCAATCGATTCATTATCAAACACCATTTTTCCATCTTTCCAGGCAATGTATTTATCGATATTTCCGGTATTCGAAACTATTTTACCGGTATTTATATTAAAATTAACATGCTGTCCTGGTTTCATGGCTCCTATTTGCCTTGATGTATGGTCGGCCACTTTCTTTTCGAGCAATACCTTGCCTTCTACCAGGGTGGTGGCAATGTCAATATTTTCGGGGTATGCGTTCACATTAAACTCGGTCCCCACAGCTTTTATTTCCATTTGTCCGGCTGAAACCACAAAAGGTTTATTTGGATTATGGGCCACTTCAAAATAACCTTCCCCTGATAGATGAACCCTGCGGGTTTCTCCCGAAAAATTTTGTGGATATTTCATACGGCTTCCATAGTTCAAATGCACTACGGAACCGTCAGATAGTTCAACTACCGTTCGTGAACCTATCGGTGCAACTACTTCTAAAGAATCGACAGAAACTGTTATGATTTGATTGGCCAATTTGGTATTAACTGATAAGGTATAAAACAAAAATGCCAAGACGGGAATGAGAAGGATAGCAGCGGCTTTCGAAATCCAGTTGATTATGCTGTAGCGTTTCAACGCTATGACCCGGGGATGCTCAATATTTAGTTTATGATGAATTTTATCAAGCAACAGTTGTAGCTTTTCGTCTGAAACAAAATCATCATCATCCCTTAATTGTTGCCAATCATTTTTACTAAGCTCCCTGCTTTCTGAAAAAAATGATTGTTGCTTCATCCAGCCAATTACCTCATCAACCTCCGAAGTGGTACAGCGGTTATTCAAATATTTCTCAAGTAATTCTTTTGTCATATTAATTTTTCTGATCGGACCCTCAACAAAGTGAGCGCCCATCTAACCTACGGTACTATTTAATTCTGATTGCTTAAATGTTATACAAGGAGAGGCACAAAAAGTACTAACAAAAATTTAAAAAAATATTTACTATAGGAATAAACTGACGAATAATCCACTCATTAACAAGCCATTATCAAGATTGCTTTTTAAAAAAGACAGGGTAGAAACCATGTGGTTTTTTACGGTTTGTATGGAAATACCCAATTTCTCCGCTATTTCACTATTGCTTAGCCCTTCTTCACGGCTTAGCTTATAAATTTCTTTTTGTCTGGGAGATAATTTATCAAACACGCCCTGGAACTTTTCCTTCAGTTCTTTATAGTGAATCTCATCGCTTAGCTCATAGGACTCTTCAATTCGCTGAAGCGATTTTACATGCTCCACGTATTTTTGTTCTGTGGCTCTTTTCTTCAAAAGATTTATCGTCGCATTGTGGGCTATGGTAAAAAGAAAAGATTCAAATGAGGAATAGACATTTATTTTGTCCCGGTTATTCCATATTTTGATAAAAACCTCCTGCACAATTTCTTCGGTATCTGCTCCGTGCTTTACATAGCGAAAAATAAAAACATACAATCGTCTGGAATATTTTTGATAGATGATATCAAAGGCTTTCATATCACCTTTCTTAAGGAGTTTTACCAGTTCGGTATTTGATTGTATGCTACTCAAAATGTCAGATTATTGGATGCAAGGTTCCAAAACTAATAATTATTTTCTCAATATTTAGCCACACAGGCAGATACACTACTTCTTCTGGCCGCTAACACTGAATAGGCTACATTTAACTGCATGATAATTTAGGCAAATCGGCGCTCTGGGAATACCAATGAAAAGTTAAAGCGGAACATCAGCATGAGGAGCTGCCCAAAATCGTCTCACACCTCAGAGTTTCCTGCGGATAAGGCTGAGGGTGGAGAAACCAGAAAACATGGAAGGCGGTTAACAGCATTCAGGATTGAAGAAAAGATTGGATTAATTTAGGAAGCACGAACTTATTCATTTTTGAACCTGTTATCAGAGCATCCTCAGACTGGAAGTGTCAAAGATCAACCAGATACAATTTTTAAATAGAATCGCAAACAAAAAAGTGCTGGCCAAAACGGATCTACGTACATAAAGTCAAACCTGGTTTTTATCACATAGAAATATCGCATCAAATATTAAAAGAAATGAAACACCATAGTCTATTAAAATGGGTAATTGCCGGATGTATCGTATTTATCTTTACAGGTTGTGAAAAAAACAGCGATAATGATAATAATGATGACGGTAAGGGACTTGTCCAGATAACTAATTCGGGCTATGCGAATGACACATTGTTTTTTAAGCTGACAATCCAATACCCATCTACGGGAGCACAAACAGAATTGGAATACGACTTTTACGAAGGCAATAATTTACTTCAAAGTGGTTCAGCAAGTACTTCCAACAAAGATGGTGGGTTAAATCTTTTTTTTGAAACAGATGTTTTAAAATTCAGATTACCGAAAAGTACCTTTGCAGGTAAAACTATTTTGATTTGGGCAGACCCGGAAAATAAGAAGACACTAAGCACCTATACCACAGAGACATATATTGACCTTTATAAAAAGCAGCAAGTAGAAATTCCAGATTGATTTTTCCTCCCTTCAGAATTTCCTGCGGATAAGGCTGTGATCGAGTACTTCGTTAAAGTCGGCGGTAGGGTATTCAAGGACAACACGTGGCCGGGGGCGATACCAATTCTTGTGCTATTTAATAAGCAATTCAACAAACACTGGCAGATGGTCGCTATAGAATTTTTGATTTTTGGAGTCTGTCAGTACGGCATACTTCAGAACTTCCACCTTCGTTTTGTCCGTAAAGATGTAATCAATCCTTCGCGTAAGCGGATCCTGCAAATTGAAGCCCTGAAAAGTACCCTCAGGACCGAAAACGACTCGCTTTGCATTTTTTTTGGAATCGTGCAACTGCATACTCAGGTACTGAATCGCTTCTGAATGTGGTTCCAGATTAAAATCGCCCATTAAGATCAAAGGCAGGTTTTGCCGGTTGATTTCATGCATTTTGGCCACGATCAGCTTGGCACTATTCTTTCTTGCTTCCACACCAACATGATCGAAATGGGTGTTCATGACCCAAAATTGGCGCCCGTTTTCCCTGAGCTGAAGCAACACCGCGCTGCAAATTCTTGGCAAAGCTGCATCCCACCCGGTAGAAACCACTTCCGGTGTTTCGGAAAGCCAAAAGGTAGTTTTTTCCAACACCCTGAACTTTGCTTTCTTAAAGAAAATGGTGGTGGTTTCTCCCTGGGTATGGCCATCTTCGCGCCCAAGGCCGTAGTAATCGTACTCCTGCAATACGCTGTCGAGAAACGCTACCTGAAAATCCAGCGCTTCCTGCACGCCAAAGACATCTGGTTCGTAAAACAATAATTGTTTTGCAAGGCCTGTTTTGCGTAGATCCCATCGATTTTCACCATCATTGGCCAAGCCATACCTGATGTTGTAGGTCAATACATCCAGGTTTTGCGCCACACTGAGGTTGGCCAGAGACAAGAGTATGGATGCAAGTGCCAGTTTATTTATTATCATATCATTGTTGTTAGTTTCATTACTGTCGGTGTCTCCCTAAAATTGGAATACCGAAAATCATACTCAAATTCGAACAATTGATGTACAACAGACGCAAGGACGGAGCCTGGGGTCGAAGCAGCCACACTACACCTTTGGCAGCTTCCAGGGCGTTCGATACTCAGGGACAATTAAGGCATTGGCTTTTGCAGCATTGGCAACCTGTTGTTGTCTTCGTCCCACACCAGTTTTTCATCGCCCGTACGAGCGGCGATATTGGCCATATGCGCATAGAGAGCCACTTGTCTGCCGATTTCGGGAGGGCAATTGGTTTTAGCCCGGCTTTTGATGCAGTCGAGAAAATTGCGCGCATGCAAGTCGTGATTTTCCCGGCCTTCCTCAAATGTATAGGCGGGTACTTTGTCAGCTTTGATAGTGTCATCGTATTCTGGCAAAATTTTGTAGCCGCCACGGTTGGCAACTATGGAGGCATTATCGCAAATAAAGTTGAGGCCATAGTTCCGATCCCAGGGGCCGGTTTGCGTTCCTGCGGCATGTTGCCAGGTAATGATATAGTCCTTTTGTGGAAAAGTGACCGACATGGTATCGAACACATCGCGGGAATGATTGGGATAAGAGAGGTTTGCACCATATGAAAGTATGGTTTCGGGCGTGGTGGTGACATCGCCGGCCCAAAGCGCCATGTCGATCAGGTGTACCCCCCAGTCGGTCATGAGGCCACCGCCATAGTCCCAAAACATGCGCCAATAGCCATGAAAGCGCTGGGCATTAAATGTGTCACGTTTGGGCGCAGGGCCCAACCAAAAGTCATAGTCAACGCCTGCGGGTACCGGGCTGTCGGGTACTGTTTTGCCCCCTACCCCATAGTTAAAGTTCGCCCATATTTCCACCTTGCGCAACTTGCCTAGTTCACCACTTTTTATGGTTTTCATTATTTCTGCCCACATAGCCCCGCTACGCTGCTGCTGTCCTACCTGCACCACGCGATTGTATTTATTTGCCGCCTTCACCATCAGGTTGCATTCGGCTATGTAGTTGGCCATTGGTTTTTCAACATACACGTCTTTACCGGCTTCGCATGCGGCAATCATGGGCAGACAATGCCAGTGGTCGGGGGTGCCAATAATTACGGCATCAAGGTCTTTGTTTTCGAGTAGTTTACGAAAGTCGGTGTATTTATCGGGATTTTGACCAAATTTATCTTTCACATCCTTTGCCCTTTGGTCGAGGATATTACTATCGACATCGCACAGGGCCACACAACGTGCATCGGCATAGCCAAGGTGTTTTTCTAGGTTGCCAAAACCCATATTTCGGCAGCCGATCAGACCAATATTTACTATTTCACTTGGGGCGGCTTTGGCTCCACTATATAAAAACGGCGCTCCGACTGCGCCCGATAGTCCGGCAGCCCCTATGGTCAGGGCAGATTTTTTGATGAATGTCCTGCGATTGTTTTTCATAGCTTTGGGTAAATGTTTAGAATAGTTGTTTAAAACTTTTGATACTTGTGGCAGCGCACTCCAGGCCGCCTGTCCATTGTTCGTTTTCTATAATAATGCGCTTAATACCGGCAGTTTCGGCATGAGCAAAAATTCGCTTAAAGTCGATAATGCCCTCACCCAGGCAGGTCATCCCTTTGCCTTCACTATAGTCCATGTCCTTAGCATGTACCAGCTCAAAGCGACCCGGGTATTTTTTGAATAGCGCGACCGGATCTGCATTGCCCTTGATTACCCAATACAGGTCGAGCTCATTTTTCACGAGCTCAGGATCAACGTTGTGCATGATTACATCGAAGAGCGTCTCTGTTCCCAGGTCTTTAAACTCCCAGGCGTGATTGTGCCAGGCCAGAGTAAAACCAGCGGTTTTAAATTCCAGTCCCAATTTATTCAAGTTAGCAGCAGCCTGCAGCCCTTCTGCTCTTCCCAGATGCTCAGACGAACCCAAATAAGGATAGTAGCACACAATATACTGGGCTTGTAAAGCTTCGGCGTTGCGAATTGCTTTTGCCGGATCATTCAACAATGAGTGCATGGCATCTCCAGTGGCAAATGTCCGCAGGCCGGTATCGCTGGCAAATCTGGCATAGCTCTTCGGATCCCCGCCATAGATGCCCCCTTCGATATGCGTATAGCCCATCTCTGCCAGCCGGATGAGGGTATGCTTATAATCCTCTTCCATTGGTTTAGAAACGGTATTTAAGATGATGCCGGGATGGGCCAGGTCATTGGGTAACTGAAATGATGCCAGCGCATGCTTTGATAGTAAAACCCCGGAAAGCGCCAGGCTCGACGTGGTCAAAAACTGTCTTCGGGTTTGTGCCATTTTAAAAATATGTATAAAAATATGCCTGTGGCAATGCGCTCACAAGATAATATCATCAGTCAATTTATTACACCATTTCCACATTTTACTTTCATCGGCAGTCAAATGGGAATCTCGGCTACCCAAATATCTTTTCTATCCCTTGCGCAGGCCGAACTATTTTCCGGCTTTGCCATTGGTCGGCGCAGGGATATGCTCGTTGAGCAATTTCCCCAAGGTGAGGTTTTAAATCCATCATTTTGAAACAGAAAACTATTGAAAACCATCTAAAATCGACTGCAAACCGCAAGGCATGGCAATTGCAAAATGGAGCATTATTCAAATACTTATTTAAAACCAAAACAAAATATACTATGTCAGATAAGATGAAAACACTGGACGACCTGTTCGAACATCAATTGCAGGATCTCTACAGCGCCGAGGAACAACTGATCAAGGCGCTACCCGAAATGGCTGCCAAAGCTTCGAACCCTAAATTGAAAAAGGCATTTGAAAGCCACCTGGAAGAAACTAAAGAGCAGAAACGCCTGCTCGAAGAGGTGTGCAAAGAACTGGACATAAAACCATCTGGTGAAAAGTGCAAAGCAATGGAAGGACTAATACAGGAAGCTAAAAGCATGATGAAAGAAAAAGCAAGTCCTGAGGTGATGGATGCGGCGCTCATTGCCGATGCTCAGCGCATAGAGCACTACGAAATATCGGGGTATGGAACGGCCTGTACTTTTGCCAAACAACTGGATCATTCGGAAGCTAAGAAAAAGCTGGGCAAAATTCTGGAACAGGAATATAGCGCGGATGAAAAACTAACGAAAATTTCAGAAACAGTTAATGCCAAAGCCGAGGCATAAGCATGCCATTTATCGATCATTAAAAAGCCGGAACTCCGGCTTTTTTTGTTTAGAACCCTATGGAAGTTTGGGGACAATTCGACTAAAATCGGGTATATTTTATATGCCTTTCGGCAAATCTAGCTGGCATTTCATAGCACGATACGTCAAGGCATACTTTTCGATCGAGTGACCGATGGCACATTGCAATGCCCACGATGTATATGTTCATGCAGCAATTGAGGCAAAAAAAAAGCAGCATACGACCTTTAAAATCTGCCTTGAAGGTGGCTAATTTACCTATACCCTCCCTGCAACAGTCTAAGGTTGCCCATCTTTATCTTTAAATATCCTGGTTTGGACAAATGCGTAATTTATCACATTTTTAAATGGACATCCAAAGCCTTGTTGATTTGAGCAAGGCTATTATAGACCCATTTGATATGACTTAATTGCGTTCAATTATGAAAAATTTACCTGCTATCCTGCTTCTCACCTTTTTTTTAGCGGTATGTAATTCCCCTGGATCAAACGATGCTTATCATGCTGACATTATCATTTACGGCGGCACCTCCGCAGCAATCATTGCCGCTGTGGAAGCAGTGCAATCTGGCAAGTCGGTCATCGTGGTATCGCCCGACAAGCACCTGGGTGGTCTTTCCGCAGGGGGACTGGGTTGGACCGACACAGGAAAAAAAGATGCAATAGGAGGATTGGCGCGGCAGTTTTACCACCGTGTTTGGCTGCACTACAACGATTCATCGGCCTGGAAATGGCAAAAAAAGAGTGAATATGGCAACGTAGGCCAGGGAACGCCGGCTATAGACGGGCAAAACCGCACCATGTGGATTTTTGAACCACATGTAGCGGAAAAGATTTTTGAGGATTTAGCAGAAGAAAATAAACTCAATATCCATAGAGATGAATGGCTCGACCGTACGGCCGGAGTCAATAAAACCGAAGGGAAGATAGTATCAATCTCTATGCTATCGGGCAAAACCTACCACGGCAAAATGTTTATTGATGCCACCTACGAAGGCGATCTGATGGCCTCGGCTGACGTGAGCTACCATGTAGGCCGGGAAAGTATCGATACCTACAACGAACAATGGAACGGGGTACAAACAGGTGTTTTGCACCACCACCACTACTTTGAGCCCGGCATTTCGCCATATAAGATACCAGGCGATACTACCAGTGGCGTGCTGCCATTGATATCTACAGCTTATCCGGGCGACTATGGACAAGGTGACGACAAAATACAGGCTTATTGCTTTCGCACCTGCATGACCAACCATGACGCCAACCGTGTACCATTTCCTAAACCGGAAAATTATGATGCTAACCAGTACGCGCTTTTGGTGCGTGTATTTGAATCCGGCTGGCGCGAATGGTTTAATAAATTCGACAATATCCCCAATAAAAAAACAGATACCAATAATAATGGGCCATTTAGCAGCGATCATATCGGGCAAAACTACGACTACCCCGAAGCCAGCTATGAACGGCGCAGGGAGATAATAAAACAGCACGAGGACTATCAAAAAGGACTGCTGTGGTTTGTGGCCAACGATGAGAGGGTGCCTGAGGAAGTGAGGAGCCGCATGTCGACCTGGGGTCTGGCAAAAGATGAATTTACCGACAACGGACATTGGCCTCATCAGATTTATGTGCGCGAAGCCAGACGCATGGTAGGCGAATACGTAACCACCGAACATGATGTATTGCTCAGGCGCAACGTGCCCGAGCCGGTTGGCATGGGATCTTATGCCATGGATTCGCACAATGTGCAACGCTATGTGACGCCAGAGGGCTATGTACAAAATGAAGGCGATATTGGCGTAAGCCCCCCGGGGCCCTATTCTATTGCCTATGGTGCTCTCATTCCTAAAAAAGAGGAATGTGAAAACCTGCTGGTGCCAGTATGCCTTTCATCCAGTCATATCGCTTTCGGCTCTATACGGATGGAGCCGGTATTTATGATCCTGGGTCAATCGGCCGCCGCAGCAGCAGTCATCGCCCTCGACCAGCAATGCGCGGTACAAGACGTGCCTTATGCTATGCTTCAAAAGGTGCTTTTGGAAAAAAAGCAGGTACTAACCCTGGAGTGAGGGGGAAATGAAGAAGTAGAAGACCTCGTTGGTGGTTCTTTTTAAAACCACGCATGGATTTGTTCATGACTTTACACTGGTCTGTTCAAAACTATGCGTGGTTTCTAATTGAGCCTCTTCCTGCTTTTCTTCAAACGGAGGTCACTTTCGATTGTCATCGCATTCTTATGGTAGGATAGCGCCAGCCGGGTTTTGTGGATTCGTCCTATTTATTCGGAGGCAAGCTTGGCCTCACCTCTATTTTTGATGGCAGTGTGCGTGGATCTAGCTGAAGCAGATTTACTACCATTTGGCCAATATCTTCAATTTGAATTTTCCAGGAATCTTTTTCTGATGGCGTATGATCATTGAAATATGTGGCTACAGAGCCAGGCATAATGGTGCTTACGTTGATGCCTTCCTGGCGCACATCGAGCATCATAGCCTGAGTGAAGCCCACCAAACCAAACTTACTCGCATTATACGCAGCACCCCCGGCAAAAAAGTTGGTGCCGGCAAGACTGGCTATGGTTATGATATAGCCCTTGGTTTTTTTCAGCTCTGGCAGGCTCGCCTTTACACTATGAAATACCCCGGTCAGGTTGGTATCAATGGTCTCGTTCCACTGGTCGGGTGTCAGATCGAAGATAGAGCCAAAATGCCCTACCCCCGCATTGGCGATCAAAACATCCAGCTTGCCCCAGGCCGACAATAGTGTATCTACCGCCTGGCGTAGCGATTCATAGTCGCGCACATCAGAGACAACACCCAAAACCTCCCCTGTGCCTATTTTTTTCAATTCTTTTACCGCCGCATCCAGGGTGTCTTTTGTCCGGCCGGTAATTGCCACTTTCATATTTTCATGTAGCATAGCCGCAGTTATACCATACCCTATTCCTTTTGAACCTCCGGTAATCAGGGCTGTTTTGTCATTTATATTTCTCATACCTTATACTACCATTCAGTCAGGGTTTGGTTTAGGAATTGAGTAAAAAACAAGAGAAATTTTAGCAGCATATCACAAGCGCCTCTTAAAGCAATCTTAGAGAGCGCACCTTCACTGACCCCATGTACGCCCCAAATCAGCTATTTCAATACCCCCACATGCATGAGCGCATCTCCCTGGTGGACGATAGGATTGTTGTTAAGACCGATCACATAGCCGGTGGTGGTGGCCTTCACCACCTGATTGAGCTCGCCAAAGGGATCTTTTATGGCGCCGACCACTGCATTTTTTTTAATGGCATCGCCGCATTTTACTTCAGATAAAAACATGCCCGATGCTTTGGCTCTGATCCATGACGAGTTGCGGATGATCTTGTTGTTCCTTTTAGGAACTGGTTTTTCATCGGTCATTTCCAAATGGTTCATCAAGCGCAATGTGCCGTTTATTCCCTCTGAAATCGCATTTTCATCAAACCTTGATGATTCTCCCCCTTCGAACACCACGATATGCTTGCCCATTTTAGCGGCTGCTTGTCGCAAAGATTTTGGCCTGTATTGCGAATGCAAGGTAAAAGGGGCATGAAAAGCCCCGGCGAGTTGCTGATTGACGGGATCGTTGAGCATACATCTGATCTGCGGATAATTAAACCTATCGTCGCCACCGGTATGAAAATCAACGCCATAATCGATCTTGGGTAGGATGTGTTTCATCAGGTAGTAGGCCACACGGGCTGCCAGAGAGCCATTTTTATTTCCGGGAAAAGAACGATTTACGTCTTTGCCATCGGGCACGTATCGCGAAAAATGAATAAAGCCAAAAATATTCAAGATAGGAATACATATCACCGTGCCTTGCCTGGGTATATTTTTTTTCTGTTCTATCATCCTTCTGATGATCTCCACGCCATTAATCTCATCGCCATGCAAGCCGCCCATGAGCAAAAGCACCGGTCCTTTTTTATGTGCTCTGGCCACATTGATCACGATATCTATCGACGAGTGTGAAGGCAGCCTGGCAATGTTCACTTCGATGGATCGTTGGTCTCCCGGCTTTATTTCTACACCATTTATGTTCATTTACGCTTTCACTTTATCTTTTGGCTTGCGCTTTTTTGCAGCATTCCGTTCTATATATTCTATGATTTTGCCTGCAATATCTACCCCGGTGGCACTTTCTATACCTTCCAGACCCGGGGAGGAATTGACCTCCAGCACCATAGGTCCACGTTTGGATTGTAGCATATCGACTCCGGCAATGGCCAGACCTATGGATTTGGCAGCCTTCAGGGCGGTAGATTTTTCGGTGCGAGACAGCTTAATGATGTGGGCATTGCCCCCTCTATGCAGGTTGGAGCGAAATTCTCCTTCCTTTCCCTGTCGCTTCATGGCGCCTACTACCTCTCCGTCAATCACAAAGGCACGAATATCAGCCCCTTTGGCTTCTTCTATAAATTCTTGCAAAATGACTCGGGTTTTGAGACTTTCAAATGCCTCCAGCACCGATTTGGCTGCCTTATTTGTTTCGGCAAGTACCACACCCAATCCCTGGGTTCCTTCCAGTAGTTTGATGACCACAGGTGCTTCGCCAATGTGCTTTAGCAGTTTGTTTTCATCTTTGCTATAGTTGGTAAAGGCGGTCTTGGGCATAAGCACCCCCGACCTGGACAATATTTGCAAGCTGCGCAATTTATCGCGCGACCGGGTAATGGCCAGTGAGTCCTGAGTGCTAAAGACATGTTTCATCTCAAATTGCCTAACTACTGCTGTGCCATAGAAGGTGACTGATGCGCCTATTCTGGGTATAATGGCGTCAATATCCTCCAGTTTTTCTCCTTTATAATAAATAGAAGGCCCCCTTTCGTCCATAATCAAATCGCATTTCATATGGTCAACTACCAGACCCTGATGCCCACGCAGCGTTATGGCATCGAGCAACCGACGGGTCGAGTACAAATTCTGATTTCTTGATAATATCGCAATTTTCATTTAGTGATTCATTTTAAATTTTCTCGAAATGTTCTTTTTAGAAACATCCACCACAAACCTGTTTCGCAAAAATTTCCTGCCCAAAAGTACCGGATAGCGCATCTGCTCCCTATCTGCCAGCGAAAACTCAACATCGTAGCTCTTACCGGACAATACCACCCTGGTGCTGATCGTGTATCGATGCTCTACCTGCCCGCCTGAGTTTCTAACGGTTTTATCATTAAAATCAGCACTGTAGATATAGCGATCAGCATATTCCGGATGCTGTGGGTCCAGCAATTTGAATTTCAAAATTTCTTTGCCATCGATGTGCTCAGTAGATATTTCATGGCAATGCAGCGAGCAGCCATATGCTCCTGTATCGACCTTTGCTTTAATTTTTTCAGGTCAAATTCAGGGAGGTCTATATAGTCCCTTCTTCCAATAATCATCAATTGATCATTCATTATTCCCAATTAAATGTCATAAAACGTCATATCCTGAAATATTGAAGGGAATATCGCTGCTTATAGATTGAGACCGGGATGTTTTGACAACAATATCTATTGTTTTTTCACCTTGCAATTTATGGGTAAGTCCCAAATTATTCTGTTTTATCTGTGAATAAATCTTAGCGCGGCGATCAACGCACAACACCGCCGAATGCCTGCCGAAGTGATGCAAGGCCGATTGGAACAATACGCTCAGTTTCGATTCGTGCCCGGGAAGGCAAAACACAGCCTCCAGAAACACAAATTGGTATTCGGGATCGAACAGCCGGCGTAAAAGGGGTATGCCGGGCACCACGCGAAGCAGTATTTTGCCCATCCATCCGGGCAGCTCTTTCACCAGCCACGTGTCGGGTATAGCCTGCACGCCGCAAACCATTTCATTGTTTTCTTCTATATAAAAATATTTTCCATGAAGGAATAAAAATTCATAAGAAACCAATTGTTGGTGCTGATGGGCCTGGTGCAACTGTTCCTTTATCCTGTGCCGGATTTTTTCATCTGCTATCTTCACTGCAAGGTGGTGCTTGGTAAAAATCCGGCTGAAAGGCACCAATTGAAAATCTCCAACTTTGTGAAAGCCAAATTCTTTGATCAACCGTTCAGACCTCACATTGTCTGCATCGACATAGGCATACAGCAGCAATTCGCCCGAATATGCCAGCCCATGGCCATCTAACAAGGCGGAGATTTCATCCCTAAGGGGACTGGTTTTGTTGCTTTTTCTGCTATCGGGGTCAAATGATCGCACGCTTTCGCGAAAGGTGAAATAGCGCAGGTAAAAAGCTTCCCGGGGCACACCACAATTAAAAATCGTCCTTTTGCTCAGACAGATGGTGCCATATAGCCTGTTGCGTATACACAAATTGGCAAAGTAGGGATTGGGCACAGCTTTTACCTTTTCTTCTACCCGGGCATGCTTGTACACCATGCTTTTGCCGGGGGTGCCAATGGCATTGGCCTCCAGCAAGCCAATCACCTGCTCGCTTGGGCTACGGCAAATAGTCAAATATTTATAGCTATTCAAGAAATTCTTTTTCAGGACATTTAATAAAACACGCTGATCCTTTTCATTGTGGTGGTGTAGTGCAATTTCACTCTGCCTGTGTCATCTTCAGGTCATAAATATCTTTGCGCCGGTCACGCAGGTTTCTCACACTGCCAAATTGGTTAAGCTCCCGTAGCAAATCGATATCAACATCAGCTATCAATATCATTTCGGTATTTGGCGTTGCTTCTGCTTTGATGCCGTTGGCCGGGAAGGCAAAATCGCATGGCGTAAATACCATGGATTGAGCGTATTGTATATCCATGTTATGAACTTTTGGCAGATTGCCGACACTGCCCGCTATGGCCACATAGCATTCATTTTCGATGGCGCGTGCCTGAGCACAGTTCCTCACCCGGGAGTATCCGTTTTGGGTATCCGTAAGGAACGGAACAAATAATATGTCCATCCCTTTTTCTGCCAGAATCCGGCTCAGCTCCGGAAATTCCACATCATAGCATATCAAAATGCCAATTTTTCCACAGTCGGTATCGAATACCCTCAGTTGCTTACCCCCCTCCATTCCCCATACTTTTACTTCGTCGGGGGTTACGTGTAGCTTTTCAAAACGTTCCACGCTGCCATCTCTCTTGCACAGATAGCCGGCATTATACAACCTGTCGTTTTTCATCTCAGGCATGCTGCCCGAAATAATGTTGATATTATAAGAAATGGCCAGTTCAGAAAAACGCTGTTTGATGGTTTCGGTATGCTTTGCAAGCTCGCGGATGGCCTGGGGCTCGTCAAGATGATTATTGTCCGCCATCAGCGGCGCATTGAAAAACTCCGGAAACAACGCAAAGTCAGACCGATAGCCCGAAACGGCGTCAATAAAATATTCGGCCTGGTGCAGCAATTCATCCAGATGTTTGTATGGTCTCATTTGCCACTGAATCAGCCCCAACCTCACTACTTTTTTCGTCGTGCTTGCCTGTTTTTCTTTCTTTTCGTAGTAGAGATTGTCCCACTTAAGCAAAACGGCATAGTCGTTAGAGGCATTGTCGCCCTGTAGATAGTTTTTGAGAATTTTCGAAGGATGAAAATCATTGGAAATCTGAAAATTGAAAACCGGATCGTGGATTTCCTTGCGCTTTACCTTTTCGATATATTCTTTGGGCGACATCTCCCCGGCAAATTTATGATAGTTGGGAATGCGCCCTCCAAAAACAATTCCGTGCAGGTTGAGTCGCTCACAAAGTTCCTTTCGGTAATCATACAACCTGCGACCCAGGCGCAACCCCCTGAATTCAGGCTTAATGAACACATCTATGCCGTAGAGCGTATCGCCGGCAGGGCTATGTGTATTGAAGGTGTAGTCTCCGGTAATTTGCTTGTAGGTATGTTCATCTTCGAAAGCGGCATAGTCCACAATAATAGACAAGGCACAACCTGCGATCTGTTTATTTACTTTTATCACCACCTGGCCTTCGGGAAAGCGGCTGATTAGCGAGTTGATTTGCTGTTCTTTCCAATAGGAGTTGGGCATGCTGGAATATGCCTCGATCATGGCTGTTTTCAATTCCTGATAGTCGTCAAGGCTCAAAAATGCCAGTTCAATATTTTCAATTTCTTTCATAATCTTATTAAAATTCCAGTTTGATCCACTTTTGTTTCACGATCAATCTTCAAAGTTATAAATGTTTTTTGTATTGACTAAATCGAGGGTGAAAGCTCCAACGCAGCATTACGCCGTGGCAATCTCTGTCAATCTGCAATTATTTTTTAGCCAATCCCCCTTACCCCCTTGGGTAAACGTGGTTTGGCCAATAGCTGGAGCTGGCATTTTTGAACATCGCAATTTTCCACGCGCTGAGCCAGCTATTTTTCAGGCTAAACTTCATTTCGCCTCAGGCATGTATGCTTAATGTTTGCCTCAGTCATGACGCAGAAAAGTTGTTTTTGCTTTCAGATTCATTTTTTAAAGAATGGCTCAAATATCCATGATATCCATTATTTTTGATCGACAACGCAAAAAACTATTGCCATGCCGGATTTTCAAAATTCCATTGCCACTTCCTACACTTTCAAAGGCGCGTCAGTCCTGCTGGGTGGCGCTATACACGACTTAAATCCCATTGAAGGACTGCAAATCCGCGTACCGCTGAAAACCCTCAACCGGCATGGGCTCATTGCCGGCGCCACCGGAACCGGCAAAACCAAATCACTGCAAGTACTACTGGAAGAATTGTCACTGGCAGGGGTGCCTTCGCTTGTGATGGACATCAAGGGCGATCTGAGCGGCATCGGCGCCCCGGGCACACGCAACCCGATTGTTACCAGGCGTGAGGCAAGTATACAAATGCAATGGAAAGAAATGGGCTTTCCGGTGGAATTCCTCACCATTTCCGAAGAACCCGGAGCACGCATCCGAAGTACGGTATCGGAATTTGGCCCGGTGATCATGGGTAAAATTTTGAATCTGAATGATACTCAGGAAGGGGTTTTGGGCATGTTATTCAAATTTGCCGATGACCACAAATTACCTCTGCTCAATCTGGAAGATTTGAAATCATTACTTCGCTACTCTGTGGAAGATGGCAAAGCGGACATACAGAAGGAATACGGACTGGTATCGTCGCCTTCTGTACATTCTATCCTGCGCAATGTCACGGCACTGGAGCAACAGGGCGCACAGCGTTTGTTTGGCGAGCCATCGTTTGATGTAATGGACCTTTGCGCCACCGACCGATATGGTCATGGTATGGTCAACATCATCAGACTAACGGATATTCAATCGAAGCCACAGTTGTTTTCAGCCTTTATGCTCTCACTTTTGGCGGAGGTTTTTGAGGTTTTTCCTGAAGCAGGCGACAGCGTAGCCCCCAAATTGATGATTTTTATAGACGAAGCGCACCTGCTCTTTCGCGAAGCTTCCAAGGACCTGCTCAACCAGATCGACATCATCATCAAGCTGATCCGCTCCAAAGGCATCGGCATTATTTTCATTACCCAGACACCTGATGACATCCCGGAAAATATACTGGGGCAACTGGGTTTTAAGCTACAACATGCCCTGCGTGCATTTACCGCAAAAGATCGCAAGGCCATCAACTTGTTGGCAGACAACTTCCCCGAAACGTCTTTTTATGACACCAAAAAACTGCTCACCGAGATGGGCATTGGCGAAGCACTGGTGACGGTGCTAAATGAAAAGGGTATGCCCACCGAGCTGGCACATACACTTATGCGTCCGCCATTTTCGCGAATGGATGTGCTGACAGACCAGGAGATCAGCAATATCCTGGGTTTTTCGCGACTTTGCAGCAAATACAACCAGGAACTGGATCGGCATAGCGCACACGAAATGCTGATGGAGCGGATCAATGAAGCCACAGCCGAAAAAGAATTGACCCAGACCGGTAAAAATTCAAAAATGAAGCGCCCGGTACCACCTCCCAGTGCTGATGTTTCTTTCGAAAAAATCATGAAAAGCCCGCTGGCCAATACCATAGCCCGCGAACTCACCCGGGGAATACTGGGTGTTTTTGGTATTTCAACCAGCAGAAGGAGAAGGAGGTAGGTTGTGCGTTGCTATATGCTATAAGCTGTTTGTATAGCTTGTTGCTTATCGCCTGTAGCTACAAAACCAGCAACCATCCACTCCTTGCAAACCCTTGTACCTTGCGGCTTATCTTCTATTTTTGCACCACAGCAATCTGAAGCACTTTATGCAGAAAATTCTTTTTATATGCACCGGCAACTACTATCGCAGTAGATTTGCCGAAGAATATTTCAATCATCTGGCTAAAGTCAATGGTCTCAACTGGCGCGCATTTTCCAAAGGGCTATCGAATAACATGCCCAGCCCCAACAATCCCGGTCCGATCTCTACCCATACCATTGCCGCCCTGCAAGAAAGAAAAATTATAGGGGAGGAATTAAACCGTTTCCCGCTGCCCATCACCAAAGAAGATTTTGAAGTCTATGACAAAATAATTGCGCTAAGCGAACAAGAACACCGCCCTATGCTTAAAGACCGCTATATTACACACCTTGATAAAATCGGTTTTTTTGAGGTTGGCGACCTGCCGGTGGAAGAGCCAAAAGCCGCGATGGACAAACTCGCACTACTTGTAGAAGCCTTAGTAAAAAAGCTTTAAACGACGATTTTACAATGAACTGATGGTGTTTATTTTTCCGTATCGGGCTGACGGTCATCCGGCTTAATGCTAAAAGCGGTCTGTCTATCGCCCGACCTCATGTTCAACATAATTTTTGAAATTGTCTAAAATAGCTTGCCAGCCGGCGCGTTGCAGCTCGAGCGAATTGGTGCTTTCGGGCTGAAAGGTCTCGCTGATATGCACTTTGTTAAATTGCTCATTGAAGGCTACCTTCACCTTGCGCCCATCGGGCATAGTGTATTCGATGAGTTTTTTATCCAGCACCAGGTCATAAATCCCTTCGAAATCAAAGGCCATACTGCCATCTTTGGCCTCCATGCGTGAGATGAATTTACCGCCGGTTTTGAGGTTGTTTTCTGCTTTGGTGGTATGCCATTCGGGTGAAGCCTGATTCCATTTGATAATGTGTCGGGGCAAAGTCCAGCATTCCCAAATCTTTTCAATGGGTGCATTCAGCGTGGTTTCCACGGTAATGGGGGTGTTTGCGGTAGTGCTCATTTTTCTATTGATTGGTGTTTGAGGTCAAAAATTACATATTGTTTTTAAGTATCAATAAGTTTATAAAATATTATTTGTTGTTCCGTTAAAATAGGAGGAGTAAGAGTGCCAGTATGAATTATCCCTATGAAGTTAGTACTAAAGCATGGGAGACCAAAGCGCTTTTAAAAAACATCAAAACTTCCTTTACCATTCTTTGATTTGATCCTAAACCCACTCCCTTTCCCACCTGCCAGAGGCATTGAATTCATGGATTGCTGCCCACTATTCTGTCTCCGCTTCGGCCAACCAGAGCCATTGAAACCTTAAGACATCCATCTTTACGGTTTCCAAATCCATAGATATTTCATAAATACCTGCCTTAGGAAAACGGATGTTGCCCAGCCTGTGCGCGGTAAAATTGGGTATGTGCCAGTCTTGTTTGGGCTCGCCTACCGTTTGCCCGTTTGGCACGATCAGTTGATCAATGGTTTGCGCCGCGGCATGCAATACGATTTTACTTTGCGAAGGCTGTCCTTCAAAACTGTAGGAAGCATCAATGGAAAGTGTCTTTGGCGCATCCACAAAAATTTTCCATGACGACCGGTATCTGCCATCGATGGTGATATGTTCAGGGATGGTTCCCCTCCTTTCCTTATCTACCAGAAGCGACTGGCCTGCTGCCGATAATCTGTTTTTGAAGGTAAGCGAATAGCCGTGATCGACCGTTGGAGCCACAAGGCCAGAAACAATTGATGGTTCCTGGTGATACTCCAACACGATCACAGAAACATAAGGATCTGGTGGAAGAGCCGGTATGTTGATTTTTGTTTGTACTTCATCGTGCGTGAAGCCTAACGGAGACTTCGATTTATCCGCCAGGGCATACACCAGCTCAGGTTTGCCGCGCACGCCGGTGAGGGTGAGTCCCTGGTGATATGGCCAGCGAAAAACATGGAGAAAGAGCTGGGCACGTCCGTTTTCCAGGACTTTGAAGGTGATTTTTCCCCAATCGTGCAGGTCTTTATCCAGGTCGAATCCGCCGCATCCATAGATCGCTTCGCCATTCACATGGAGCCATTTGCCCATTTGCACCATGCGCTGTTCGATTTCAAAAGGCACTTCACCGTTTGATTTTGGGCCGATATTGAGCATATAATTGCCGTTGAGGCTCACATTGCCTACCAATGCCTGCAGAAGAGCAGTGGTCGATTGCCAGTCGGCATCCCGGGCATGGTAGCCCCACGAGTGTGCTACGGTAGCAGGCGATTGCCATGGATAATCGAGCTTATGGCTGCCTAGCTGGTTATCGCCCAGGGTTCTGAAGTCGATGTCGGGGTCTTCTTCTATAGAGAGCCCCAATCGTGAGTTGACCAGGCAATCGGGCTGTAGCTCACGAATCAGGGCTTTCAGTTGCTCTAGTTGCGCTTTAGTCACGATCGATTCGGAATGGTTTATCCACATATCAAACCACATCAGGCCTATCGGGCCGTAGTTGGTGAGCAACTCGCGCATTTGGGGTATTACCTTTTCTTGCCAGTAAATATCGTACTGGTCGGCTGTGATGGGGTATATTTCTTTGGTGTGATCCCAGCCATACTCATGTTCCCAATCCACCCAGTGCGAATAGTAGAGCCCGAGTTTGAGTCCGTGTTTTTGACAGGCAATTGACAATTCTTTTACAATATCCCGTTTGGGTCGGGTAAAATTTCCCAAATCGTATTCAGACACCTGGCTGTCCCACAGTGCAAATCCATCGTGGTGTTTGGCAGTGAGTGTCACGTATTTCATCCCTGACTTTTTGGCCAAAATCACCCATTGCTCAGGGTCTATTGCTGCCCAGTCGAAGCGCTCGAGCAAGGTGAGATATTCGTCCTTTTCTATTCTGTTTCTGTAAAATATCCATTCGGCATAGTCGTTGTCATCACGGTGCTTTTCACCCTTCCAATATCCCTCAGCACCACTGTACACCCCCCAATGAATAAACATGCCAAAGCGCTCATCTACAAACCATTGGGCACGAGGATTGGTCTGCTTTTGCGCAATGAGATGAAGAGAAAATACCATGAAAACCAATGTGATACAAATGGCTTTGGGCAAGGCGTGTGCAAACTTTTTCATGCTGTTGGGCATAGTTGGATAAATGAAATTGGAAAAACCGTAGTTGGTAGTAAAAAAGCCAAAAACTTTTCATTCAAAAAAATAGTACCGCATAAATCCTTCTCTGAAAACTATCGGCACATCGCTCAAATCAAAACAACCAGACCTCACACCAATACCATAAAATAAGATCACTGAGAACGGAGCCTGAGTGAAGTGCATCCAACCCACCCGGGTTGCTACGCTTTTGTTAGCTGGCTCCACACCAATATCGCAGCAAAAAAGACCTGAAAACAGCCCTGTTTTGTACTGAAAGCAATGAATATAATTTGATGTATAATTGATCGTAAATAAAAAAATTGCCCATACCTTCGTATCATAATTGTAAGTAATAATCAAGTTTATGAATGAGCTTGCACAACAGGATTACGAACCTCCCCTCGGTCCGGATCTTTCGTCGATCGAAGTAGTATTGGAAACTGCTACCGCCGGCAAGGCCTTGTTTGGCAAAACTGAAATCCCCAATTCAGACTTTAATGTGATTAGCGCCCAAACGGCAAAATTCCGGGCGAAGTACTTTCCTTTTGCCACCGATAAGCAATGGAACAGTTGGCGTTGGCAAATCCAAAACAGCTATACCAACTTCATAAAACTTTCGGAAATACTGGATGTGAGCACCATTGACGACCTGGACTTTTTGGCCAAGTCAAAAAAACTACCCCTGCGCATTACCCCATACTATGCGAGCCTCTTCCATGGCAAGCCCATCAGCTATGCTATTGCCAAATCTGTGGTGCCCGACAAACTGGAACTCATCGTATCTCCCGGCGAAGAGACCGACCCGCTGCACGAAGAGTCGATGTGTCCGGTCGACAACCTGGTACACCGCTATCCCGACAGGGTGCTGATGCTCTCTACCGGGTTTTGCTCGGTGTATTGCCGCTACTGTACGCGCACGCACATGGTCGAGAAAGACAAAAAACACTATGGGGTAAAAGCCTGGGAAAAATCCATTGATTATATACGCAACCACCCCGGGGTGCGCGATGTGGTGGTGTCCGGTGGCGACCCGCTGACCCTTCCCGACAAGCACCTGGAATTTTTGCTCTCTTCGCTGCGCGCCATTCCGCATGTAGAGATCATCCGCATTGGCTCCAAAGTACCGATGGTGCTGCCACAGCGCATCACCAACACCATGGTGAAAATGTTGAAAAAATACCATCCGCTATACATGAGCATCCATGTGACCCACCCCGACGAAATTACCCCGGAAGCGACCGAGGCCTGTACACGAATTGCCGATGCAGGAATAGTAATGGGTAGCCAGACCGTGCTGCTAAAAGGCGTGAATGACAACGTGGAAACCATGAAAAACCTGATGCACAAACTACTGAAGATACGGGTAAAGCCATACTATATTTACCAATGCGACCCCATTCCGGGTTCGTCACACTTCCGTACACCTGTGACCAAAGGATTGGAGATTATCCAGGGTTTGCGTGGGTTTACCAGCGGATATGCCATACCACACTTTGTAATCGACGCTCCGGGCGGTGGAGGCAAAATCCCGCTGATTCCCGAATATTACCAGGGACGCGAGGGGGACAATGTGATCTTGAAAAATTTCGAAGGCAAGTCATTCAAATACTATGATCCGGTACAGATAAAATCTTATTCGTGATCCTTTCATCTTAGATCAAATACCTTGGTGGATAGTTAGTATAAAGTGCTAATAATTAATGCCCTGAAATTGGTTGGTCGTGCATATTTTTTTATTAAAATCAGATATATAATTTCTTTTATTTTATTAAATTGTGTACGGAATAAATGAACAAAATCATGAAAACTTATGCTCAATTATTGTTACTAGTTTTAACGCTTGTTTCCTGCGACAAAATTGATCTTGAAAACACTCAATTCATCAACGACCCAAATAATCCCGCGCTAAAAGATAAATTAAAAACGATACGGGAAACCGCGCAAGGATTTGATGGCCGTAGCGAACACTACTATAATGCAAATGGATATTTGACCAAAGTAGAAGTTTACTCAGGTACTATTTTGGAACAGACCCAAATCACCGAAAGAAACCAGAAAGGCCAGGTAATTAAGGAGTATAATTATAGCTCAGCCACACCACCCTCCCAAATCCGAACATATTTACAATACACATACGACAACGATAAACTTGTTAAGAGTTATAGTTATAACAACGGCAAATTGGAATCCTACACCGACTATTTCTATCCCAATGATCTATTGGTGGAGAGACGTAAATATGAGCACAATCAGCTAGTGAGTGTCACCAGGAACGAATACGATTTGGAAGGAAGAAAAGTAAAGGAATCATATTTTGATTATGAAGAAGCTTTTTTAGGCTCTGTCAAGTATGAGCACAAACAAGATACCATCTTATTTATTGGGACAAACAAAAATGGGATTGAAGGCAAGGCCTATTACGAGGAAATCTATAACAAACTGGGGCAGAAAGTTGAAGAGGCTTACCTCTGGGGTGAAACTCTGGGCAGACGCGTAACGAACAGGTATTTTTACGATGAAGAACATTTCCTCATCGAAAGCCATCATTTTGATGCAGGGTTTCCCGGATCGGCTCCAGGTGCAATTAATATTTATGAGTATTATAGATAATTGTCTCTAATTTTTTCACCCAAAAATAAATATTATGAAACGCTTGATTTTTTTGTTGCCAATTATTCTTTTATGCTATTCGCCTTATCTTTCTTCTAATAATTTCATGAAAACTAAAAACAATTAAGGAGCATATTTTTATAGAATAATTTTTTTCAATGAACTTGAGTCTTCCAATGATTCTCCGAACCCCAAAATATCCGGTCACAACGCCATATATTTGATTATCATTCATGATTTTCCCGAATTATGTAAACATGTGGAAGATTTATCTATTGGTATTTTAGTATAGACCTTTAGGTAAATCATACCTTCCGCTAAATTTGCATAATTATGAATGTATTCAGAATCAGGAAAATAACAGATGCCTACTTGCCTACCAATTCAGCGGCAATTTTACAGGTATTCAATATACTCAGGGCGCATTTCCCCTCGGTGCTCGAGGAGAAAATAAACGAGATACTGGAGCAGATGAAGGACCCGATAAAATATGGTTTTTCGACCAGTCTGTTCGTAGCCGAAGATGGCCGCAGCAATGTGAAAGGTTTTGCCATCCTTTTTTACCTGCCCGACAGGAATTTTTGCTTTCTCGACTACATTGCCGTCAAGCCGGGAAAGGTATCTTCGGGTGTGGGCGGTGCCATTTATGAGCGCATCAGGGAAGAAGCACAAATGCTCAACTCGCTTGGCATTTTTATGGAGTGCCTACCCGACGACGAAAAGCTCTGTCGCGACAAAAGTGAAATGAAGCAAAACAAATCGCGACTGGCATTTTACGAACGCTATGGTGCGCGGCCTGTTATCAATACCAGATACGAAACCGTAGTTGAGCCTGCCGACGACTGTCCGCCGTACCTGGTGTATGATGACCTAGGAAATGATATACAGTTGTCGGCCAGCCAGTTAAAAAAAATTGTCAGGGCTATTCTTGAGCGAAAATACCCTAAATATTGTCCCGAAGCCTATATCAAAATGGTGGTAGCATCTATCAAAGATGACCCGGTGCAGCTTCGTGCCTTCAGGTATCTGGTAAAAGACCGGCCCTTGGAAAAACGCGAAGCGGTGAAGGACGAAATAGCGTTGGTAGTGAATGACAAACATGACATTCACCATGTGAAAGAAGTAGGCTATATCGAGTCGCCGGTACGGATCAAAAGCATATGGAGGGAGATAGAAAAACTCCATGAGTTCAAGTCGCGGCCAGCTCGTGGCTATCCCGATAAGCATATCACCGACATTCATAATATCAAGTACTTTAATTATTTCAAAAAGGTATGTGACAAGTTGCCGGAGGGTAAATCGATTTATCCCTATGTTTTTCCGGTAAGGAATGCTACACGCCCACCAAAAGATTATTCGGTTTTGGCCGGATATTACTGCATCGACACCTTCACCCCGCTGAACAAAAATGCCTTTTTGGCGGCTCGCGCAGGGGTCAATTGCACGCTGACAGCAGCCGAACTACTGCTGGAAGGCTACCATACCGCCTATGCCCTGGTGCGGCCCCCGGGGCATCATGCCGAAAGAGATGTTTATGGCGGTTTTTGCTATTTCAACAATGCCGCCATCGCCGCCAATTTTTTGTCCAGGCTGGGCAAAGTAGCCCTTCTGGATATCGACTATCATCACGGCAACGGCCAACAGCAGATATTTTATCAGCGAAATGATGTGTTCACCGTTTCCATTCATGGCAACCCGTCTTTTGCCTATCCATATTTTACGGGTTTGCCGATGAAAAAGGCGAGGGACAAGGCGAAGGATATAACCTGAACTACCCGCTGAAAGAAGCCCTTGACGGCCCGGAATATTTGAGCTATTTGAAAAAAGCATTGAAAGAAATCAGCGCTTTCAAACCACAATATCTGATCGTCAGTCTGGGTCTCGACCCCGCCAAAGGAGACCCCACAGGCACCTGGACACTATCACCGGCTGATTTTAAAAACAACGGGGAGGCATTTGGAAAACTCCCCTACCCTATACTTTTTGTTCAGGAAGGGGGTTATAAAAACCGTACACTGGGCATCAATGCCCGCAACTTCTTCGAAGGGTACATCTCCACGAGGATGTTTAAAAATCATGTATCACCATCAAAAACAAAAAACGATTGAAAATAGGATTCACATACGACCTCCGTTCGGACTATCTGAAGAGAGGGTATTCGATGGAACAAACCGCCGAATTTGATAAAGAAAGTACCATAGAAGGTATAGAGCAGGCCATAGAAAAGGCAGGACACACCGTAGAGCGAATAGGCAATGCCATCGACCTGATGCAAGCCCTGCTCGATGGCAAAAAATGGGACATGGTCTTCAATATTGCCGAAGGTCTCTATGGCGAAGGACGCGAGTCGCTGGTCCCTGCCCTGCTCGACACCTACAAAATCCCTTATGTATTTTCCGGACCGGTTACCCTGGGCATATCGCTCAACAAGGCCTTTGCCAAGCAACTGGTTAAGTCAAAAGGTGTGAATACGCCGGCATTTCATGTAGTTTCGCAGCAATCCGATATCGAAGAAATTGTACTGGAATACCCCCTTTTTGCCAAGCCCATCTCCGAAGGCACCGGCAAAGGGATCAGCTCCAGATCACTGATCGCAAGCAAAGAAGAACTGGAAAACACGTGCCACTATATCCTCAATAAATTCAACCAGCCGGTATTGGTAGAGGAATTTCTTCCCGGGAGGGAATTTACCGTAGGCGTAATCGGCAGCGGCGATGCTGCCTATGTGCCGGGTGCCATGGAGATCATCTACCTGCAAGGCACCAAACAAATATATACTTACGACAATAAGGAAAATTATGAAGACCGGATAGAATATGAAGCCGTGGGTGGCGAACTATTGGAAGAATGCAAAAAAGTGGCGCTGAAGTCGTGGCGGGCGCTCAATTGCTATGATGGCGGGCGCGTGGATGTGAAAATAGATCGGTTTGGCAAAATGAGCTTTATTGAGGTAAACCCGCTTGCAGGTCTCAATCCCACTACCTCTGACTTACCGATATTGTGCCAGCTCAATGGTATGGATTTTCAGCACCTGATTGAGGAAATATTGAAATCGGCCATCAAAAGACATTTTGACCAATGAAGCAAAATATTGTGATCTTGCACAACGCAGTGCAATCTGGCCAACCCGATCAACTCGACGTCATCCACCAACGCGACCTGGTAATGAAGGCTTGTGCGGCACTCGGCCACAAATGCACGTCCATGACCCTCGGCAAAGACCTGAAAGGCGACATGGAAAAGGTACTTATCGAAAAGCCCGATGTGGTCTTTAACCTGGTGGAAGACCTCTGGGACAAAGGGGAGCTGATCTACGTAGCACCGGCCCTGCTCAATGCCTATAAGCTACCCTATACCGGTGTACCGCTCGATGCCCTGTTTTTGACCACAAGCAAAGTGCTGGCAAAAAAATGGATGCGCCTGCACGGCTTACCCACTGCTGATTTTTTTGCCATCGATGAATTGCACAAGCTCTCTGCCCACAAAACTTATATTGCCAAGCCGATCTGGGAAGAGGCATCTGTGGGCATCAGCGCAGATTTTATATTTAGCCCTGCTGATGCATCGAAGCTGAGCAACATCAAACAACTGAGCAGTACGCATTACTTTGTAGAGGAATATATCGATGGACGCGAATTCAATGTCAGCCTGCTGAGCAGCGGCGCAGGCATGGAAGTACTGCCACCGGCCGAAATGGTCTTTTCTAAATACTTTGACGACAAACCAAAAATAGTAGGCTATAAGGCCAAATGGGACGAGCAAAGCGAAGAATACAAACAAACCAACAGATCCTTCGCCACACTGGCAAATGATGAGCCATTGAAAGATAAAATCGTAAGCGTATGCCTGGAAACCTGGGATGCATTTAAGCTGAAAGGCTATGTACGCATAGATTTTCGCATGGATGCCTCTGACAATCTTTATATCCTTGAAGTGAACGGAAATCCATGTATTTCGCCTGATAGTGGCTTTGTGGCGGCGATTCAGGAGGCTGGCTACACTACCGAAGAAATGGTGCGGAGGATTTTGGAAGATACTAATTAGATTTTGTCTAAAATGCGCGGTCAAGCACCAAAAATCAAATAACAAATAATGATCAAAACTTAAAAAACAAATGCTCAAATGACCCACGGATTTTGAATTTTCCGATAGTAAAATTTATGTGAGATTTGTCATTTGAGATTTGGGAGTTTAAAATTTTCCAATTTGAAGCTGTAAGCTTCAAGCCACAAGCGGTAAGCTACAAGAATAATAAAAGCTAATTCGCTCATACTAATATTCAACAATTAATTCTTTAACCCTACCATAATGCACTTTAGAAGAGAATTAAAAACCACAGACATCGAAGTGATCCGAGAAATCCTTGACTCCACCGGATTTTTTTATGATTATGAAGTAGATATCGCCCTGGAGCTGGCAACAGCCAATCTGGAGAAAGGGCCACTCGATAGCGGGTACAGTTTTGTGATGGTAGAAGTGGCCGGCATTCCAGTGGCATTTGCCTGCTATGGCAAGACGCCCTGCACTGCAGACAGCTATGATTTGTACTGGATCGCGGTGCACCAAAACCAAAAAGGACAGGGCATTGGCAAACAACTGATGCACTGGGTAGTGCAAAGTATCGCTGAGGAATCGGGCAAAAACATCTGGATAGAAACTTCTTCGAGGGAGCTGTACGAAGCTACCCGCCAATTTTACCTCAAAATGGGTTGCACCATAGTAGCCGAACTGCCTAATTTCTATGGTGAAAACGATAACAAAGTGGTTTTTTGAAGACAGTCTGAACTTTTGAAAGAGTCCACCAGCCAACAGAAATGATTGATCAGGTGGCGTGGATATTAGATAAACCTCCGAACTGTCTGCATAGCAAAGAATCACTAAGACAAAAAAAATCGAAGGTGGATTGTTTTAATAAATTAAGCTGTCCTTAATTTCAGACCTCCTGACTTGACCATCGAAATATAGCAAAAAGGGCGAAAAGTCGTAAATTGTCATTGTCGCAAAACGCTATAGATATGCAGATGCAAATGCCAATATTTCCAACAGGAACCAAGC
>JAAUQL010000061.1 GCA_012033595.1 Cyclobacteriaceae bacterium | reverse complement strand
TATTCCCGGCTTCCGGCTTAAAGGATGATTTGACAAAAAACGAAAGCGGTGCCTCCGCCAGGCAGATGGTGAAGACACCGCAAACTTTATTTTTTTACCGGTTTAAAGAAATCGCCGGGTTCCAGGCCACATTCATCGATCATGGCAATGCTGTATTCAAGCGTCCCCAGGTCTTTATCCACATTGTTGGTGCCCATACTAAATCTGGCTCCGGCAGCTTTGGCTCTTTTGATAAAAGCCGCAGAGGGTATTTTGTATCGCGCGTTTATTTCTATTGCTACATTGTTGGCTACGGCGGCCTCAATTACTTTGTCCATGCGATCGGCAGTCCATAGTGCATCATATTCCGGCTGTAGCGTGTCTGGCAGGTAGGTGGAGTTTACATAAATATCTATGGGTTCTTCGGCCATTACACCCACTATTTTGCCCACCAACTGATCCATAAAGTCGTCTTTGTCATCAATAAATACCTCCTCGGGCATCCACAAGCGCATTCGTCGTCCTTGGCGGTCGGTCCAGGTCATGGCATCTGTAAACACATAGTCAAACATGGCTATGCTTTCGTCAGAGAACATATCGACCCATTCGCGCCCTTCGGCCTGCATGGCCATATAAACAGGATAGTGCTTGTACTGCTGCATGGTGGCCATAAGGGTGGAGTCGTCGGTGATTGGAAAACCAATGCCTGCATTAAAAGCCACTCCATAGTCTATGCCTGTCTCTTTGCTGTGTTCCAGCAATTCTTCCATGGTGAGCCCACCCTTGAGGTGTGCGTGGTAATCGACGATCTCATAGCCATTGGCTTTGAGCTCGGCGATGCGCTTGATGACCGGATTTTCGGTGGCTTGTTCTTCACTACCAGTATCAGTCTTGTCATTTTTTGTGTTACAAGCTAAAACAAGGCCGAAGCACAGCAGGGCGATTAACAATGATATTTTGTTCATAATATTTATTTTGATGATGTACATATGTATGGGCAATTTAGACAGGGCAGCTAGTTTATTCAAACATAGAGGTTGATTTGCCAAAAATTTCATTGCCGGTAGTGCAGGTTGAGTTCTTTTGCAGAGATTTCGCGCATCTCCACTTTACGCACTTTACCTGTTACGGTAGTAGGAAATTCATTTACAAACTTCCAGTATTTTGGGATTTTGAATGTCGCTATTTGTCCACGGCAGTAAGCTTCCAATTCCGCCGGGCTCACTGTGGCTCCATCTTTCAGCACCACCCATGCCATTACGGCTTCTCCATATTTATCGTCGGGTACGCCAATTACCTGAATGTCATTGACGTCGTCGTGATTGTGCAGAAATTCCTCAATTTCGAATGGAGAAATGTTTTCACCCCCTCTGATGATCAGGTCTTTGATCCGGCCTACTATTTTCACATAGCCATCCTCATCCATTTCGGCCAGATCTCCGGTATGCATCCATCGGCTGTCGTCTATCACCGATGCTGTGGCTTCGGGGTTGTTCCAGTATTTCAGCATCACGGAGTATCCCCGGGTACATAGCTCGCCTGCCTGACCCCGAGGTACTATTTTGTTGGTGTCGGGGTCTATGATTTTAATCTCCAGGTGGGGGTGTACCTTGCCCACAGTTGCACAGCGCCGATGTTCGTTGTCGTCGATGAAGGTCTGTGTACTTACTGGCGAGGTTTCTGTCATGCCGTAGCATATTCCTACCTCTGTCATGTTCATCTTTTCTCTTACAGCCCTCATGGTAGATTCGGGGCACGAGGCGCCGGCCATGATGCCGGTACGCAAGCTGGAAAAATCGTACTTATGAAAATCGGGATGGCTGAGTTCGGCAATAAACATAAGTGGGACACCATACAATGAGGTGCATTTTTCGTCCTGTACCGTCTGCATCACCGAGGCCGGCTCAAAGGCTTCGCCCGTAAACACCATGCACGAGCCATGGGTAATGCACGCCAGATTGGCCAGCACCATGCCAAAGCAATGGTACAAAGGCACTGGAATACACACCCGGTCTTTTTCAGTGTAGTTGAGCCGCTCTCCTATAAAAAAACCATTGTTGAGGATGTTGTGGTGCGAAAGTGTGGCGCCTTTGGGAAAGCCCGTGGTGCCTGATGTATATTGGATATTGATCGGCTCGTCAAATTGCATATCGTGGCCCGCTTCGGCATGCTGTTCATCACTAATTTTTTTGCCGCCATCCAACAGGTTTTGCCAGTCATTTTCCATTACTACTATATGTTTGAGATGAATGAGCGATGGGCGCACTTCATGGAGTATATCCACATAGTTGGTTTTTCGAAAACCCCTGGACATGATGAGCATCCTTACTTCGGACTGCCTGAGGGCATATTCCAGCTCGGCAGACTTATATGCCGGATTGATATTGACCAGGATGGCGCCTGTTTGTGCGGTGGCAAATTGCACCAAAACCCATTCATAACGGTTGGGAGACCAAATGCCTACCCGGTCGCCTTTTTTTATGCCAAATGCCATGATGCCTTTGGCTACTTTGGTGGCTTCGTCCCAAAGTTCACGATAGCTGAGGCGGTAGTTTTGGTAAGGCACCACTAGTGCTTCAGCATCCGGATATTTTTGGACGGTCTTCCAAAGGGCCTCGCTGATGGTCATACCCAGTAAGGGCGTATCGGAAAGTCCATGATCGTAGGAAATTTGCTGTTTGTTGCTATTTGTCGATGGTAATGCCATGATGTATATAAAACTGTTGATGAAAAAAATGTTGAAAAATGCAGTATGGGAAGCTAAAAAAGTATCGGTTCGCCAATTTTTTCAAATATAATAAATGGAAAAATGCTAAACTCAACCGGAGGCAAGACTTTTGAGCTTGTTTCAAAACCGACGGGCCAATATTTGGTGCCGATGTGTTTTGCGGTTTTTGAAGAGATGTAAAAAAATCGGATAGCACCATCTGTCCAGTCTTTGCTGTTCACTCCGCATCACAACTGCCGATTTTCTGTATTTCCGCCAAGGCAAACTAGCTACACGATCCACCTGCTAAATCCTCCCCTCTCTCTTTTCCATCAGCTTTCATCAAAACTATTTGATTGATGATCTGTTTTATGTCATGTTTGGATTATTTGGAAAGAAATCAGAAATCGAGAAGCTCAGCCGTCGGTACAA
This sequence comes from Cyclobacteriaceae bacterium, assembly GCA_012033595.1. Classification (GTDB taxonomy): domain Bacteria; phylum Bacteroidota; class Bacteroidia; order Cytophagales; family Cyclobacteriaceae; genus JAAUQL01. The sequence goes on along the minus strand of JAAUQL010000061.1, from coordinate 33,025 downwards.
AAAGCTGCAAGCCGAAGCGTACAAGCTGTCCCACACCAACAGGGCAGCCAGCGACCAAAAAGCCGTGGAAGCAGAAGAAGTGATGAAGCGGATAGAAAGCCTTAGAGCTTGAAGCGGGAGTGAGACAACAGCAAATGGCATATCAGAGCAGGGATTGAAGTGCCGGCCGGGAGCCTGAAGGCGTCTTTTCGTTTGGGTGGTAACTCGCTGCCTATTCGATAAACCCGGGCTACTCTCCGTGTTTTTCCTGTAAAACCCCCGCAATTTCCTTACTTTTCCAAAGAAACATCAACAAACTCTGGTAATCCGGGTAAAAAACCAATACCACTATGAGCAGCTTTGCTACCGCCATTACAAAAAATCTTATACCACTCAGATAAGCACGCCGAAGCATATGGGGCTAAGCGACGAGCCGGTATCGCTTGGAGGCAACAACAAGGGCCCGTCGCCATATGACCTCCTGCTCGCTTCGCTGGCCAGTTGTACGTCCATTACCCTGCGTATGTATATCAATAAAAAGGAGTGGGAAGTATCGAGGATCCACGTGCGGGTGGACATTTCGCGCGATTACGAAGAAGATTGCAAATCGTGCACTTCCACAAAAAAAAAGATCCACACATTTGAGCGGAAAATTACCATAAAAGGGAAACTCGATGACAAAAAAATGAAGAAATTGCTGGAAATAGCCAACAAATGCCCGGTACACCTGGCGTTGGCCAGCAAGCTGGATATTAAAACATCGATTGATGAGAAGAAATAGCGTGGCAGCTATAGCTCATATTTTACGGTAAAGGAGCATTGACCTATGCGCACCTTTCATTTCAGCCTTACATTAGTTCGTTCTCTCCCAGCGTAAACGATTGTCTTATCAGTTCCTTTATCCGTATTCCTCCATTTTGCACCGTACTCACACAAGATACTGTATAGGTTTTATGGTTTCCATCCGGAGCGCTCACAGAGATGTCCGGCAGTGTTTTGTATGCACTCCATGGGCTGTTCAGGATCAATCTGGTGATTTTTTGCCTGGTTTCCCGTTCATCATATTTGTTGGGCAATATCATTTTGAAAGATACTTCACCCCCAAGTTTCTCTTCGAAAGCGACGATAATGGATTTTTGATCTATTTGAGCATAGGGCACTTTGAGGTAGCACCCCGAGTCTGTTTTGATTTCCAGCAGCAGCACACCCACCTTGCGAAGTTGCCCGCTACCCTGAGCCGATTTAAAATATTGCCCTGCGGAAAGCCTGAACCGTGATTTGATCTGTATGCCCGCAAGGTAGTCGCGCAGCAGGTACCACGAAGCAAGTACAAAGATGAGTGTGATGAGTAAAAATTGCACAGCAAACTCGACCATGGTACCGGCAGCCAGATAGCCGCTTGCCCAGAAAAAGAAGCATGCCCACACCACAAGCTCAATAATGGGCAACCACTCGATGATGTAGCCAAAGGTCTTGTTTTTTTTCTTTAGTTGGTTTTTGCCTTTGCGAAAACCATAAGTCGCTGCCGCGAGTAGCGTGCCGAGAATGATGAGGATAAGGATTTTCACAACAATTCTTTTTGTTTAAGCATTTTTACCACAAATGGCTCCACGAAGGGATTGATCACAAACACGCCTTCCGATTTTTCGGAAATCAGCCCATTGAGGCGCAAAGGCCTGAGCCACGATTGGATGGTATCGGCCTCGACACCAAACACACGCATCATCTTCGATAAATCCATTCGCTTGTGCAGGGCAGTTTGCTGTAGCAGCGCCACTGCATCACCTTCCAGCGAATTGAGCACCTCTGTATCGATATGTGTCGGATATTTGATAAACAGGTGCTCATTTTTGTACATCACGATATTGCTTAGCCAGGCATTGAGCGTGACCCCGGGATTGCCATTGGTAAAATCGAAATACTGGGAAAAGAGCTTGGCTTTTTTTAGCTGAGACATGCTTTCCTCAACCTTGTTTTCCAATACAAAACTCAATCCACTGGAAGCATGTCGCTTCATGATCATCGTTTTGAGGTTTTCGGAGTCGAAAGGCTGGCAACGAACCACGCCAATGAGGTGATCCTGAAGATTGAGCACATTGTTGATAAGCTCATAAGCAAATACGTTCATATTGATTACAAATAGATAAGACTTGCTGTACTTGTCGATATCGGCCAGCAGCTCCATGATCATGCCGAGACCCGAGGGTGAGCGCTCCCACCACAGCTCCATGTCGTGAATAGCGATGACGCTGCCAAAGGGCAAAGTTTCGTATATCTCAGATTTGGGATGATGTATGCCACTCACTTTGGCGAGCTCATGAGCAAAGTCCTGTACATCGGTAGAACCCTCTATGGGTGGGAATAAATGAAAAACCAGGTTTTCTTTAAATTGCTTTTTGAGCACATGCTGGCAAAGATTGGTCTTGCCACAGTTGCGTTCGCCGGTAATCAGTATGCCGCCCTTGCTACCCTGCCTGTAGCGCTCAATGGCCTTGAGAAAAGCCTCCTGTTCGGGTTTCATTTCTACCCAAAATTCATCCGAAATATTGGATCGGCCACTAAACAGGCTCTTGTAATAATGTGGTATGCTATTCATCACCTTCACCTTCGGGCTTGCGCGCTCCACAATATCGAGGATTTTTTCATTGCGCGATTTCAGGTTTTCGGTTTCCATGAGCCTTTTGGCCAGCAGCACTCCTTCGCTTTTGGTGTACCACACGCGCGCCAGTTGTTTCATTACCGATTTGCCTATGGCCCTGGTTCGGTAGCCCAGGATGTCTTTGATGCGCCGACTCTGGTAGCCGCGCAGTTGGGTGGTAAAGACCTTGGAACTCTCTATGATTTTGTATGAGGCCAGCGGGTCAAAAGCCTCTTCCATAGCATTTTCGAACTGCTGACAAATGGCTCCATAGAGGATTTCGATCTCCAGGGTCTTCTCGTCGAGCAAGATCATCATTTCGTTTATGATCTGATCTTTGTCTTGCAGGCCAATGCCGGTATCGTCATCGAGATTGTCTATGCTAAAGCGCGTCAGGTTCATCTGGTCGTTGATTTCGTGTACCAGCCGCACTACGGCTTCTTCGGTTTTTTCTAGTCTGTCGGCCACCTGACCCACAAAGCGCGATTCGAAAAAATGTCGGCTTATTTTCGATATCGGCACGATGGCCTGCTCCATGCTGCCTTTCACACCATCGTCTTCGCTTGGCAGCATCATTTCTTTGGGTAGTACATCCACCAGTTTCATTACTTCCTGGTTGAGCTGTTCAAATTCGTTGAACACCTTAAGGGTAGTATCGATGGAGATATCTACTTTAAGGGCTCGTATTTTTTCCAGTTCGCTGGCGTTTGTTTGTATTTTCGATTTCAGGCGTTTTATTTCCCTGATGATTTTTTTATGAAAATAGACGTCTATTTCGGTACGATAGTCATCTACCAGCTTCATGGTGCGGTTTTTAAAAGAAGTCATGATCAGGTCGGCGTTGAGCTTGTTGAAGTAAAGCACCGCTTTGTCGTACCATTGATCCGGAAAATCCAGTATTTGTTTTTTGCCTTTGGAGGCTATAGCTGCCAGTTGCTGTTTGTTTTTCGCCATTTTGTTGGCATTTATTTCCTCTAGTTTGTAGCCCAGGGCCACGATTTCGCGCCTAAAGGAGGCCAGCATGGTTTGTAATATGATATTTTGTTGGTGCTGCAGTTGTGCTTCTTTTTGTGCCACATCCTTTAGCATCAGCGCTTTGGCTTCCAAAACCTGCGCCTCACTGAGTTTGCCATCCAAAAATATTTGACCTGTCTGATCTATGAAATTGTCAATTTTGTTGATCTGCACTTTGAGGTCATGGATGAATTTGTAAGACCACAACTCAAAATCGGCCAGAATTTCCTGCAGCATGTATATCTGGTGGTTTTTGATATAATGCTCGGCAAGTTCACGGTAATTCACATACACGGGGATGCTCTTTTTGGCAAATGGGTGTGTGATCTTTTTCCATGTTTTCAACCATTTGAGGCTGGCATCATCAGTTTTCTTTAGTTTAAAATCTGCTTTGAGGTGTTCTATCCTATAGCTCTTGGTGATCGACGCTACTTTATCATTCATTTGGTCGAGAAACCAATGTATTCCTTTTTCTGATAGGTGCTTTAGTTCGGCAAATTTGTAGCTCCGTTTTTTTCGAAAAGAGAAGTAATTTTAAAGTAAAATTCATTTTTGATCTTAAAAAATGCCTTGTTTCTGCGGTACTGATCTTGTACCTCGCTGGCTTTCAAAAAATTTTGTGTGGTGGTTTCTACTGATTCTTTCAGGTTTTCGAGCCAATCACCAGATTCTATGATATGGGGCAGGAGGGCTTTTTCGAAGAAGGCATGCACCATCTCATCCATTTCCTTATCGAGGCGGTATATCTCTTCGGTGAGCATCGGAAAGATAAATTGTGGAATGGGCGTGCGCACCACTTCCCTGCTCCGTACGGTGGTACTGATCTTTTCATTGAGTTCAAGATCGTATTCTTCAAATTGGCCGGAAGCATTGATGAGCAAGGTAGAACCCAGCAGCGGCAATAGCTTGTTGATTTCAACCATAAAGTCTCCAATCTGCTCGTACCTTCTGTCTGGCAAACCCACTATGGTCAGGTCTGTGTCGGCAGATTCGCGCTCAATCAATTGGTAGGTGGAAAGTTTTTCCAGGGCATTGTTCACCACATTTATTTCCACAGCTATGCGATACTGGTCTATGATGCGCTCCAGGGTGCCATATATCCGCTCTGTAAGCAGTGGGTTGCTGGTGGGTACATACAGCCTCACCTTCGGATCCTTCCACATGCTTCCGCCAGAGAGGTACCTGATAATGCTGATGGCAAAGGCGAGGTTGCTGCCGTGACCGCTCCACCAAATATCGATGGAGTGATGGTTGCGAAATTCGTACTTCTCATCAAAATTGAGAAAGATGGAGTTGAGGCCATTTTTATTGAAGTTGGAAATAAGCCGCCCGTATTCCTCCTGTCGGTCTTCATTGCGTGTCCAGCCCATCAGAATGGTATTGGGCTTGATGCCCGAAAAGCCATATACACGCGAAATTTCTTCAATGCCTGCATAAATGTCTTTGGTGGCATATTTCAACGAAAAATATCGCCCATTGCCCTTGTCCTCTTCTATTTCCACATTTTCTTCATGCTTTACCGCATTGGCGCTGTCAGAGAGGTATAGTTCGAAGGCCGTCAATATGCCCAGCTTGCCGCAGAGGTCTTTGCCAATCTGCAGCAGGTGAGGGCGGCTGTCGGGCGAACCGTGGAACATCAGAATATTTGGTCGCCAATTGCGTGTATGAAGGCTCTTGGTATTGAGATATTCCAACCCCGATTTTACCAAAGATGCCCAAACCCCGCTCCAGGTATCACCGCTTTGCAAGGTGAGTTCTTTGCGTTTCAGAACAAAAAACACGATGCCGAGCACAATCGAAGCGGCCACTGTAGCCCAAAAGTCGAGTTGGATCATCACCAGCAGGCAAGCCACAGCTCCCAGCAGGCTCACCCAGATCGGAGCTTTAAAATCTGGCCTGAAGTCTGCGCTGGTCCAGCGCTCGAAGGCACAGCTCAGGTTCAGAAAACCGTAGGTAGTAATAAAAAAGATCGATACTACCCGTGCGATTACATCCAGTTCGCCAATAAGGATGCCTGCTTCGGCGATCACGAAGGTGAGCAGCAGGGCATTTCTCGGTTCGTTGGCCTTACCTGCTCCCCTCGAAAATATCCTGTGCGAAATGCCATCTACAGCCGTGGCTTGCAATATTCTCGGCGCACCCAAGATACTGCCCAACGCCGACGATAGTGTAGCGCCCCAAATGCCGGCCACAACCAACTCAGGAATCCACGATATCTTTAGCAATACTTCCTTGTCATTGGCCAGCAGGTCGGCATTGACGGTACGTGCAAAGAAAAAGGTGAGGCCTATGTACACGAGCAATCCTACCAATATGGCCGCGATAGATCCTGTCGGGATAGATTTTTTTGGATCCTTGAGGTCACCGGACATGCTTACCCCGGCTTCGAAACCGGTGACCGCCGGAAAAAAAATACCAAATAGCACCATGAGCGGCACTACCGTCGTGGCGGTATCAGTAAGCTCTTGTACCGGTACATAGTCGTGCTTGCCCACCAATACGGACACCAGCGAAAGTGCGATGGCAGCCATGATAAAGTACTGGGTTTTGATGGCCAATGATGTGCTGATCAAGGTAATGGTGGTGACCAGTACCAGTATGGCACTGCCTGCAATGCGAATGTTTTCTTTGTTTACCTCAAAATTCCAGTAAGCAAGGAAACTCTCTGCAAAACCTATCACATATAAGCTTACGCTAAATGACAGACCCACAAAGAGCGCCAGGCCCAGGGTACCACCGATGGGCAGGCCAAGGCTTCTGGAAATCATAAAATAGGTGCCGCCTGCTTTCACCTTTTTGTCTGTAGCTATAGAAGACACGCTAAGGCCTGTGGTGAGCGAAATGACGTGCGCCACTATTACTATGCCCAATGTGGCCCAAAGACCTGCCTGCCCCACTATAGTGGGAAGCCTCAGGTACATAATGACGCCGAGGATGGTGAGAATAGAAGGAGTAAATACCCCGCCGAAGGTTCCAAATTTATTTGATGATGCCATAGACGATATGCTTTGGTTGATAGAACAATATGATCGCTACAATCACAGGCGAAAATTATAAAAAGCTACCTTGACTTTAGCACTATTGCGTTTGTTTTAGTAAAAACGTAGCATTAGCCCTTTGCTACGCTTACCCATTGCCCGGTTTTTTCCGATTCGAATATGGCTTCTATGGTGCTGGTATTGCCATAGGCATTTTCGAGCGAAACCGGCACAGGACCGTCATGGATGATGGCATCCGAAAACGCTTCTCCCTGTATATTGTATTGGTCACAGGTATCGAAGTGGATTTCTTCCCGCCCGGGTGCAAGCAGGTTGCCATCTTGCACAAATATCCTGCATGGCCTGTCGGTAGGCGCGTTGAATGGGATTTCTATTTCTATTCGTTTCTCGTCACCAAAAAAGATCATCCGCTGGTGGGCCACCAGTTGGGTGCTGACCATAAAGCTGCACTGACCAGAAGGAAAATCGAGGATCACGGAGGCCAGGCGATCGGTTTTGAGTACCGGATCGCGATCGATAAGCGCCACCGCACGCCGGGGTTCCTCGCCAAACACCATCCTGGTGGTATGGATCGGGTAGCACCCTATATCCCACATGGCTCCGCCTCCAAAGGCCATGATATTCCTTATGTTTGTCGGGTCGGTTTTGAAATAGCTAAAAAAGCCCTGTACCGCCAATAGGTTACCAATATGCCCGTTTTTGACCAGCTCCACCACCTTGCGCCATTGTGGATGGGTATGTACCATAAATGCCTCGCCAACTTTTACCTTGTGCAGGTCTCGCAAGTGCATCAGTGTATTAATTTCTTCTTTGCTTAAGGTCATGGGTTTTTCGCACAATACATGTTTGCCATGCTCTATGGCCATTTTGGTGTAGGTGAAGTGCATGTGGTTGGGCAGCGGATTGTAAATGGCCTCCACCTCAGGGTCATGCAAGAGGGCTTCGTAGCTGCCATAATGTTTCGGAATGCCAAGCCTGGAGGCGGCATCTGCGGCCATCTGTGGCTGACGCGACGCAATGGCCACCACCTCCACATTGCCACATTGCTGCATGGCAGGTATCACCTTGTCCAGGCCGATCCTGGCTGTGCTCAAAATGCCCCACTTTACTTTTCTTCCATTCTTCATATTATCCTTTGGTCAAAACGTTTTACTTTTATTGATCAATAAATATATTTATCGCCACACCATCAACTTAATTACCATAAAGCTTTGAAAACACTGGCCAAAACCATTCTTTTTTTACTGGTAGTTTTTGTCATTGGCTATTTCAGCGCCAATTATGTATTGCGGAAACTGGCTGTCAACGCCATCGCCACTCTGCAACCCAGGCTGGAACAAAAGGGCATAGTTATAGAAAATTTCGACTATGCCCATGTGCGCATGAACTCTTACAATAGTTGCGCGGTCACCGGGGTTGATCTGGGTTTTCATTTGAATAAAAAAATGTATGGCAAGGAGTCTTTCAATGCCGACTTTAGCGCCCGGTCCATCACCTTCAGATTTGCCGATTTCAACGAACCTTCCTTCTTTTTTACCTTCAAGGATTTTTCTCTTTTCATACATGCCGATGGTACAGAAGACCAAAAAACATTTGGCAAACTGGAAAACGGCTATATGAAAACCCGAATCCCGCTGTACTTGAAAACACCCGTAGAATCGGCAAAGATCATTTTGGCTGAAATGAAAAAATTGTTCAACCAAAACCACACGCCCATGGACCTGGAGCTGGAGGCTGATGCACTGCTGGGTATAGACGGCAAAGAAATAAAAGTGGGACTATTTACGCAAAGACAAGACAATCTGACCTATTTAAGGCTAAATGAACAGGACATTTTGAAGGCAGCGGACGAATTTGACCTCGAACTGGCTGAAAAAGAAGCCCAAATCATTTCCGAACATCCCGGTAAGGTACCCGCTATGATAAAGATAACCCGCGATGCCAAAAAACTCTCTGAACTGGAAAAGAGCAAGAACCCCCGGTTCCCTGAAGATGCATACCGCCACATCTACTGGAGCTATCATCTGACCAGGACTTTTGGACCGGAACTTTCAAAAGAGATCACCGATGCGCACGAAACCTTACCGGGAAATACCAAAAAGGAGCGATCTATGGACTACCACAACAATGAAGTGGCGAGAAAATTTGCTGATGAAACGCTCTCCGCAGAGGAGATAAAAGACCGGGTGCTCAACGCACCGGAAATTATCCGCTCGCCGCGCGATGTGAGGTAAAAGGCGATTGATACCATATATTTCCCAAATTATTTTCCCAAGACCGCCCTATAGCCGGCTGTAGCACAAAACAAAGTGACAGCTTACACGATCAACTGGTATAGAAAACACGCGAAACCCGACTGCTGATGCCGGTGAGTATTTCGTAAGGAATGGTGCCAATGGCATCGGCCAATTGTTTGATGCCGGGCTCTTCGCCAAATATGATGACCTCGTCGCCCTCACGCACATCCAGTCCTGTGACATCGAGCATGCACATATCCATACATATATTGCCGATGACCGGGGCAGGCTGACCATTGGCCATGGGGGAAATTTTACCATTGCTGAAGGCCCTGGAAAACCCATCGGCATAGCCAATGGCAATGGTGGCGATCTGCATGTCATGGATGGCCAGACCCATTCTGCCATATCCGATGGTTTCGCCCCGGCGGATATTTTTTATTTGTGATATTACCGTCTTCAGCGTGCTTACTGCACGCAATTCCCCCTGGGCTTGCTGGTTGGCTTCAAAGCCATACAGTCCTATGCCCAAACGCACCATATCCAATTGATAGTCTGGAAAGCGCAAAATTCCGGCAGAATTGAGAATATGTCTTAGCGGCCTGGTGCCCAGGGCTACTTGTATGCGGTCTGCCATCGACAAAAATCGCTGCACCTGGGTATGAGAAAATTCATTGTGCTTGTCTTCATCTGCCCCAGCCAGATGCGAGTAGATACTGGCTACCTCCACCACAGGCGAGGCGCACAGCAGGTTGGTTAAGGCATCGATTTCGTGTGCTTCAAATCCGAGCCGGTGCATGCCCGAGTCGATTTTAACATGGATTTTTATGGGTTTTGCCTCAGTGGAGGCAAAGGAGATCAGCCGATCCAGTTGAGCCAGGCTATATACCTCAGGCTCCAGGTTGTATTTGACAAGGTTGCCAAAGCTCTGGTAGGCTACGTTCATTACCATGATGGGCACCGTGATGCCGTGCTTGCGCAGCTCCACCCCCTCGTCGGCATAGGCCACGGCCAAATAGTCCACCCTGTTGAATTGTAGCAGGCTGGCGATTTCGGCACTTCCGTTGCCGTAGGCTGCGGCTTTTACCATCACCATCAGACGAACATTGTCATTGATCCTGGAACGGTAAAAATTGAGGTTGTGGATGAGCGCATCCAGGTTGATTTCGAGCACGGTGCGATGTATTTTTTCGGCAAGCAGGTTGCTGATGCGCTCGAAGCCAAAAGTCCTTGCTCCTTTTATCAAGATGGTTTCATCCCTGAATTCCTGCACATCCACTTGCTGTACAAAGTGCTCGGTAGATGTGTAAAATGTGGATTTGATGGCAAAAAGATGCGGGTGTCTGCTCAGCACCGGACCAATGCCAATAATGGCGTCGATCTGGTTTTTTTCCAATACTTCGTTTAGTTGAATGCACAGCGCTTCTTCATCCAGTCCGGATTGCAAAATGTCCGAAATGATCACCCGGTTTTTTTGCCCGGTTGATTTTTCAAAAAATCTATTGCCACCTGCAATCCTCCCAAATCATTGTTGTAGCTATCGTCTATCAGGTAGCAATTATTTATGCCTCTTTTCAACTGCAGCCTCATTTCCACTACGGTGAGCCTGCTCAGTTTTTGGTTGATTTGCGCGGCATCCAGGCCGAGCAGCAACATGGTGGCAATGCAGTGCATGGCGTTTTCGATCGAGGCCTCGTCGGCAAAAGGCAGGCGGAGCTCCATATCTCTGCCTTCGAAAGCCAGCGAAAGTACGGATAAGTGTCCATGTTTTTGTTTGGAAACGATCCTTATCGCAGATCCAATATGCTGACCCCAGGAGAAACCATGCACATGCGCTGGCTTAGCCCTTGCTACCTGCTCATGATCAAGGCAATAGATTACCGTGGTGCAATCGCCAAAAAGCTTCCATTTTTCCAGTGTTTTTTCCTGTCTGTCAGCAAAGCCCTCATCATGTGCCGGGCCTATATTGGTAAAAATTCCAATGGTGGGGTCTATTACTTCTTTGAGCTTTTGCATTTCGTCCACCTTCGAAATGCCCGCTTCGATGATGGCCAAATTGTGCTGGGGTCCCATCTGTAGCACCGACAGCGGCACCCCGAGCTGTGAGTTGAAGCTCTTGGGGCTTTTTACGATTTTGTAGTCGTTTTCCAAAAGCTGTCCCAACCATTCCTTGATTATTGTTTTGCCATTGGATCCTGTGATGGCAATGACCGGATAGTCGAAACATTTTCGGTGAGCGCTGGCTATTTGTTGCAAGGCTACTATCGCAGATGCTACCAGCACTATGCTACAGTGGTCGAGCATGTAGCCGGGTATGGCGGCTTGGTTTTCTACCACAAATTTGCGTACGCCCCTTTCGTACATTGGCACTATAAAGTCGTGGCCGTTGTGCCGTGTGCCATGTATGGCCACAAATACAGACGCCTTTGGGTTGAAGAGCTTTCTGCTGTCGGTAAGGAAATGTGCTATGTGGCCGGGGTGGTTGTCGGCCAGTATTTTACCATCAATTGTATGGGTGAAATGATCAAAAGAAAACATAGCTACAGTGGTGAAGGTATGCGCAATAAATACCGGATTGTGAAAACTTTGCCAAATATACAGATGGCCTCATGTTTTTTGCCTAATTTTACCAAACTAAAAGGCCATTCTGACCTGCAACTTCGGCACATTTTAATTTCAGAAAATATGCAGCTCCAACACCAAAAAACCATCGTACTTACCTTAATGATATTGAGTATAGTATTGGGAAATACCTCTGCAATCTTTGCTTTCAATGTTAATCAGCAGACGCAATCTATGGTTCATCGTACGGACAGCACTCAGGTGAAAACGGAGGAAGAAAAGGGAAAATCGATAAATGAAGCACGCGAAAAGGCGGAAAAGCCACGATCAACCAGCCGGATTTCATACAATATCGTTTACTATCTGATCGCCAAATTCATCATGCTCAATCCTTTCAGACGGCCGGCCTAGCGTCAATTGGCAAATTCCCTGAGGTCTTCTACTTTAATATTTCCCTCATACAGGGCCCTGCCTACAATGACCCCATACAATCCCATTTCCTTTAGTTTTCTGATGTCATCTACCGAGCGCACCCCTCCGCTGGCTGCAATGCACATATCCGGAAATTTGTCCACCAGGTTTTGGTAGAGAGGGAAATTGGGTCCTTCCAGCACACCGTCTCGGTTCATGTCAGTCACTTTTACGTACTTGAGCCCCCTCATATGAAAGTATTCGATGTGCTCTACCAGGTCGATATCGGCCTTTTTTTGCCAGGCCTTGTACATCAGTTTATCTCCCGACACATTGGCCATAAGTGATAGCTTCTCCCGGCCATAGGACATGATCCAGGAGGCAAACAAGTCGTGGTTGTTTACTGCCACACTGGAGGCGGTAAAATAGGTGGCGCCAAACTCGAGCACCTTGTTGATGTCGCCATCGGTGCGAATGCCGCCCATAAAATCCACCTTGAGGTTGGTATAGCCCACTATGGTTTCCAGGGTGTGATAGTTGGTAGGAGACTCTCTTTTGGTGCCGTCAAGGTCGAGGAAGTGAACTACTTCCACACCATTGTCTTCCAAAAGTTTGGTTACGTCTATCAGGTTAAAATCATATTTGAGCTGGTTAGAAAAATCACCTTTTTTGAGCAAGACCAGCTTGCCATTAGAGATGGATATGGAGGGTATTACCTTAAACATGGGTCTGTCTTGTCTTTGCCATCAAATAGTAAAAAAAAATGGAGCTTTGAAAGTTTTGCGGAGGTATTATTTATCAATTTCGGGATGTTTTGAGCGGAAAGCAAAGAATGACCTGCTCATTTTTTCCGGCTTTTTCCATGCTCGCAAACAATAGTGACTTGTGTTTCGCACTTGGGCATAATCGGTTGATTAGAAAGCTATTATTTAGGATACAAAAAACACAGTTACTTGATAATGAACAGGTTACTTATTCCATTTCAGCTATGAGCGCTTTGTGCAACGCTGTTTTATCTCCGTGCAAGGCTGTGGTCTATTTTTACCATAGAGGCTCAGGGCGTTTTTAGCCAGTGCGACACCGAGACTTTATACATAAACCATTACAAATTAATTAAATAAATTCTTGATCCTTGAATGCGAAACTTGAGGATAGATATTAATCTTGGATATTTATAATTTACCAAACCGGGCAGCGAGTAGGGAGTTTTATAATATAGTATAGTGAAATAGGACTGGAGTCGCTGACCAGAAGGTGTACGATGGTGTGCTGAAGGTAGCGCCGAAACAGAAAACATAGAAATTGAAAAAATTTGCAGCAATGACAGCAGACCTGGCGTATGCCAGGCACGATACGGCCAAAATAAAATACCTCGTCAGGTATTTTAATGAGTTGCAACACGCAAAGGACAGAGACCTGGCTCTAACGCTGTTGCTGGGTCACTATCCCCGCAGGTTGCTGACGACAAAGCAGCTTAAACAATGGGCTCCGACCCTCACAGGATACCCTGAATGGCTAATAATACGATCGGAAAAAGAAGCAGGAAACATGGCCGATACACTGGCGATTTTGCTTTCCGATCCGGATACAGAAAGCAATATTCAAGCCTGGCAGATGGACTGGCACCATTGGAAAAATTTCCGGATGACGATGAAAGACAACAGCATTTCCTCAAAAATACATTGTCCCGTTTGTCTGCCATCGAAGGTGCCCTGCTTCTGAAGCTGATGACCGGCAGCTTTAGGTCTCCGGTAAGCCAACACCTGGTGACGCTGGCCATTGCTGCGCTTTTGGACGTGAGGCCGGCGATGGTACGGCTTCGCTTGTCGTGCATATCTGACAGGCAAACGCTGGAATTTGATGCACTTCGTCCAGAGGTACCATTTGAACAGCATCTCTTACCACTGGAGTTTCCTCACATAGAATCCATCGCTACCGCGGAAGAAATTCGCGGGGAAGTTCAAAACCTGACCGTTTATGGCTACGAAGATGGCATAGTGGCGCAATTGGTGAAGTGGGGTGATCGGGTCGAAATCTGGCTTAGCGAATCGGAATTGGCGACAGCCAGCTTTCCCGAAATAGTGAAATGCCGTGGTCAACTGCCACATGCGCTGATCTGCTGGGGCAGAATAGTACCAAAAAACCCACAAAAACCGCTTCATCTCCTCCTTTCGCGATTGGGCAAAAAGCATGTCGGTTTGCAGGACATTCAACTGGCAGAAGCCAAATTTATAATTAATGAGGTGTGGGGTGGCGACCTGGATCATGAAACCATGGCCATGGATCAGTTAGCACCAGCTAAGGCACTCACATTTGGCAGCCTGGAAGCGCTCCATGTCTTGCAGCGCAACTGCAGAGCCATGGGCTTTTCGGGCTTATTAATTCGCGAAAGCGGCAAAAAGAACCCGTGGCAATGGTGGAAGGCCAATGCCTATAGCGTAAGGGCGGTACTGATGCACGTAGCGCTGGGTCAGCGTCAAATTGCCGCTATGACCTTAGGGGTATGGCACCAGGACACACTATTGCCCATAGCTAAAATAATTGAGCCAAAAGGTAGCATTCATACCAGAGAATTGATGGATTATGTTAAAAACAATACGATAGAAAAATTTGGCCCTGTGCGCAGCCTCAAACCAGGGCTGGTTTATGTGCTGCATTTCGATGCGGTGCAACAGGCTCCACGGCGCAAAGCCGGCCTTGCTTTGATCAATACCGAAATTGATCGCCTGGTGGGGGATGACCCCGGCGAAGCAGATGCCCTGGACACCATCTGGAAACTGGTATAAAGATTTGGCGCATTTTTTTGGCAACATGTCCATGCATTTTTGAGTTTAGAGCACTATGCGAATCCTACTACAAACTTTTTTGATGACCAGCAGCCTGGGGCTGGGGTTATCCACCGCGATGCAGGCTCAGGAGCCGCATTACTCAGATGCGCTTTTTTCGGTTGGACTGATTGCCGATTGTCAGTATCACAAAGACCCGGGAGAGGGTGTGCGCAAATACGCTGCTTCTCCGGCCAAGCTTCAGCAATGTGTCGATCATTTCAATACACTACCACTGGAATATGTGGTGCATTTGGGCGATTTTATCGACCGCGATTTCGAAAGTTTTCAAGTGGTGGTGCCCATTTATCAGCAGTTGACCATGCCACAATATCATGTACTTGGCAATCATGATTTTTCGGTAGCCGATTCTTTGAAAAACCAGGTTCAGGCCACCCTTGGCCTCACCTCCAGGTATTACGATTTGGCTCGGAAAGGATGGCGCTTTGTGATACTCGATGGCAATGATATCAGCTTGAATGCCCACCCCGAGGGCGACCCACAGTACCTTGCGTCTCTGGCATACCATCAGCAGGCAGGAAATCCACCAAAATGGAACGGCGCCATAGGAGAGGCTCAGTTGGCCTGGCTGCGCGGTGTACTGGAGGGTGCCGACCGTGCCGGCGAAAATGTAGCTGTATATTGCCATTTTCCCGTGTTTCCTGCCGACAGCATACATAATTTATGGAATGCAGAAGAAATAGTTGCAGTGCTCGATGATCACTCCTGTGTAAAGGCATATATCAACGGACACAACCACAGTGGTAACTATGCCAAAAAAGATGGCATCCATTATTTTAATCTGAAGGGAATGGTAGATACCGACAAGACCTCCTATGCCATTATGCACTTTTATGATGATCGGCTGGTGGTGCAAGGCTACGGTCGCGAGCAAGGCAGGACGATGATGATAGAATAAATACTTTAGCTGATAAGAACTTCCCCCGAGATAATCCATTCCCCGACTACAGATCGCTCGCGTGGTGGTGATATATTGCTTGCACTTACGTGAAATAATAAAACAAATTATAGATGGAGGTTTCCCCACGTCTCCAGCGCTAAGCTGGATGGCCACCAAAAAATATGTTCTGCGCTGTTCAACATTTGCGCTGCTCGACGCTGCCGCTGTTCGACATTTGCAATGACGAACTGTTTGCAAATACCTGAGCGCTATGCATCTTTGCCTTATGATAGACGAAAAGCACGAAAACCCCTGGCAATGCCGATCATCACGCGATATTTACGAAAATCCGTGGATTAAAGTGGTGGAAGACCAGGTGATCCGACCCAACAAGACCACGGGCATCTATGGCAAAATCCAGTTTAAGAACAAAGCAATTGGCATTGTTCCCCTTGATGACCAACTCAATACCTGGCTGGTAGGCCAATTCAGGTACACGCTCAACGAATACTCATGGGAAATTTGCACCGGGGGAGTAAGCCACGATGAAGACAGCCTGGAAGGAGCCCGGAGGGAATTGCGCGAAGAAACAGGCCTCAGTGCCAAGAAATGGACACCCCTGCTCAAAATCCATACCTCAAACTCGGTGACCGACGAATATGGCTACATCTATATCGCCGAAGAGCTTACCGAGGGCGAGATGGAATGGGACGAAACCGAAGACCTGAAAATATGGAAATTACCGCTCAAAGAAGCACTTAACTTGGTGCTCGATGGCAGGATAACTGATTCGCTGAGCATTGCAGGTATTTTGAAGGCTGCGCGAAACCATGGACTGTAGGCTGCCCGACATTTGTGCTATTCGACATTTATAATGACGAACTAAGCTCACATAAAATCAATATCGATGTTAATGGTGACTTCATCAGAAAGCGCAATGCTTCTTCGATGGTCATTTCGCCACTGATCACTTTGTCCAGCGATTCGGTAATGGGGGCGCGTAGCTGGTAGCCTTTCATTAGCCGGATAATGATCTTGATGGTGTTGATTCCCTCGGCGGTTTCTTCCATACTTGCCAGTATGTCGGGCAGTTTTTCACCTTTGCCCAGTCGCTCGCCCACGGTAAAGTTGCGGCTCAGCTTGCTGCTACAGGTTGCGATCAGGTCGCCGATACCTGCCAGCCCCAGAAAAGCCTGCGTGTTGGCACCAAGCATCTGACCCAGGTAGATCATTTCTATCATGCCACGGCTTATTAGCAGCGATCGGGCGTTGTCGCCATAGCCCATGCCACTGAGGGCTCCGGCGGCTATGGCGATTATGTTTTTGAGCACCCCGGTAAGTTCTATCCCCAGCAGGTCTTTGCTTCCATATACCTGAAAGCGGTCGTTGCGAAGCAGCCGTTGACCTTCGGTGATCACCTCATCAAAGTGGCTGGCTACTACCGTAGCGGCTGGCTGGTTGTCTGCAAGCTCCTTGGCCAGGTTGGGTCCGGCAAGGCAGCCTATGCGCACCGCCAGCGTGCGTTCCCTGATCAGCCGACTCATGGTATAGACATCTTCTTTGTCTATTTTAATGCTTTCATCCTTTTTCCAGTCTTTTTTCGACACGTTCAGGCCTTTGGTGCCATGAATCAGAAAATGGTAGGGCTTGAGGTATGGCGAGAGGTCATCTACCAGACCGGGAAAATTTTCTGATGGCACTATCGGAAATAGCACATCGCATTGTTCTACCACTTGTTGCAGATCGTTGGTAAGGGATATGCGCGGGTGCATCACCACACCGTGCAGGAGGCCGGTTTCCGACAGGTCTTTGGTGATCTGAGGATTGCGTGCATACAGCATCACTTCGGTGTTTTTGGCCAGGATGTTAGCGATGGCCGAACCAAAACTCCCAGCACCTATCACCCCCACGGGCTTGTTATAAAAATTTTTCGAGGTCATAGCCGTCCATTCGGTTGTGGTAGTAATACAAATTATTGATGTCGCGGGTCTCGATGTTGCCCTTTTTACCTTTAATCAATGGCCGGTGCGAGTGGTACATGCCCACGTTGGCTATACCCAGGCTAATCACGCTGTCTATATCGTCGGTCATGTGGGTGGCCATGTCTATTTTTCCTTTATTGAACAATTCAATCACCCGGTTGCGCAATCTGGAAAAAGCTTTTCGAAACTCGCTATATTCGATTTCGACTTCATCTACCGGCAGCCTCAGCAGGCTGTACAGGTCCAGGTTGCGGTGCTTGGCCCTGATCATTTGAAATGCCGTAAATGCCACCAGGTGGCTTGCCTGCACCCGGTTGATGCGATGATATTCTTTTACTATCACTTCGCTCAGCATGCGGGTATATTCTTCTTCGCGTTGCACATTGGCGGTGATAATGCCCCGGTACAAAAAATAATCTTTGGTGTTTATGCGATTCCCCTGCTTGTCGAGGCTCATGCCTTCGTCATCTACATAGTTGCCCAGGAGGTCGAGCCCCCTGCCTACAGACACAGAGATGTTGTTTCCCTTGGTAAAAAATTCCACCAAAAATTTCAGTATTCGACCCGACTTTTCGTAGCGGTCACCGTCCACATAGTACCGTTCCTGACCTTTTTGTTCCAAATAGCTCCTAATCAGGGCTGGCGCTTCCAGCACAAAGTTGTAGTTGGTCACTACCGGCACGATGAATATTTTATTGTGACGCCCTTCTTCATTTTTTTCGTAATTGATGCGCTGAGCTTCTACGGCCGTACCCAACAGACCGAGTTTCAGTCGGGTTTCTATCTTGCCGGAGCGCGACCTGGTGCCCCCCGGAAAAAACAGGCTGTGGCAACCATCGCGCAGGGCCATGCTCGAGTAGGTACGCAGCGATTCGAGGTATATCAGATTTTTCTTTCTTCTGTCAACCTTATAGGCTCCCAGGCTATTCATGAAATAGGCAAAGATTTCCATGTTGAACAGGTTGAGCCCGGCTCCGTAAATGAAGGGCGGCAGGCCAAGAGTGTGGATTACCCAGCCTATCAGTATGGAGTCGAGGTTAGAAAAATGCGTCGGCACTATCACCACAGTGCCAATTTTTGCCAGTTTGCGTACCTGGTCTGTTTCTCCGGTGATCTGTATTTTGTCTTGCAGCGTAAGGTCGCCACTCCAGAAAGATCCAAATTTTTTGATCCGTGCGGCATTGAGCAGGCGTGCAAACCCAAACTTGATGATGCGGCGCGCCAGTCGGTAGTGCGAGGGCTTAAAATTGCCGGTGATCTCGTGGACATACCGTGAGATGATATCGCGCAATATTTGGTCAGCCATCTGCTGTTTGGTGGCTTTTTCGGCACCATTCAACTCCAGAAGGCGGCTTTTTACCCCATTCCAAAAAAATACTTCATCATCAGGATCTACCTTCCAGGGCGTGGTTTTGTACCTCAATTTTTCCCGGTACCTGGTCAGTTCCAGTTCTTCGATGAGGGAGCTGATGTTTGGCCTGATGGATTTTAGCCGTTGAAAACTTTCCTCTATCACCCGCTCCATAAACTCCTTCCTGTTTTTGGCCAATTTTACCACAGGCCACACTTCGTCATCAGACAAGATGGGAGGATAAGTTTTGGAGGTATCTATTACCTGGGGGTTCCTTTTTAGTTTTTTCAAATAAGTATATTAATGTTAAAACCTGACCGCCCTCTCACAGGTGCAAACACCAGGGATTGATCGCGCCATGGCCGACCGCAAGCGACCAGCTTATGCCATTTTGGTATTGCAATGCTACGATTTATGATTTTATTGCTCTATCGGTACAATATTGCTTCAAATTTAATCAAAAATACGTTTGCAAGCGGATATCATGATTTTTCTGCCGCGAATATAATTGATGTAATTTAAATTGACCCAACCAGCCCAACCTGTCTTGCCTTTACCTCAAACATATTTTCAATAAGGAAAAACAGTCGCAGCCTACTGCATGCCGATACATCAATTGTTTATGAGGGCATGCCTGCTGATGGCTCCATTCAAGGTAGGCCGCATCATTCCGGTGTGCTTCTCGTATTCAAACTTTACCTCTCTGCCGGCATAGAGCGGGTCGATGGCCAGCATCCCACTGTTGCCGGGGGTTTTTCCTGTCGCTAGTAATTGCCTGTAGGTATATCCGTACAGTGGGAACAAGGTGTTGTTATGAGGTTCATGTTCAAACAGGCCTTTAGCCGATGCTTTGTCCACTTCAAAAAATACGACCTCTGCCCATCTGTTGCCCTTTGATTTTCGATTTTCGATCTGGCCGTTTGCAAAGTCGACAAAGGCATCGAGGTGGGGACTGATCTCGGGCAGATGATGCTGGATTTCGTCACCGTTTTTGAATACTACCGTAAAGGAAGGCCGACCCATCCAGCCCAGGTAAAGCAGAAAAAGCCCCGCCAGGATCAATACCAGATGCACCCAGGGGTAGTAGGGATCGACAAAAAAAGACAACAAGGCAAAAGGAGCCAGCGTACCGCCAAGGATGAGGGGAAACAGCAATTTGACGCGCTCAGTTTTTAGACTCCGCACACTGTCGAGCTGCAGGGTATTTTTCTTTTTTTTATAATAAATAAGCAACTTTTCGTCGGACAGCAAGATTTTATTGGCCTGGTCGCCGGCTGAGCGCAGATAAACCAATGCTTTGGCCAGATCAAGGTCAAAAAAATCATCCATAGGGCTATTTTAGTTGCAAACGTGCCAGATACGCTTCCGATTCATCTTCGAATATCACCTGGCAAAACCATCCGTTTTCGTTGGCAATTTCGCGCAAGGTGTCCTGGTCGAGGTATATCCACTGAAATGGTGGGCCGAGTTTGTGCTTGTAGGCATAGCGATAGGTGACTTCACCATAGTACTGATTTGTGGGTTTTTCGGTCTCTTCGTAGAGGTAGCCGATGTCGGATGAATCGAGCAAAAGTTGCCCTCCCGGCTTGATCATCGATTTGACATGCTGTAAGAGCGTATGCACACCGGCAATATTTCCTGCTATACCTATACCGTTCATGAGCATTAGCAGGGTGTCGTATTTTTTTCCGGTAAAATGAAATACATCTTCCTGAATGATGTTTTTCACCCCTGACAGCCTCATGACGGTGCCGCAGGCAGGCGAAATATCCAGTGCAGTGACCTGATGCGAGCGGTTTTGTATTGCCAGGCTGTGCCGCCCCGACCCTGCGCCGATGTTTAATACGCTTCCGCGCACCTGTTCCATGGCAAAATATTCGAGATCAGAAAATTCGTCTTCTTCCACAAAAAACTGATCCAATGGTACTTGTTCAGGATCGCCATAGCTGGTATGCAACATCAAAGGCATATCGCCTTCTCTGGTGTAAAAATCCAACATCGCTTTTCCGAAAAGGTCGTCCATACATTGATAATTTTGCTAGCCTCAGGACAAAATGTCAATTCCCCACCACCTGGTCATTGCAAGCCGAGGCCGATTGGGAAAGCACAAATTATCCAATAAATGGCAAATCCAAAGATTTTTTTTATAGTTTGTAAATCAAATCTACAGCGTTTTTCATTTTTAAAATTCTCATCTATTGAATTTTTTAGGACATTTTTACCTCTCACAGCACGAGCCGGAGCTCATAGTTGGCAATTTTGTCGCTGACCATGTGAAAGGCAAAAAATACCTCGACTATCCGGCAAAAATCTCTGAGGGCATCATGATGCACCGGTACATCGACCACTACACCGACGGCCACCCACTGGTGCGGCAGGGGCGGCAGCGTCTCTTTGACAAGTACCGCCATTTCTCGGGTGTAATCATAGACATGTACTACGACCATTTCCTGGCCAGCCTTTGGGAGCAATATTCACAATATTCCCTTGCGACTTTTGCCAATACTATTTATAACACCATCGAGGCGCATCTTCACATTTTGCCCGAGCGGTCCAAATTTTTGTTCCCGCATATGAAGTCAGGCAACTGGCTTTTGCGATATGCCACTACCGAAGGCCTTGGTCAATCCCTTACGGGAATGTCGAAGCGACTCCATCATCATTCCAAACTTGAACTGGCTACAGAAGACTTGCTCGAATACTATCAGGAATTCAAAGAAGAATTTGAACAATTTATTGTCGATATTCGGGAGCAGTTCGACCGGTGGCAGGCACCCTCAAAAGCCTGAATCTGCCAGTGCAGGATGTAGTGCTATTTCAAATCGCTACACATGGGAGTTGGCGGGGCAAATTACCCACGTGCCAAAAGGCAAAAATCACTACCAGAACGGTGTAAACATGATTAAAATCATTTTTTGATGAAGTTAAAATAACACAAATCCTTTCCTATATCTCCATGGATTGATACCTTTGCACTTTCATTTTTCAAACCGATTGATCAATAAATAAAAGACAGGTATTATGAAAATAACAGTTGTAGGAGCAGGAAATGTTGGCGCGACGTGCGCAGACGTATTGGCAACCAATGAGATCGCCAATGAAGTAATTTTGTTGGACATCAGAGAGGGATTTGCCGAAGGAAAAGCGCTGGACATCTGGCAAAAATCACCTATCAATCTGTACGATACTCGTACTGTTGGCGTCACCAACGACTATGCCAAGACTGCTGGCTCCGAAGTGGTAATCATCACCTCAGGATTGCCAAGAAAGCCAGGCATGACCCGTGACGACTTGATCGAAACCAACGCCGGCATTGTGAAGTCTGTGACCGAAAATGTAGTGAAATACTCTCCTGATGCCATCATTATTGTGGTTTCCAATCCATTGGATGTAATGACCTATCAGGCACATCTGGTATCTAAGGCTCCCCGCACCAAGGTGATGGGCATGGCTGGCATACTCGACACGGCAAGGTACAGGGCATTTTTGGCCGAAGCCCTCAATGTATCGCCAAAAGACATTCAGGCTGTACTTATGGGCGGACATGGCGATACCATGGTGCCCCTGCCACGATATACTACTGTAGGCGGTATTCCGGTAACGGAACTTATTGATAAAGACAAACTGGACGCCATTGTAGAAAGAACCAAAACAGGAGGTGGAGAACTGGTGAAGCTGATGGGAACCTCTGCATGGTATGCCCCCGGTGCTGCTGCCGCCCAAATGGCCGAAGCAATCGTTAAAGACCAAAGACGTGTCTTCCCGGTTTGTGTACAGCTCGATGGTGAATATGGCATCAAAAACTGCTACCTCGGTGCACCGGTGATTCTTGGCAAAGGCGGTATTGAAAAATCATCGAACTAGACCTCAACAATGAAGAGATGGCACTGCTCAAAGCTTCTGAAGGTCACGTGAGAGAAGTAATGGAAGTACTCGATAAAATGAAATAACTGAAAAGCTGGAGCGAAAACTTTCAGCCATTGAAAAGTAAAAAACCGGACCAAGCAACAGTCCGGTTTTTTGTTTTAAATTTCGCGGGTTTCAAGACATCATTGTTTTTTGGTTATTTGAATTGTTGGATTTTTTACATTTATTTTAACCATTATATCTAATACCCCATTTTTGAGCTTTTAATACGACTGCTTTGATCAAGGGAATTGCCATTTTGTTTGCTATTATTTCCACCTTTCCCCAGGCCTTTGCGCAAGATAGCGAGGACTATATCTCCTTGAGGGGCACTGTTAAGAGCCTGAAGACCAATTTGCCCATCCCTTTTGCCAATATATCCCTAAAAAACCAGCCCATAGGTATCAATGCCAATGAAGAGGGAAAGTTTGAGTTGAATATTGAACCGGAGTATCAGTTCGACACCATTTCTTTTTCGGCCATCGGATATGTGACACAAGAATTTTTGATCTATTCCTACCTCGCCGCCAACGACAAGGTGATCATGCTGGTGGATACCGCCTACCAACTCGACAACATATTTATTACTTCCATTCCCGCCAAGGAAATCGTGTCCCGGGCTATACGCAATATTCCTCAAAACTATCCGGCTCGGCCGTACATGCTCAAAGGGTTTTACCGCACCTCTTTTCGCGAAAACAACCAATATGTCCGCTTGCTCGAATCGGCATTGGAAGTGTACGACGAAGGATTCGAGACTAAAAACGGCATATCTACCCGGCACCAGAAAATGCGCAAAAGCTTCGACTATCGAAAATACAAATGGACCGAAAGCGCCAACTACCTGACGAGCTTTATCATGGGTGACTTTATCCGCAATCCGGAAGGCAACCTACAGGATCTCTTTGGCAAGTGGAATTACAATGTGCGCGGAGTCACCTTCCTGGACAAAGAAGAAGTATTTTTGATCGATGCCAATATCCCCATCGACAACCCATACGAATCGTACAATGCCCAGCTATTTGTAAGGATAAAGGACTACGCCATATTACAGCTAAACTATGACTACAAATGGGATCCCAACTACTTTCCGGGTATAGATGTGGATTCGGTCACCTTGAAACGTACCAATGTGAGCATAATGACATTCTATAGGCAATACCGAGGTAAATTGTATTTGAGTTACCAGTCGCGTGAGGCCCAGTGGAATATCTACGATCACAGCAAAACAGGTGCGCTGGTCTCAAAAATGGAAATTCACGATGAACTGCTCATTCACAAGGTAGATCCCAGACATGGCAAACAACCTGACGAAAAACTCAATGAGTATGGCGATATCTACAAAGAAGTATCGCGCTACGACAAACGATTTTGGAAAAGATACAACAAACCCGTAGAAACGAACCTGTTTAGAAGTATCAAAAGAGACCTGGAAAAGGAAACACCTTTAGAAAGACAATTTCGCGCCGAAAAAATGGAAGATGTCATGAAATGACGTCCCGGAAGCAGATCACCTTCCTTCATCATTGCACTTGGGCAGTTGATGAACTGGCGAAACACCACGATGATCTTCCCTATTTTTTGATTTAGCATTCCTTTTGTTCGCATATCATCCTACATACTTGTTGATGTCCGCCCCCTTTTTTGCGTCTGCACCTGCTTTTAAAGGCAACGTAACCGAGCCATCCAGCGGTTGGTGTTTTGACAGGAGTCTGAAGTTGAGCTGCATTTTCCAGAAGTGTTTTCTTGCAATTAGTCAGGCTTATGGTGATGGCCGCGAGACGCAGATCAGCCAAGCAGAGACAACTAAGAAAAGTACAATTTATAAAACATTTAATACTATAAAAAAATATCCGAAATGAGGCGCTTTAAAGCAATATACTTTTGTGCGATGAGCAAAAACATACCGCTTCTGACGCTTAAATGATTGAATAATCCGATTGTCCTATGATTATTTACATGGAGTAAATTATGTGGATATATGCATATCTGTTGTAGAAAAATACAAATACAAAGGAAGTAAATGCCGCATCGACAAAGACACCGCCCAGGGATAAATGTTTGTTTTCAAGGGGATTAAAACAAAAATCTACAAAAGGCCGGACAGATGGACAATCTTTGCCTTGAGTCAAAACCAGATGAACTGCACCGATTGATTTGGTACTCAAGTCCATTATTGATGACCTAAATATCAAAACCTTACAAGAGTGATGAGACCATTTTTCTTTGCTGGTTTGATGCCGGACGTCGGATTACCTTTACTATGCTTAAAAAAAAAGGACACATAAAAATAACTAGCTATGATCTTATTTATACTTTACCTGATTTCATTGGTTTGGATGGTCGTATTCCTCACTAACTTTGTGAAACCATTCAAGAAGAAAAAACAACTTCAAACCACCAAGATTAAATACATTCCCCTGAAAAAATCTACAGACCCAAACACAAAGTACTATGTGTTGGACTCGGGAGAATTGGTGGAAATGAGCAAATAACAGGCTCATTTGCCTGGGGACTAATTAGCCCCAGGTCGGGACATTGAATCACTACCTGCATTTTATCTTTCGTTCCATCCGTACCGGCTTTGGAACCTGATCTCCACCATACCTGTTGCCCTTTGGCGTATGTTACGCCACCATGTTTGCCCTTACAGGCAAGGTATTGAAAACACATAGCTGAAGTTTTTGCCATTTCCTGATATCCCTCACAGTCCTTTTGTGTTGTATGCCCAATATAGATTGCTGCTTTGCACCATAGGCGGTCAATCTGATGCTTGCCCACGCACTTGATCTGCAACACTGTTTTCCTTAGTCTATAGCCAGCAGTCCAAAAAAGACCGGCGAGTTTGAAAAGTCCTTAGATTTGACGCTATTTTTGATTAGCTTTTAAAATTATAATATGAAGGGTGGATTTTTATTAAATTCGCAAAACACACGGACTTGGATATTTGAATATGTTAAAGATTGAAAGGCATAGCATTATTTTGGATGAACTCAGGGCGCATCACCGGGTAAAATCATCGACGCTTTGTGAGATACTTGATGTCTCCGAAGATACCGTCAGGCGCGATCTGAACGAACTGGAAAAAAGGGCACCCTGCGCAAGGTCCGCGGAGGAGCCGCAACTTTGGCTTTCATTCCCAGTTTTGAAAAACGCGAAGTAATCGAGATCCAAACCAAGCACAATATCGCCAAAAAAGCCCTGGGTCTGATAGAAGAAGGCATGGTGTTGCTCATCGATGGCGGCACTTCCAACCTGCAACTGGTCAACCTGCTGCCTGTAGATATGAAGTTGACCATTTTTACCAATTCCATTCCGGTGGCTTCCAAATTGTGCGAATACCCCAATGTGGACGGGGTGTTGCTGGGCGGAAATATCCTGCGCCAGGGACACACTACCATAGGGTTTCAGGCCTTGGAATCTTTATTCGAAATCCATGCTGATTTGTGTTTTATGGGCATAGCAGGTGTAGATACCGAAATGGGCCTGACCGAAGCCAATCGGCAGGAAACCACTATAAAAAAGGCAATGATTAAGGCCTCCAACAAAGTGGTTTCAATGGTTATCTCCAAAAAACTTAATTCGCGCCACCCCTTCAAAGTGGGGGAGATCGAAAGTCTCGATATCATGGTTACTGAATTGGAGCCCGATGACAAAGTTTTGGCTCCATACCTGGCCAAGGGAGTGAAAATATTATAGTGTAGTTGCCCTCAGTTAGTTTTTAATCGGATCTCAGAAAACTAAAAAACCAAATTCCCATTTGTCCTAAGCTAATGGTCTGGGTGGATAAAATCCAAAAAACCTGCATTTTACATACACATCGTCTTTTCAAACCAGGTATTTTCTACATGTTTCCAATCGCCAGGGAAGGGACCCACAGACCAGAAAACCAAACAGGTTTTGTTGCTAAAAAGCACTAAAAAACCCAGCGCTCAAATAATGACTAATGTCACCAGCGAGCACCGGGTTTTCATGTTTTAATTCCGCTATTCTAATATTATACTCGGGTCGAAAGGGTAACGTCCGAAATTTCGTCCATAAATGGCCAATCCGCCAGGTAGTGATTCGGGCACTTCCAGTCTGATCGTGAATTTGCCTTCTTCACCCGCCTTATCGATGGCGGCTTTATCTATCGGTATTTTTATCATGTATCCATAGGTACCTGCCTCACGCAATTTGCCGTCGCGGGGCTGGGCATGCCAGGACAATATGCCCAAATGATCGGCAGGGTCGTCTTCCAGTGCTACTTTTTCTGCTTCGGAACCGTTGATGGTAATAAAAACTTCCGATGGGTTTAAAAATTCATCGGTCATAGGGTATGAATTTGGGTTTTGGCTGGGATCCTGCAGGCCCTTGCCCCGCATATAATCTGTGCCCTCATCCTGGTTTATTGCTTTATCTTTGCCGTGCAGAGGCTTTGAAGACACCTCTAGCAGCAGCGTCCCTTTGTCATAGGCGGAGTAGTCCATGCCTTCAGGAATAGCTACTTCATATTCAAAAAAGCCATATCCGGCACCATTCACTTTGAGGCCTTCCAGTATATTCCATTGCTTATTAGACCAATCTGTCTCTTTAAAGGAAGCCGGATCAAATGTCAGGACATTTTCCCCGACCATGTCGCTGTGCACGCTAAAGGTGGTAAAGTTGCTTTGAATCAGTTGCCCGTCATTACCCGATAGTTGCATACTGTAGATGTACAAACCCGGCTCGGTGGGCATAGTGACCGTAAGAGGTTCCAGGTCGCGCTGCTCCCAGGGTGCAATGGTAATTTTTTTTGTTTCGGTATTCAGCTCTTTACGTTCACCGAGGGTGTTCCAGCCGTACAGTTGCAATTTCATTGTTACTTCACCCTCCGGAACTTTATCGGTCATTACCGATAGTCGAACTGGCACCTTTACAGTTTCATTGGTTTGGGCATTGGTGCACAAGTCTATTCCCGGTGCCAGGTAGATGTAGCTGTGCAGATCGTTGAGGCGCATACCCTCCACGAGCTCCTCCAATCCGGTAAATTTCATTGACCTGTCATATTTCCAGTAACCGTTCCACTCATTGATTACATCGTGGTGCTCGGTATATAGCCATCCGGCTACTTTTGGGTGGCGGCGGAATTCATTCATCATTATATGATAATCCCAGCTCCAGTCCACATCTCCGGTGCTGCCTTCATAGCCCCACACATTGCCGCATTCGCTGTTGAACATAGGTACATCTTGTTGCAGATTGCCTTCTGTAAAATTCCATGGAGAGCCGGGAAAGGTTTGCTTTTCGACATTGTCCAGAAAATCACGCCATCTATATCCTGGCAAGTAGGCATGCCAGGTGTTGATGTCGGTGACCACATGGTCATAGTTGCAAGCGCTGTTGTCTTCCACCAGGCGTGTGGAGTCAAGCGCCTTGGCTTCTTTGTACATCTGAGCTACCCAGTCTTGCGTTGCTTGTGTATATGAGCGTTTACCATCTTCATCGTGATGGAACAAACCCCAGGTTTCATTGAACAGCACCCAGCTAAATATGGACGGATGGTTGTAGTCACGTGCGATCATGCCTTCCATTGCGACTCTGGTTTCGCGCTGCATATCTTCATCGGGTTCGCCCCAGCTATTGGGCACATCAGCCATGATGAGATGACCCAGTTTGTCTGCCCAGTACAATTTTCGCGGAATTGGCACTTTAATGTGTACCCGCTGTCCGTTTAGTCCTATTTCTTTTGCCAGAGCAATTTCGTTTTTGATAAAATCGTCGGATGGGAACGTGTAAAAGCCATCGGGATGATAGGCCTGATCCAAGGCAGTTTGCTGGTAGATCGGCTTGTTGTTGAGGGCTACATAGGGAATATCGGTACCCGGCAGTTTGGTTACACTGATCTTTCGCATACCAAAATAGGTGTTGATCGCATCGGGATGATCATTTTCAAGAATCAGGCGGGCTTCGTACAGATATGGATCCTCCAGGCTCCACAGTTTCTGGTTCTCGAAGGCCACTTCAAAGTTTGCTTCCGTAGCCCCGGCTTTTATCTCGGTTGCGCCCAGCTCTGTATTTTCCTGTCCTTCGATATGCTGCAATATCACCTTGCTGTCCGTGCTAAGTACCTTATCAAACACTACCCGCACCATCAATTTTTCCTGGTCAATATCCGGAGTGAAATAAAAATTGGCAATATAATCTGCGGGACGTGCCTCAAGATATACGGTCTGCCAAATGCCCCTGGCATTGCCGTAGCCCTGTTTGCCAAAAAGTTTGAAATCGTGCGGAGTATCATCTACCCGGAGCACGATTTGCTGCTGCTCGCCAAATCGGGCATATTCAGTTAGTTCAAACTCAAATGGCGTATAGCCACCCTGATAGCTGCCTACAGGTTTGCCGTCTATCCAGCCTTTGGTAAGCCAATCGCTTGCGCCAATTTTCAGAAACACCCGCTGCCCTTTCCAGTCTGCAGGTATGGTGATGTTCCTTTTGTACCAGGCAATGTCTGCTTCGTCAGCAACACGGCTGAGGGTAGAGCCCCATGGAAAAGGCACAATGATCTGTTGCGAAAAATCAGTATTGCCTTCATTCCATTTTTCAGCTTCGCCAAGGTTGAGGCTGTCAAATTCGAAATTCCACGAGCCATTGAGATTGACCCAGTCCGCACGTTCAAAATCGGGGCGGGGATGTTCTGGCAGGGGTATGCTTTGGCTGGCTGGTTCGTGTTGCGAGCATGAGGTAACCATAAGGAGCCAAAAGGTGGTAAATAGAAAGGAATAAAATAATTGTAGGTGTTTCATAATAAAAATCTATTGGGTTATAAAAGCTTAAAAATAATTAAATCGGAGTTGAATCCATGAAATAGGGGTGGATTAATCCAAGCCATGGATTTGTGAGATGTCGTGCATGTGGAGCCTTTTTGCTGCCGCCAGATAAAGACGGGATTGAGGCCAATATTTTATGCTGAAAACGTTTCATATATTCTTATACCAAAATAAATTGCACCCTAATTCAATTAAAGTGGGAATACAGAAAAACAACTGGTACAAGATTGCAATCGGTGTCTTATTTTTAGGAGCCTTGTACCTGCTATGGTCTTTGTTTTACAACAAGGCTGAAGTACCGGAAAAAACCAGCAGTTCCATTGCCGTAGAGCCTCAATTTTCCAAAGAAGGAATACTTTCTTTTGTCAGCCCCCAAGGCGACACCCTGGTAACAGTTGATATTGAAATAGCCGACAATGACCCCGAGCGCACCCAGGGCATGATGTACCGCAGCGCCATGGATTATGGCAAGGCGATGCTTTTTATCATGGAACACGATTCGCATCAATCCTTCTGGATGCGCAATACCAAACTCTCACTCGACATTATTTATGTCAATGCCGATCAGGAGATCGTAACGATATATAAGCACACCA
The DNA here is from genome assembly GCA_012033595.1 of Cyclobacteriaceae bacterium. Classification (GTDB taxonomy): domain Bacteria; phylum Bacteroidota; class Bacteroidia; order Cytophagales; family Cyclobacteriaceae; genus JAAUQL01. Next base: position 2,836 of record JAAUQL010000061.1, on the reverse strand, counting down.
TGCCATATTCAGAATCACCTATTCCATCCTTCAAACGATCTAAATATGTTGTAGAAACCGCCGCCGGTTTTGCGATAAATATGGCATAGAAGAAGGAATCCGAATAGTCTATACCCGGTCGGAGTGAACACTGAGCCTAAAGAAATAGCCAGGTGCAAGCACTGCCAAAAGCCTATGGCCACCGGGCTGACGCTATGTGATTTTTGTGGCTATCCGCAATACGGCGATAAGTCGGCACAAATTGCGTACAACATCAAATTGGGTCAGGTACGCGATTGGCTTCAGGATGCTGCCAGGTCGGTACAGGGCGTCTGGTCATTTGGCATCATATTCTTCTTTATGGCTCTGGTAACAGCGTCGTTTTCATTGATTTTTCATGAAAACCATTTCCGGCATACCCTGGTGCTGTTGTTGGTCGGGTTGGTGTATTGGCTCCTCAGCCGTCTGGGCAAAACAAATGCTTACCTGATGTCTGCCCTGGCGCTGATCTTCTACCTGAGCCACACGATATTTGAATTTTCTTACCAAATGTACCTCAAAAGTCCCATTGGCTTAAGCAATCCTTTCTCGGAGGGATTTCTGGCTTCTTTCATTTTTGTATTGGTGCCATTGGGCTATCTTGTCTTTCGGCTGGCTTTGGTAGTGGTACTGGCCAAATTTTATTTGCTTTCGCGAAAGCTAAAAAAACATGCGGACTTTGTGAGATTTTTGCAATCTTAGCCAGAGTTCAGGCGGAGGAGTTTTTTCACACTGGGAGGATTTTTTTCACGCAGAGGACGCAGAGTACACGCGGAGGGCGCAAAGGGAAAGGTTAGGTTCTTATTTTTCTTTGCATGAGATTTTTTTTCACGCAGAGGGCGCAGAGGTTACGCGGAGGACGCAAGGTGAAGTAGTTCCTGTAACCGGGCATACGGGCATACTATCCTGCCACTCATCAGTCAGTCGGGACATCACCCGGAAATTACAGATTGTCCAGGATATTGTATTTGGCCTGTCGCTCGTTCCACCTGTCCATCGCATATTTTTGCATATCGGGCACGGTGTCCTTTTCGTCGATTATTTCCAGACCCAGCAGTGTTTCTATGATGTCTTCCATAGTCGCGATACCGTCCACACCGCCATATTCATCCATTATCAGGGCGATATGTTCCTTTTTTCCAGAAGTTTTTCCCACAACGGAAACAGCACTATATTATTGGAAACCTTCACAATGTCGCGCTTTATGTGCTTCAATTTCAAATCATGCTGGTCTTCGGCCAGTTTTCGAAAACCTTTTGCCTGATCACGTAGCCTGTTATATTTTCGTCGTTACCGGCATAAACGGGAATGCGAGAAAACTTCAGATAGTCTTTGTTTTTCAAAAAATCCCTCAAGGCCAGCTCTTCGTCTGCCAGAGCCACAACCACGCGTGGGGTCATGATTTCTGTCGCCTTTACATTTTTTAGCCTGAGCAAATTTTGAATGATGCGGTGCTCCTTTTTAGAAAAAATTCCTTCATCAGCTCCTATATCAGCTATGGCGGCTATTTCTTCTCTGCTTGTGGTTCGCTCATGCTTGTTTCTGGAAATAAACCGGGTAATGACCGCCGACATCACCACTAGCGGGAAGGTGATGAAGATCATGCCGCGAATAATGACAGAAGACACCATGGATAAATTTCGCCAATATCTGGCCCCGATGGTTTTGGGAATAATTTCGGTTATCACCAAAATCAAAATGGTGAGAATGGCTGAAACGAGACCGAAATACGCCTCACCAAAGACCTTAGTGGCTTGTGCGCCCACCCCCGCGGCACCTACGGTATGCGCCACGGTATTCAAAGAAAGTATGGCCGAAAGGGGCTTGTCGATATTGATTTTCAAATCCATAAAGGCTTTGGCCCAGGCATGTCCCTTTTCTTCCTTTACCTTCAAAAAAGAGGCCGGCGTCGAAAGCAAAACCGCCTCCATAATGGAGCACAGGAAGGAAATGACCAGCGCAAGCGATAAATAGAACAAAAGTAGCAGCATAAGATAAGTTTCAGATTTGAGATTGCATATGATGACTTACGTGAATAAGCCACGAAAAATGATAAAATGCCATTAATGTCTTCAAAATGTTCACATTATAGCCTGAAAAGGAGTAGAATAATGCATGGTGAAAGAGATTTTGACTGATGCCCTGAAAGGATCAAGGCCGATGACAAGGATCGCATCACCACCTCAGGTCAACTGCGCTCAAATGCATTTTCAGGAGATCAAGAACTGACTGGCGCACAACAAAAAAGCCTCAAATTGAGAAATTAGAGGCTTTTTGTGTGTATGTCATTTATTTGAGTGGGCTGTACTGGACCACAACCTAAACCTTAAATATATTGATAATCAATCGATTACAATGAGTCTTATCAAACAGGTGTTCGAATAGGTGTCGAGCTTTTTGAATTCAAATGCGCCCATTTAAAACTACCTGAGTTGAAAACGATCTGACAAAGAACTTTTCTTTTGAAAAATAAATATACTTATAAATCATTAAAAAATTAGACAACCCTTAGCCTAATATAACTATTATGAAAAAGTAATAATTTTGGAGAGTATTACAGGCCGATATTTCAATAGAATTATATCATCGGTGTACGGTATATGAAACCGAACAACATCCATTTTATAAGTCTTGCTTGCATAAACACGAAAGGGACATAGGAAATCTTTCAGCAGGGATATCTTTTTCATAGCTGTCTACGCTCACTTGATCAAAATGCAACACATGGAATTTCTTTTCCTGAAACTTATTCTTTGAAAGAAATCTCTCGGTGGTGTTGAATCTTTTAGATTACCAATCGCATTGGCGGCATTTCTCA
>JAAUQL010000163.1 GCA_012033595.1 Cyclobacteriaceae bacterium | reverse complement strand
CGAATTTAGGTTGTACAGGGTGGTAAAATAAAAAAACCTGTCAGTGTGCTTGCTCCTGACAGTGTTTAACAATCTGAACCTAGAACTTAGAAATTTGAAATTAATCAGGAATTATTACACAGAGTTGCACAAAGATTTCACAGAGATACACAGAGAGGAAAATCCGTTTATATCCGTTAAATCAGTGTCATCTGCGTTCTATTAAAATGAAAATGAACAAAATAAAACAAATAAGCCTCATTATCCTTTTACTTGTGATAGGAGGCAAACTTTTCGGTCAGGATTTAAGCGTTGGAGATGTTGAACATATGTTTGATCGCTTTAAAAAAAGACCTTTTAAGTTTACCGGGGGAATTTCGGCAAACCAGGTATTTTACGGAGCGGATGGGATCGATAGTCGACGTTCGCCTTACACCTACTATCTTTCAGGTAATTTAAATGTCTCATTTTATGGATGGAATTTTCCTTTTACTTTTTCATTCTCAGATCAGGAAAACCAATACCAAACCCCTCCTTTTCAGTCTTATGACCGATATGGAATGACTCCATACTACAAATGGATAAAATTGCACGGAGGATACAGCAGCATGACCTTTTCGCCATATACTTATAATGGATATACCTTTTTAGGCGGAGGGGCAGAACTCACCCCTGGGATTTTTAACATCAGTACATTTTATGGAAGATTACACGAAGCTATTGAAGAAGATACTTCTGAAAATATTACACCTGTTTATAAAAGAATGGGCTACGGGTTTAAGTTTGGGGTGAAAAAAGAAAGCGACTATGTTGATGTCATGTTTTTTAAGGCAGAAGATGACGTTAATTCATTAGAAAATGTTTCGGAAGAATCAGAAGTAAAGCCCGGGGAAAACCTTGTGGTGGGCATTAAAGGGGGGAAGATGATCCTTAAAAAGATAAAACTTGAAGCAGAATATGCAAGTACTGCAATAACAAGGGATATCAGGTCTGAAAAGCAAACTGAAGATGTTCCATTTTTATTTGCAAACCTTAAAGGACTGTTCTCTCCTACGGTTTCAAGCGAGTATTACAATGCCTATAAAACATCGTTAAATTATTCAGGAGGCTCCTATGGAGTGGGACTTGCCTATGAACATATCGATCCTGGCTACGAAACTATGGGAGCCTATTATTTTAATAACGATTTGGAGAAAATTACTGTAATGGTAATACATCCTTATTAAAACAAAAAATGCAACTGGCTGTGAATGTGGGTTTTGAAAGAAACAATCTGGACGATGATAAACTATCAACCATGAAAAAAACGGTTGGCTCGGTAAACATGAATTATTCGCCATCACCTAAGTGGAATTTTGCAGCATCTTACTCAAACTTTACCAGTTTTACTAATATTCGTCCTCTGTATGATACAACCATCTACAACCAAAATGTTGAAAGAATTGATACACTGAACTTTACACAGTTAACTCAAAGCGCCAATGCAAATGTATCCTATTTAATTGGTGATCCGGCTGATACTGATAAAAAGCAATTTTTAAACCTTAATGCAAGTGCTCAATTAGCAGCCAATGAGCAACAGGGCAATCCGAACTCAGGTTCATCATTTTACAATGGTAATATAAGCTATACAATTAGTTTAGTTCCTAAAAACATGTCGATTACAGTTGCAGCTACAGGAAATTACACAGAAATGCCGAATGCTTACTCAGCCATGGTAGGTCCGATGGCCTCCATTAGCAGGGTGTTTTTTGAAAAAACGCTGCGTACGACTGCTTCGATAGCATGGAACCAGGCTTATATAAATGAAGAACTAACAAGCAGCATCGTCAACTTCAGGGTGAACGCCTCCTACAATCTAAAGAAAAAGCATAATCTAAACTTGAGCCTGGTAGCTTTAAATAAATCAGAAACTGCAGAAGGTCGCCCTGATTTTACTGAATATACTGTTACTCTGGGGTATAGCTATTCATTTGCAACAAAAGATGAGCGGAAAAAGAAGAAAACTGAAAATAAAAAGGAGGAAAACTAGACGCAAGGATTGATACACAGAGATTCACGGAGGCAACACAGAGATGCGCAGAGAAATAAATCTGTGGAAACTAAGCGCAGCGTTCTCATGAACGAAGTGAATAATCTGTGATATCTGTGGTGAAAAAATGAGACAAAAGTAAAAAGATGAAAGACAAAAGTTGGAAGACAGAAGACAGAAGGGCGAAGATGAAGATTGTTACACAGAGAACCACAGAGAGAAGAAAAAACTTAGCGCTACTTTGTGATGCAAAAAATTGGAAGGCAGAATCGCAAAGATCGAAGAAAAGATTCGAAAAAAATCATTCTCAATAAAAAAAATAGCAGGCATGAGCCTTAAAAGCAAAAAAATAGAAGTACAAGGAAGTAAAATAACTATTATCGATACAAACGAGCAAGACTACATTTCTTTAACTGACATGGTAAAGGGAATTGAAAATGGGCTGGCCTTGATTGAGAAATGGTTGAGAAATAAAAACACAATTGAGTTTTTAGGTATTTGGGAGGAAATTTACAACCCTGGATTTAATTCCCCCGAATTCGAGGGAATAAAAAATCAGGCAGGGCTCAACCGTTTTGTCTTGTCGGTAAAACAATGGACTGAAAAAACCAATTCTATTGGAATTATAGCAAAAGCAGGACGTTATGGTGGCACTTATGCCCACAAGGATATCGCCTTTGAGTTTGCTTCGTGGATTTCTCCTAAGTTTAAAATTTTCTTGATAAAAGAATTCCAGCGTTTAAAAGAAGAAGAGCAAAAGCAATTAGGATGGGATGTTAAACGGAATTTAACAAAAATAAACTACCATATACATACCGATGCAATAAAGCAAAACCTCATCCCTGAAAATATTAGTCAAAAAAAAGCTGCCTTTGTATTTGCTACCGAAGCAGATGTGCTTAACGTAGCCCTTTTGGTAAAACTGCAAAGCAATGGAGAGAAGAAAATCCTGAAGAAAAAGGAAATATACGTGACTATGCAGATGTTTCTCAGCTGGTATGCCTTGCAAACCTGGAAACAATCAATGCCCTTTTAATAAAAGAAGGAATTGCTCAATCAGTCAGACTTGTTAAAACTAAATGAAATAGCCATTGAACAGATGAAAATTTTAACCAGAAATATTTCTAAACTACCAAAACTTGATTGAAAAATGAATAATAGCTGGAGGACAGAGGTTATCTCACAGAGATACGCAGAGATAGCACAGAGATTCACAGAGAAAAGAAAAACTTCGAGCAACTTTGTGAAAAACTTAGCGCTACTTTGTGCTCCAATAAATCTGCGTAAATCCTTTCAATCAGTGTCATCTGCGTTCCATTAACAAAAAAGTCTAGATGAAAAAAACAGCCCTTATATTTGCTTTGCTTATTATTACATGTAGGATAGTTGCCCAAAACTACCCCATCCAGTCCAACATCACCATTACCCCACCCTATTCGGTGTACCTATCCGATTATGCATCCATCAGCAGCAACAAACTGATGGTAAACATGATGCTAAAGGATCCGATGGAGCCACGTGTTGACATTACCCTGCGGGTAACCATCAAGGGCAACGGCATTGAGCTGCGTACCCGCGATGATTACCGTCCCCAGCCCATTGAGCTAAATGGCGGTGTCCCATTAATCCTTAGCGGTCCCGACCTGGAAAGCTACCTGAACCCTGCTAACCTGACATTCTCAGGCATTAGCAAAAACGAATTTGTAAAAACCGGGAAACTTCCCGAAGGAGTGTATCAATTTTCTGTAGAAGCCATGTCATTTGATCGCCCTGGCATTGTACTTTCCAACGCTGGGATGACAGTAGGCTGGCTCGTGTTAAACGACCCTCCACACTGGACATTGCCCATGCAAAACAGCTTACTGACAGCTACTTACCCCCAGTTTGTCAACTTCAGCTGGATGCCGATGAACACCGGCTCGCCCAACGCTGCTTTTACCACCGAATACGAGTTTACCATTGTGGAATTATGGCCCGAAGACCGTGCCCCCGGTGATGCCATCAATTCTTTTGCACCTTTGTACCAGACTGTTACCAGCAACACTTCGCTGGTTTACGGCCCTGCTGAGCCCGAGCTCACCCCCGGACGAAAATACGTATGCCGCTTGCGTGCCTACGACACCGAAGGCCGCGACCTGTTTAAAAACAACGGCTATTCCGAAATACTGGTGTTTACTTTTGGGCAGGCCTGTATGCCACCCAATACCTTTTCGGATAGAATTATCAGCCCCGAAGAAGCACGTGTTGAATGGACTTCGCTACCAGGAAATACCCAGTTTACCCTTAGCTACAGCGAACAAAATGCCGATGGCACCTGGAGCACCTGGTACCACAACGAAGGCATTATGCCCTACAGCAACCTGAAAGACCTGAAACCCGGGAGCAAGTACCGCTACCAGCTAAAAGCCCTTTGCGGGACCATTGAAAGCAAGTATTCCGAAATAAAAGAGTTTGCCACTCCGGCTGCCGACACAGCAGAGATTGTTTGTGGCAAAGGGGCAGGGGTGCCCGATATTGATGACAGTCCTCCATTGCCCACCCTGCGCATTGGCGACCGCATTAATGCCGGAGGTTTTACTGCCCTGGTTACCGAAGCCGAAGGCTCCAACGGAAGCTTCACTGGCAAATGTATTTTGTTTGTAAAAACCTTTGGCCATGCCCCCATTTACTCCGAGTTTACCAATATTGGTGTAAACCAAAGCATGCAGCTCACCAGTGGAAGCATTAAATCCGTTAAAGGCGAACTGAAAATCCATAGTGTAGACAGTGTATTAGCCGATCTAAATGATATGCTGGCGGGTGATGATGATTCAGATACTGACTCAAACGGCGATCCCAACGTAGGCGATCCTTACGAAGACGGCGACAGTATTATTGTCACCCTCGGAGGCGAAGATTTCATCATTACCGGCGATACCACCATTATTACTGCCGGTGGTGACACTATTGTCACCGACTTTAGCCAGGTACCACCCATTATTGTAGTAAATGGCGATAGCACAGATGTTACTACGGATGAACTGGATTTTGACGGGACAGGGGGAACCGGAGACAATAGCGATGTAGCCTCAAATGTAAGTGACACCGCTGCCTATGCCATTACCCTGGTAAAATTTAAACGCGCCAAAAACCAGTTTTTTGGTTTTGACCAATATCCCGAAGATATCTCTGCGTTCCAGGCGGATTACAGCAAGGAAAAGGTAAACAAAAAAGATTACCCGGTACATTGGAAATCGACGCAAAGCAACGGCATGAACGACAAGGTGGTGATGGAGATAACCACCGGGGTGCCCGACAGCATTCGCACTCGCTTAACCATAGAGTCGAGCGTAAGTGGCCCGCTAAACTATAATTTTAATGCCAAAGACAGCATTTGGGAAGTAATTGTAACCGGCCAGCCCCACGAAAACGAAGACCATATTATTGCCTACTACACACAGGACGATGGTACCCGTATAGCCGTAGGCCACCTGAACCTGGTAAGCTACAACAAGCAAAACATGAAACTGGTCATTGTACCAGTGAACAATGACTACACTGTGGAGGCCAGAGCCCTAAAAGATTCTCTTGACAACATTTACAAAGGAGCCATTACCTTTTGGGATGTAAGCGTAGCAGCAAGGCTAAATGTAGATTTTGAAGAAAACGATGTAGAAGGTTTGGATACCGAATTACCTGATATGGCTGCATTTACCAAAGAAATGCGCGACATCAGAAGCGCACTAAAAGATCAGTCTTATTTTGATGGCAACGCCCAATACCTGTTCCTTGTAGCCAAATCT
>JAAUQL010000162.1 GCA_012033595.1 Cyclobacteriaceae bacterium | reverse complement strand
AATATGGGCGAACCATTGTGAAGATAATACACCATGTCATCCTGCTTGCGAAAACCTGTGGTGTTGTTAATCAGCTTGGTTCCTGTTGGAAATATTGGCATTTGCATCTGCATATCTATAGCGTTTTTGCGACAATGACAATTTACGACTTTTCGCCCTTTTTGCTATATTTCGATGGTCAAGTCAGGAGGTCTGAATTTTTATTAATCCTGGTCATCCTGCAAACCTGCGCATCCTGATTCAGACAGTTACCGATGACGTATTCGCACCCAAGGGTACCAGGAGGCTTTAGACCCATTCCGCAGGAGCAATGAGCCCAAGGCTGCTCTTTTGTATCTATTGATGGTGGCTACTTCTCCTCCATATCAGGATTTTGCCTCCACTGCTTTGGCATGGTAAAGTCTTATATCGCTGAAAATATCCGTCCAGGTTCTGTCGTCAACAAACTGTTTGGGTAGCAGGTTTTGAAGCAAGCCAAAGGTACCAACTATCGACAGGATACGGTGCGGATGCAGGTTTTTCCATGCATGATCAGGATCATTCCAATATTGGAGCACCAGGCGGGCATAGCGGTGTAGTGCATCATATATATCACCTGTACGATAGCCCGGGGCCAGCTCCATCATGTATTTGAATGCATAAAGTGCATCCAGCTCCAGGTAGTGCATCACCTGTGTACGATCCTTTTCCCGATTCAGCCATCGCCCATTTGGCAATTGAAGTGCCAATACACTATCAATCACTTTTTCAGGATAGGGAAACTGCCGGTGGTGATGCTGGTAAATTGGCAAAATATGAACGCTGCCTCCCAATGGCTGGTGGCGGTCAGCATACACTGTGCCTGCTCTCCACCAACCGGTGTCTTTGTCCAAATTCTTATTCAACCAGTCAAAAACGGTATTGAGCCAATTTTGGGTGCAGCCACTGCTCAGGCTGTAGCAATGAACCCCTCCCCAGAAAAGATGTGAAGCTCCCCATTGTTTCGCCCAATTGATTTGCTCCAGCCAGGGCACTACTTTATCTGGCGTATCGAAGGCATCATACAGTTTCACCTGATATTTTTGCCTTTCACCCAGCACACTCAGGGCACCGATAGTCATGCCATTGGCATGCAACTGTGTGTGATGATAGCGCTCGGAATAGCTGCCGTCTTCAGGAGATTGAAAAGAATTGATGTACCCTGACCATTGCTGCCTTTGTGCTTTGGAAAGTGATTTTTTAAGATTTTCTCCCATAATGTGCCGGGCAATGGCAATGTCGCAGGAAGCATACAGGTCAGTCTGACGATCGGGTCCGGTAAAGTAGGCACCATATTCTCGATTTGGTATTTGCAATGTATCAAAGTGGCGTTGAATCTCAGCACGCACAGTGTGGAGTTTTAGCGGTTTACTTGTCTGATGCAAATTTAACGATCTGGTGACTGCCGGAGTCATTATGCCGGCTGTAAGCAATCCTATGGCCTTTCTACGTGATATCATTTCAAGTTTATTTTCGGGATTCGGGTGGTATAGGCAAGGGCAAATAGTCCTGGTACACGATCATCCATTCATGAAGTCTTGCTTTGAGCTGATGGGCAATCCCGGCATATTCATCATGGTCAATAAGATTGTGCAGTTCATCCGGATCGTTTTTGCGGTCGTAGAGCTCAAACATAGGTCGTGGAACAGAAAAAAAGCACGGCTAAACTGCACCGGCAGTTGACCCTGATCATGAAGCAAGGCCAGTTCATGCCACATCTTCGAACTATTAAAATCAACCGGTGCGTATGGCACCTGCCAGTTGGCATGGTAGATCAGTTTGTAGTGGTGGTCGAATACTGTCCTGATCAAATCGAAATAGGCCGATTGCAAAGGCAAACCCGAACCATGAGGTCCGCGTTGGGCAAAAATGTACTCGTGAGCCTTAAAAGTATGGGGTTGGAGCACGTGCAAAAAGCTTTTACCTGATACTTCCTTATCGGGCGACAAGCCCGCTGCCTCAAGGATGGTAGGCAACACGTCGATTCCGGATACAAGCGCCCCGGTAGTCTTTCCCGCATCTATTCGTCCGGGATAGCGCAGGATAAGCGGCACGTGAATGCCAAGATCGTACAGCGTTCCCTTGCCGCGCAAAAGTGCAGCGCCGTTGTCGCCCATAAAGATCACCATCGTGTTTGGCTTGAGGGATCGTTTTTCCAGTTCTTCAAGCACCTGACCTATATGTACATCCAGGCGATTGATTTCGCCAAAATGGCCTGCAAGGTCTTTTCGAACTTCGATATGGTCTGGCATACCAGATGGCACGGTAAGCTGTCCCGGATCAGGTTCGAAGGCTTTAGCGGTAAAGGGTCGATGCGGGTCGCTGTAGTTCATCCACATAAAAAATGGTTTCTCTGCCGGTGCCTGATCGAGAAATTCCCTGAATTGCTCAATCACTTCTGCATCGGAACCAACCTTTAAATAATCTACCCTGTCGGGAAATGTGACCAGCTTGTACTTTTCGAATGCATCTGCCGTTTCTTGTGGCATTCGACCCGATCCATCGAGGTGATAGTGCCTGCCGCAAATTCCGGTGTAGTAGCCTTGTGCCCGCAGATAGTCTGGAATGGTCTTTACCTCACGGGGAAGTGGGGCAGAAAAGCGAGTCATTTTAATGTCAATGACATTTCGGCCGGAAAGAATGGAAGCCCTGGAAGGCACACACTGGGAGGCGGTGGTATAGGCGTTGGTAAATAATAATCCTTCGCTAGCCAATCCATCTAAATTAGGTGTCTTCAGTGCTTCATTTCCATAACAGCTCAGATACGGATAGCTGTGATCGTCTGACAATATCAACAGTATGTTGGGCAATGCGTCAGTATGCTGCTGCTGACCATACGCCACAGGCGAAAGGTGCCATAAGCAGGCCAAAGCCAGACACAAAAAAGTCGCTTTCTTTATCATCAAATATGTTTTTTGTTTTCTCATCATTTTCAAATTACCAATTGGCCATTCCTACTTTGTAACTCAAATTCACTCATTGTGTCTGTTTACCATACGTTAAGCAAACCTAATTTGAGCCCTCCGAATCAGTAGCCAAACAGTTGTTTAGCTCTCTTTTCATTGATCACCAGCCCCAAGCCATCTCCCTTGGGCAGTAGCATTTCGCCATCGCTGAACTCAATGCCCTGATCAAAGATGGAGCAGATGCCCGGGTAAAGACTCGTTTCGATATACTCGACCATCGGCCCGCAATTGGGGATCGATGCCAATATTTGTATCGTAGCTGCGCTGGCCAGCATCGGCTTGGTATTGTGCGGTACGATCATTTTATGATGAACCTGTGCCAGGTGGCATATTTTTAAGCCTTCGGTAATGCCGCCAGATTTGGAAAAATCCGGATTGATCATGTCCGGATTGGCCTTTTCGATCAACTCCCTAAACATCCAGCGGTTGTAGCATTTTTCGCCGGTAAGCACCGGGATATCAAGCGCTTCCACCGCCTGGCGGGTGTCTGACATGGCTTCGTTGGGGCAGGGCGCTTCGAAATAGGGCATGCCGAGATCGGCCAGTGCCCTGCCCACCTCTATCGCACGAAAAGCGGTATATCCTTCATTCGGATCTACAAAGAGCGTTACCTCACTTGGCAGCGCTTTTCTGATGGCCTTGTAATATTCAATGGTCGGGTCGTCAGCAGGGTTGAGGTTATTTTCACGAATCTGGGCACGTAGCTTAACGATCTTAAAGCCATGCTCTGCCAGTCCTACAGCCCGTTGGGTGGCTTTGGCTATGGGTACTTTACCGCCGTTGATTCCGAAACCGCCATACGCAGGGACGCGATCGCGCAGCTTGCCCCCTATCAAAGCATACACAGGTACCCCCAGCAGCTTTCCCTTCAGGTCCCAGAGCGCGTTGTCCACCCCTGCAATGGCATAGGTAAGCGCGCCCCCGGCACCGAGGTCATGGTTTGTCCAAAACATTTCCTCCCACAGTTTTTCGGTATCGAAGGGACTCGCGCCAGTTACCAGCGGAGCCAGCAAATCTTTGACGAGGGTTTGAATGACGCCAATTCCATTGGGGCTGCATTCGCCCCAGCCAATGGTACCATTGCTGGCTTCAATGCGCACATACAAAGCCCGGTCAGATCCTTTCTGATACGCCAGGGCCTTCACGTCTTTCACCACCACATCCGGCACCTCATTCGACCACGCCCGGGCACCGGCAAGCATAGCCATACCCCCAAGCACCGTTTTTTTGATGAAATTTCTTCGGTTTTCCATGTATTGTTCTAATTTTTTCCAGTGTTGAATATTTGCTGTAGCTGCCCCTTCGCTATTGGAATGCTACAAGTGATGTCAGTTGATTTCGGAGTTCTTGTTTTATGTTCCCGTATTCCGGCTTATCTGCCAGATTGCTCCATTCATTGGGATCCTGCAACAGATCATACAATTCTTCCTGTCCGCTGCGCGTAAGGATATAACGGTAGTTTTCAGATCTTACTGTAAAGTTAATCCCGAATAGCGCATCGTTTGTTGTGGAAGTCAAAGCTACTTTGGGCCCTTCCCAACTGCCATCCGGATGGAGCAAAAGCGGCTTTAAACTATGTCCTTCAATATTTGGCCCGTGTATGCCATTGGGTTGTACCGGTAGTCCGGCCAGATCGTTCAGTGTAGGATAAATATCGATCAGTGACACAGGTTGAGCGCAGACACCGGGAGCAAAGCCCGGGGCATGGATAAAATAGGGCACCCGGGTGCCCCTATCCCACAGGGTCTGCTTAAACCATAAGTTTTTTTGCCCGGTATGGTATCCGTGATCGCTTGTGAGCACCACAATGGTATTGTTGGCATAGGGGCTGTTTTCCAGGGCGGTCATCACGCGGGCGATCTGGTCGTCTGCAAAGGCAATGCTTGCCAGGTAGGCCTGCATCATCTTTCGCCAGCCAATTTCGCCGCCAAAACCCTCCAGGATCAAACTCAACTGACGCCCAAATGCGGTTGTTCCCTCCTGGTATTGTAGATCTGACACGACATCGTCCAGGTCATTTTCCAGTATTTCCGGCAGCATGATCTTTTCGGGGGGAAACATGTCGAAGTATTTTTTTGGAACATAATTTGGGGTGTGAGGCCGAACCAGGCCAACCGCCAGGAAAAATGGTTGGGTGTGGCTTCGTTTCAAAATATCTATGGCAAAATCCGCACTTTTCTCATCCGGAAGTAAATCAATCTTGTTTTCATTTGCTGCTTTGAACATCGTAGCGTGCTCAATGCTATGCGGATTGGTAGAGTAATACCATCCATCAATATGAGAAGATGGTACGATGGGCGACGTAGAGAAAAATTGCGGACTCACTTTCACCATGTCCCGAAATTTTTGGGGCATATCGGGATGCATAATGATTTTTCCGTCCTTCACCGGCCAGGGGCCATAGTCCGTTTCCTCACCAAAGGCTGTCCATACGTCTTCCTCGTGCCCATTGTGAAATATTTTACCGGTGCCAAAAGTCTGATATCCGTGTTGCCGAAAGTGTTGGAATATGTTTTTCACTTCGCGGAATACGGGATTTTGCCGGATGGTCTGCCCCCGGTAGGTATTGGTGGTGTGTGGATAAAAACCGTTCAACAAACTAACCCTGGATGGAGCGCACCAGGCACCGTTGCAATACGCATTGGTGAAAACCATGCCCTGTGAAGCGAGCTTGTCCATCGCAGGCGTTTTGATGTTGGGATCTACGCCATACGCGCTCAGGTAGTCATTTAACCCAACTTGCACCGGAAGGGCATCGAAAACACAAATTTTAAGATATTTTCTTGTACAAATCATGTACTGCGTGCTGGAATCGGGGTTTTGTGTTTAGAAAGTCGATTGTAGTGATGTATGGT
>JAAUQL010000161.1 GCA_012033595.1 Cyclobacteriaceae bacterium | reverse complement strand
CCGGATCGAGGTCGCCTTTGAGCTCTGCCCGTACCTTGTCGCCCTGTCCTTTGGGGATAAACTTCCAGGGCACATAATACCCATCGCCAAGCACTTCGAATTCCTTAGCGTGGGGAGTGCCTTCATACTGCTCATCGTAGCTATCGAAAGCGAAGGCACCGCCATTGGCAAAGGTGACCCTGTTGTCGGGATCGAGTTGGTTGAGCCTTTCGGCCACGTCCTTGTGCCATCCGTCGTCCTGGCCCTTGCTGCCAATCTTCTCCACCTTCACCCGCTTCCCATCATCGCCGGGCGTGGCCAGATAGACATTGCCTTTGCTGTCGGCGATGGTAAATCCATTGGCCGCACCGGGCACTTTGTAGCTGACGATGCGGTCGTCGGGGCCGTGAATGGTGACCTGGTCGCCATCGATGGAAACGACCATTTGCGAGGCATCATTGACGGCGAAGGTGAGCACGATGGCCGCATCTACCGCGGCGGGTTCGGGCAGTTTCCCGATCAGCTGATCCACGCTCACCTCCTGCACAAAGTTGATCTCGCCGCTGATGAGCTGCTTGTCGGTGTTGATGCCGATGTTTTGGAAGGTGACCGCCAGACGGGGACCGAGCCAGGGCACATAGATGGTGCCCAGTCCGCTAAACTTGCCATGCTGCCCCGAGGCCTGTACCACCACCATCTCAAAGTCGGCCACCTGCACCACATCGCCGGGCACCAGCATCAATAAGGGTTGAATATTGGCCGGGGGCTCGAAGCTGGTCGGGCCGCTCTGGCAGTCGTAGGCCTCGTAGTCGAAGGTGCGGAAGGTCTGTGTGCCGCTGTAGGGGCCGTAGGTCTTGTCTTCAAGCTGTTCGGCGATCTTCACCTCGTAGGTGGTGCCGGGCGTCAGGCCGCGGACCATGAGCTTTGGGCCGCGCACCGTGTCGGTGAACCAATGGAATTCGGTGCCATCACTTGCCCTGCGGTGGGCCACCACGTACATCTTCCCGTCTTCGGGCTGCCACTCCACCTCGGCCAGTGCCATGCTGATGGCATTGGCACGGAAGTCCAGCTCGCTGGCGATGTCTTGTGCGGGTTGGGCTATGGTAAAGGTGCACACCGTGCTGTAGCCGTCGTTTTTATAATACACCTGGTCGGTGGGGTCAAATGCCCTGATCCTCCACGCGTATTGTTGTCCCTCGAAAAGGGAGGGCTTGCTGAGGTCATAGATCAACTGGGTGCCGATCACCTCCTCGCTGTGGATGGGCAACTGGGTGCGCACCACATCTTCGGGGTTGGCATCGTAGGGCAGCACCTCGAAGAGCTCGAAGTGGTAGTACTGGATGCCGCCGCCCACGGGCACGGTGCCGAACTGGTTCCAGGAGAAGATGATGGCGGGCAGGTTCACGTCCTGCACAATGGTGCTGCCACAGCGCCAGATGGGGAATTTTATTCTAGCACAAAAGGTTCGTATATTTGTAAAACCAACAACAAATAAGGTTTAATAATACGGATATGGGTTTTGGTTTAAGGCTTGCAACATTTAGAAAAGAAAGAAAAATCGGGCAAGGTGAACTGGCCAGGGCAATTGGCGTACACCCCAATGTTTTGGGAAGGTATGAACGCGAAGAGGCCATGCCCTCTATTGAGGTGGCTACAAAATTGGCAGAAGCATCGGGCATTTCTCTGGATTATCTGGTGGGAAAAACCGATATGCAACTGGATAAAAGCCTTATTGATAAAATAATGATCATACAAAAACTGCCGGAAGAAGACAGGGTACATATTATGTATTCGCTCACCGGGCTTATACAGCACGCCAAAAATAGGATGGCTTATGAAGTTTAGTTTGTTGTTTGCTGCCTTTTTATTTTTCACAATCAGCGGGTGCAAAAGGGGGGACACTTCCTGGAGGTACCTGATAAGGCCACTGAGTTCTACAACCTACCTGGATGATGAGGAAAATGCCGATTTCACTAAGGAATATGGCGCTAAAATCCTTTCCAAAAAACAGTGTAGGGATTCTCTAGCCTTTCAATGCTTTGAGGTGGATGTAATGCTCCCAAAAGACACTACCAATTATCTAATACTGATGTCTGTATGGTTGCCCGGGATGATGGAGATTGAAGGTGTGCCTAAAGCTATTGTAAATGTTGGTTTTTACCCGCACAACGATTCCTTAAATGCCATATCTGCTAAGCGATGGGTTTATTATAAGGGAATCAAGGATTAACCTTATACTTATTGTAAAGTTTAAAGAACTCTTCCTCGTCGAATTCAACCTGATAAATGCCCTTGATATGGACTAAATCAGGTTTTGGTGGACGCTCTTCTCCAGATTGTGTAGAATATGTCATAAGATATTGAACATTGCAGTGATTACATTTAAAATAATCAAGCCAAACAACATTGTTTTTAATTTGATAATAGAATATTGTAAAATTATTCACATCAACCCCCTTGTCAATCAAATCTAATTCAAATAATTTACCAAATACATTGAGAAATTCTTTATTGTTAAAGGTATCATAATGTAATTCTCCACCAGCAATATATTCCGGGCTTTTATAGTATACTCCAAATTTTGTTTCCTTTCCGCACGAAATACAATTAAAATACAAAGTCCATTTGCTGCCATGAAAAAAAGTTCCCGGAATATTTATTTTACCTTTTTGGGGTTCCAATAATTTCCAGTCATCAGGTTCGCTAAAAACTTTTGTTGATATTACTTTGTTCTTTATTGCAATATTAATCATGATATTTCAATATTTCCCCTCGGTGATTTTATTGGCTTTATCTCAATATATTTTTCTTTAATTAACCATTTTATCCCTTTATCTGCTGGTAAAGCAATTTGTTTGCCATTACCGGGATGTCCCCACCATGGAATGATATCGGCTTGTTCAACAGGAAAATCAAAATCTTTTTTGAAAGTTATTTCGTAGAAGATTTCATACTCGTTTTCTTTTCCTTTTAATGCCCTTGAACCATAATCAAATGCCTGCCCACTTTCATTCATTGGTGATATATAACCTCCAGTAAAATCTAAATTACCATCTCTATCAATTAAGATTTTGTATTGATACCTGTCAAACTTTTGCCCTGCTTTTAAATAAATCTGCTCTACATTATACCCCCCATTTGCAGGTGGCCACTTTCCGTTAATATTGTTTTTGCTAAAGAGTTTTTCAAGCTTTTCCCAGTTTTTTTCTTTGTACAGGTCAAAAGCCTGGGTTCTTATTGCATTGCTTAATTTTTTTTCTTTATCAAATGTTCCTGCAAATTGCTCTACCGATTTGAAATATTTATCAGTAATGCCATCTGCATACTTTACGATTTTACCATCTTTTACGGTAAGTCTTGTTGTATTTAAATCAAGGGCATCTATTTGTTTAAGGTACTTTTGCCCATTATTTGAAGAAAGTATATACCCTGTAGGAGCTACATCAAGTTCATCTATGTTTTTACTGAGGACAGATGTCCAATCCAATAAATCTTCAACAGCATCAATGGCGTCTGCATTTTTGAGTATTACGGCGTGATAAGTTGAAAGTTCAGCAAATTCTGCCACATCAACTTGGTTTTGCTTTAAAATATCAAGAGCAACAGTGGCATTGGCTTCAATCTTTTTAAAGTTATCAATACCAATTGCATTTACAAGCTGTTTTGCGGTTTCTGCATTGGTGCTGTAATTTTTGCATAAAGAATTCCAGCCAATTAAAAATTCGGATACATTGTTTGTGCTTCGTACCGAGCCTTTTATTATATTCTCTGTACTGAAAGTTGCCAAACCTATGGCAGCATTAAAAACAGCATACCCTTTAAGAAAACCTTCACCTCCGTTAAGTTTCTTAATATCGTTTTCTGACCAAGTTACTACCACATCAACTGTGGAGGCTATAGCGTCAATAGCTATTACAACCTTTACAGCTGTTGTTGCGGCTTTTATCGCGCTCAGCCCAATAAATATAGAACCTACATTCACAACTGTTTTTATCGATGCTTCTGTTACGGCTGTTGTATGCTTGGTCTGCAATGCCATAAGATAAATGGCCGGGACGAAAGTGATGTTCCCTTTTTCGGCTCCTAGTTTGGGGATGTATTTTGATTCGCCCCTGTACCTTACCGGAACCCATGTAAAGGGATCAATATTTGAAAGGCTCTTTTCTTTGTCAAGAACCTTCGTGGGCGTATAACTTACACCTGTTGAAGTTGGGGTATATTGATATTCTGTTTTATAAATATCTACATACAGGTTGCCATCTTCCTGAAAACCCCATCTATAATTAATGTCAGAACGATTTAAAAAGCTATCGTCCCAAACATAAATATTGTCGGCATTGGCAGTTGGGTTTTTATCATTAAGGGCAAAAGCGGAAAGGATTACAATGAAACTGGAAAAATTATCCCCTCCAAATTCATCATCTATATTTTTGTACAGGTTTTTAAGGGTGTTATTTTCTTTCAATAGTCCGACAAGTTCTTTTGCCTCTTCAATGGATGGAATGGTTTTTAATAGCCGGAGCGCTAAGAATTCCTGCCCATCGCCAAAAAACTTGTTCCCATACATGGCACTCTCGCTCAACTTCTTCAAGATGTAATGCCGGGTATCTACAGGTATGCTTTGGTAGTATTTCTGCACAAGCATCCAGGCTATAGCGGTAAACTTGTCCCTATCATCCTCATACAATACCAGAAGTTGTTCTAATTTTTGCTGCCCATCGTTATAAGCAGCTAAAGCTTTTTCAAACACATCAAACTGTTCGCCTTCTGTCCAGATGCGTTCGTCCCAATAATTGGCATTGGTGTTTTCTGTTAATGTTTTATAATCGTCGTATAATTGCGATCCGGCTTTATCAATGAGTTTGGCTACTTTAAATATTTTGTTTAAAACCTGTTCATCGGCAACATTTTCAGTTTGTTCGGAATAAAATTGCTGCCCTAATTCTCCCAAACAGGATTTATTATGTTCGGTTTCAGCGAAAGTATGGAAAGGTGTTCCAAGTTCAGCCAGATCTAAATAATTGGGCACAGTGCCATCACCAATGTTGCCTTGTTCGGACTCTTTAACAACATTGCAGGTTGTGACATATAATTCCAGTTCACACCCAGGATCATAACCTAGCAATGCCTTTGCAGATGTTCCAAGTGAAGCACTCTTGTCTTCATCATAATATACATTTATATATTCTCCGTTTTCTCTCTTCCTATACCCGTCAAAATAGTAAGAACCATCTTTTGGGGTTAGGTGTGCCCCCCAGTATGCATCTTCGTTATCAATAAAACTAAGTAATACCCCATCGGGGATGGCGGGCATTACCTGTTCTTTAGATTTTGTTTTCACAAAGCTCCCTGTGAAATTCGGTTTAAAAGTCAAGGGTAATGTTAAGAACCTTCCTGCCGGTGTAACGTAGGTGATATCCGTTTTTCCTTCAAATAATGCGGTAATCTCATGTGCTTTGCTTGAGAAATTGATGGCAATTGGTTCATAGATCAAAGCCCCCTCATCCTCCCCCTGCAGCCAGGGGAAAAGGACCTGCCTCGGCTGGTGGATTTGGTCCCATTGGTACTTGGTCAGGGTTTGGCCGCCGGTGTAGTCCATCAGGTTGGTGGTGGTGCCTTTAAGGCTCTCATTTCCGCCACTAAACGGATGGCGCAGATGAAACACGCCATGGCCGAGCTCGTGGGCCATGGTGTGGATGGCCGCATCGTTGATGTTTTTGCTGAAAATATAGCCCATCTGGCTGGCCAATGGCATGTCGCCAAGCAGGTTGTTTTCTTCTTCGGGTTTCTCGGCAAAATAAAACAGATAGGCTGAGGTTTCGTCATATCCTTTGGATAGGCCATAGGCAGCATTAAGCGCCTTCATCTCTGGCGTGTACTGGCTGAACATATTGGAGCCGGTGCTTTGCAGGCCGGTGCCATCCACATCCCAACTGCGGTCGGTGAAGGGGGCAAGCACCTCCACCTCCCAATCGACGCCGTAGGGTTGATAGATTTTGTTGAGGCCATCGCGTATGGTGTT
>JAAUQL010000060.1 GCA_012033595.1 Cyclobacteriaceae bacterium | reverse complement strand
GGCCGCAACCTCGTTCAATAATCTGAGGGAATTCTACTAAAGACATGGCGTTATATAGTTTGGTTTCTATATTTAAACGACTTTCATGCCTGTGGGTGAATTCCCTCTATTCATGATTGTTTTATGCAGACCTAGCCATTCTTTTCACTAAACCTAAAACCCTATGGACACCACCGTTGATGCCATCATCAAAAAGTACCACGCAGACAAAACCCGGTTGATGGACATCCTCATAGACACCCAGGATGCCTTTGGTTTCATTCAGGATCAGGCAGCAGAGCAGATCGCCCACACGCTCGATATATCACGAGTCGATCTTGAACAAACCATTTCATTTTATCATTTTTTTTCGCAGCAATCACGAGGTAAATACACCATTTACCTCAACGACAGCGCCGTGGCCTGCATGCATGGAAGAAAGGAAGTAGCGCGGGCTTTTGAGCAGGAAGCAGGATGTGCCTTTGGCAGAGTGAGCGAAGATGGCATGATCGGACTGTTCAATACTTCGTGTATCGGCATGAACGACCAGGAGCCGGCAGCCATTATCAATGGGGTGGTGTTCACCCGGCTAACGCCCTTTAGGGTCAGAGAAATAGTACGGGATATCCGCAATGGGCTAAGGGTGGAAGAAATGTTCCAGGCCAGCTACGGCGATGGCAACAACAGTCTCGACCTCATCAGGGCGGTGGTCAACAATCATATCATGAAAAAAGGCCCCATCCTCTCTTCCGATTACGTTTCTGGCGAGGCTATCAAAAAGATGGTACAAATGGAGCCACAGCAGGTGATAGAAGAAATGAAGCATTCGAATATCAGAGGCCGGGGTGGCGCAGGATTTCCGACAGGGTTAAAGTGGGATTTTTGCCGCAAGGCTAACGGTGAAAAAAAGTACGTATTCTGCAATGCCGACGAAGGTGAACCAGGCACCTTCAAAGACAGGGTAATACTCACCGAAAGACCCAGGCTGCTTTTCGAAGGCATGGCGGTAGCGGCCTATGCCGTAGGAGCTGCTGAGGGAATATTGTATCTAAGGTATGAATATAAATACCTTCAGAAATTTTTGGAGAGCATCCTGGAAGAAATGCGCCATCATCGGCTGCTGGGCACCAATATTGGCCAAAAGCCGGGGTTCGATTTTGACATCAGGATTCAGTTTGGTGCCGGGGCTTACGTTTGCGGCGAAGAATCGGCTCTGATAGAATCTGCCGAAGGAAAGCGGGGAGAACCACGCGACCGGCCTCCCTTTCCGGTGGAAAAGGGATATTTGCAACAGCCGACCATAGTAAACAATGTAGAAACCCTTTGTGCCGTGGTGAAGGTAATCCTTAACGGAGGGGAGTGGTACAAGGGTTTTGGAACCATAGAATCTACCGGTACCAAATTGCTTTCCGTATCCGGTGATTGCAGATTCCCAGGCGTTTATGAAGTGGAATGGGGATTTAGTGTCAATGACATCCTCGATATGGTTGGTGCCGATGAGGTGCAGGCGGTACAGGTAGGAGGCCCTTCGGGCTCATGCATCGGACCAGGCGAATTTGAGAGGATACTCGGCTACGAAGACCTTTCTACCGGCGGCTCTTTGATCATCATTAACCAAAGCCGCGATTTGCTCAAAGATATTGTGCTCAACTTTACAGATTTTTTTATAGAAGAATCTTGCGGCTCATGCACACCTTGCCGCACTTTGCCCATTATTATGAAGCAAAAACTGCGGAAAATAATAGATGGTAAAGGCGTGATGCAAGACTTGATGGACATAGAACGATGGAGTGTGACCATGAAGGCCAACCGGTGTGGTCTGGGTCACACAGCCCTCAATCCTATCCTTTCATCACTCCAAAATTTCAGATCACTGTATCTGCGGCGCATTCAAAAGGAAGTGGAATTTGATACGGGATTTAGGCTGGAGCAAGCCATGAAAGCCGGGAAATTGATAGTTAACAGCCACTAAAAGACGCAGAAAATGAATCAACTCATAGCATTCAAAATCGATGGTAAAGAGTGTATGGGCCAAAAAGGGCAAAACATTGCCGATGCGGCCAGGGAAAATGGAATTTACATCCCGACACTGTGCCACATACAAGGCCTGAAACCTCGCGGTGCATGCAGAATTTGCAGTGTGCGTGTCAATGGGCGCCTGATGACAGCATGTACCACACCCATAGCCCAGGGCATGGAGGTGGACAGCAAATCTGCCGAGATTCAAAATTTGCGCAAAGCCATCATCGAACTCATGTTTACCGAAGGCAATCATTTTTGTCCCTCGTGCGAGCAAAGCGGACAGTGCGAACTTCAAGCCCTGGCCTACAGGTACCAGATGCTGGTGCCCCGATTCCAGTTTCAATTTCCGCACCGTAGCGTGGAAGCTTCTCATCCCCGGCTCATCAAAGACCACAACCGTTGCATCTTGTGCAAACGCTGTATCAGAGCCATAAAAGACGAAAAAGGTCGGAGTATTTTTGCTTTTGGCAAACGTGGACACCATGTAGAGATCAACATCGACACCCGGCTGTCAAAAGATATGACCGCAAGCGAAGCTCGTCAGGCAAGTGAAATTTGCCCGGTAGGTGCCATCCTTCTGAAAAAAGAAGAAGGTTTTAAAACCCCTATCGGACTTAGAAAATATGACCATAAAGCCATAGGAAGCGAAGTAGAAAACAGCTAGCCCGGGCTCCGTGGTGATGGTGAAGATCCTGGTATAGTGCTCATTGCAATCGGATTTATTTGCGATTTACCATTGAATTTTTTTACCCAGCATATACACACATTTTTGTAAGAAGAGACCAAGAGTATGAACAAGACAATAGTAGCAACTACCTCACTCGCCGGCTGTTTCGGATGCCATATGTCTTTTTTAGATATAGATGAAAAAATCCTGGATCTGATAGAGTTGGTTGAATTCAACAAATCGCCCATTAACGACATTAAGGAGTTTACCCGCATGTGCGACATAGGACTGATCGAAGGCGGATGTTGCAACAATGAAAATGTGCATGTGCTCCGCAATTTCAGAGCGCATTGCAAAATATTGGTCTCCGTTGGGGAATGTGCCATAATGGGCGGATTACCGGCGTTGCGCAATGCCATACCCCTTAGCGAGTGCATGGCAGAGGCTTATCTGCATGGCCCCTCTGTCGCAGGCAACAACGAGAATGGCATAATGCCCAATGACCCCGAATTGCCGGTAATATTGGATAAAGTATATCCCTGCCACGAAATAGTGCGCATCGACTATCATTTGCCCGGATGCCCGCCTCGCGCCGACTTGATTTGGCAGGCACTGGTGGCATTGGTTCAAGGCGATCCTTTAAAATTGCCCTACGAGTTGATCAAATTTGACTGAGTGCAAAATGGGTCAATAGGGTAGAAAAAGATATAATGAGTGTTTATGTAAACAACAATTATAGACCAGTGCATAATATTGCAATAAAGATGGGGAATGCCAGCAATACAATCATTCGAATCAGGAAGTAAAAAATACCGGAAATAATGGGACAAAAACTTACAATAGAACCGATCACGCGCGTAGAGGGCCATGGCAAAGTGACCATTCACCTCGATGACGAAAACAACGTGGTGCAGAGTCGCTTGCATATCGTCGAGTTTAGGGGTTTTGAACGTTTTGTACAGGGGCGCCCCTACTGGGAAGCTCCGGTGCTGGTGCAGCGATTGTGCGGCATATGTCCGGTTAGTCACCACCTGGCTGCCGCCAAGGCCATGGATGCTATAGTTGGTGTAGAGCCTGAGGGCCTCACACCAACCGGAGAAAAAATGAGACGGCTAATGCACTATGGACAAATTTTTCAATCTCATGCCTTGCATTTTTTCACCTGGTCAGTCCCGATTTGTTATTTGGCATCGATGCCAGTCCCGAACAAAGGAATGTGATCGCAGTGGCCAAAGCGCATAAAGACCTGGCCGTACAGGGGGTAATGATGCGCAAATTCGGTCAGGAAATCATCAGAGCCACAGCTGGCAAAAAAATCCATGGAACAGGCGCCATTGCCGGAGGGATAAATAAGAACCTTTCGCCTGCGGAAAGAGATTTTTTTATAGATGGCAAAGCTTTGCCCAATGTGGATAAAATGGTGGATTGGGCTTTGGAGGCGTTGGCTGTTTTTAGGAATTATCATAAAGAAAATAAAAAACTGATCGATACCTTTGCCGCTTTTCCTTCCAACCATCTGAGTCTGGTGCGAAAAGATGGTGCCTTAGATTTTTATCATGGGGTACTCCGGGCTGTGGATACACAGGGTAAGAAAATTTTACACGATGTAGATTATCGACAATACCTGGATTACCTGGGCGAGGAGGTGAAGAGCTGGAGTTATATGAAATTCCCGTTTTTGAAAAGCCTCGGTACCAAAAGCGGCTGGTACCGGGTGGGGCCTTTGGCCAGGCTGAATACCTGCGATTTCATTCCTTCCCCCTTAGCTCAAAAGGAGTTTGAAATATTTAGAGCCTACACCGAAGGAAAAACAAACAATATGTCCATGCACATGCATTGGGCGAGGCTGATCGAAACCCTGCACGCAGCAGAAGTGATACGCGATCTGCTCAATGATGCCGATTTGCAGTCGGAAGACCTGCTGGCCAAAGGCGACATGGGCAACGAAGGCGTGGGCGTGTTGGAAGCACCAAGGGGCACGCTGATTCATCATTATAAAATTGATAAAAATGACCTGATCACCATGTGCAACCTGATCGTATCGACTACGCACAACAATGAGCCAATGAACCAGGCGGTGAGAAAAGTAGCAGATGAAATGATATCGGGGCAAAAGTCTATAAAGGAGGGGATGCTCAATGCGGTAGAAGTGGCCATAAGGGCCTACGATCCGTGCCTGAGTTGTGCCACGCATGCGTTGGGTAAAATGCCACTGGAAATTCAATTGATAGATGCAGAAGGAAACTTGATCGATCGGCAATGCAATTGAAAAAAGTGCTGATATATGGCTATGGAAACCCCGGACGACAGGATGATGCAGTCGGCGTAATGTGTGCGCAGGAACTAGAAAAATGGGCTACTGATCTCCGTTTCAAATTCATCGATTTCGACAGCAACTATCATTGAATATAGAAGACGCTCACACAATTGGCGAATATGAAGTGGTAGTATTTGCTGATGCAAGCGTGGAAAATATCCGGGATTTTAGCTTGAGCAGGGTAGCACCAAAATCAAAGGCCGACTTCTCTATGCACAGCATTCCGGTCGGTTTGGTTGTGCACCTATGCCATCAATTGTATCAAAAGAAGCCCAAAGCATATTTATTGCACATCAAAGCCTATCAGTTTGATTTTCTGGAGCCCCTTACCAACCAGGCGAGCGACAATCTTCGCAAGGCTGTCGATTTTTTGAAAATGGCCTTGGCAGATATAGATCACTTACCTAATTTTTTAGATGGATTTATAGCCATCAACCAAAAACAACAAGCCGAACACACGCTCAGTTGAATAAAATGTGAACATAGTAAGGTAGAGAAGTCCGGCTATCTGTTTGGTCACGCTTAATTTATCGTATTTTTACCATCCGTTTTCCAGAGTTTCACGCTGCAAACCAAGCCCTCATGAACAAATATCAGTTAACTATATTGATCACCATTTTGCTTGGGATTACAAGCATTTCTTGTGCCCAAACCGTAAGTCTCTTCAATGGCCGCGATCTTGATGGCTGGCATGCAGATGTGCCTGAAATGGACAATAATCCAGATGCTATCAATCCATTTATCGTGCGCGATGGCCTATTGGTGAGTTTAGGAACTCCCGGTGGCCACCTGATCACTGATGCCGATTATGCCAATTTCCGTTTACAGATAGAATATCGATTTGCTGGTGAACCGGGCAATTGTGGTGCGCTGGTATTTGCCTCTACTCCCAGGGCTTTGTACGGTATGTTTCCCAAATCTATTGAGGTGCAAATGATGCATCAAAATGCCGGCGACTTTTGGTGCATTGTGGAGGACATCCACGTTGCGGACATGGAAGCACGTCGTGGCCCAAGAGCAGAGTGGGGCATCACCGAGGGCAAGGGCAGGCGCATCATCAATCTTACCGATGACTCGGAAAAACCCGTTGGCGAATGGAACACCATGACGATCGAATGTTTGGAACGGGAAATAAAAGTGTGGCTCAATGGCGACCTGGTCAACCATGGGTATGACTGCACGGCCAATTCGGGAAAAATCGCATTGCAGGCAGAAGGGTCGGAAGTGGAGTTTAGAAAAGTAGAAATCACACCCATAAGCCGGCTAAGCAAGTGATATTATTTGTGTGATATGCTTCAATACTGCAAGGACTGAAGGGATATGTTGATGGCGCGGTGTAGCACCACAGAGGGATGGCATGTATAATCATACACAAAATATTAGGTTTTAAGCTGATTCTGGTCAGGTTCACCAACCTGACATGAACAAACGATTGGTGCATAGATCATTTGCTCCAAATTCATCATTTCCATTCTCATTCTGCGTTTTTCAAAGCATAAAGAACAATTTGAAAAATGCTCCAAATCCCATAGATCTGCAAATACCCGGCCTTTGCCCAAACCTATACCGTAAGCTTGCACCTGCTCCAGAGATGCGATTTGCGGCGATTCAAAAAGCCCCTCAGATTCCAGTACTTCCATGGCTCCGTTTCCCGATCTGGTGGGGATAACGGCACAACACTCCACACCACAATTGAAGGCAAAGTCGATGGATTTTTGCGCCCATACTATGCCCTCTTCTTCTGAGAGAAATGGAGGCCTGAGTAGAATAAATGCCCGGGTTAAGATATCCTGAGAAAGCAACAACCTGACCGCCTTCTCAAAATCATCCACGTTCATTTGTTTGTTGAGCAAAGGCAATACCCCGGGGTGGATGGTTTCCAGTCCCATGGCTATTTGCAGTTTTGATTTTAGCTTATCGCGAAAATCAAAAATCCTTCTATCAGTCATTTTAGGGTGGTTTTCAACAATCACGGTGTCAAATGCCGAAAGCAGGGAGGCTATGGCACCATGGTCGCCTGGTGGAATGGCCTTGGCATCGAAGAAATTACCGCTGTTGTATAGCTTGATGTGTTTGGTCTGAGGCATACGCGTCAGCGCATATTCAATCTGAGCGGGAATAGCTCCTTTGGCTACGGTGTAGTCTGTGGTGTGGTGCCAAAGGTCGCACATGAGGCAAGTGAACGGACACGCTTTATTAGTAAGAAATATCGTGGAAATCTCTTCTATGTGTCCCGAGGGCATGCGTTCTTTTTCTACCAGGTAGGCGTAGGGTTTACCGGCATCGACCTTGTTTTTCTTTCCGCGTAGCGATATTACAAATTTGTTGTCGATGTTGAAACCAGGTAGATTCACCGGATCGGTAGAAAGTTATAAACTAAAGGGCGAACCCTTCAAGGAAATCCCTTGAAGGGGGCCGGCCACTATTGGTATATTTTATTGAATGTTTTCCGGTATTCCAAGTCCGATTTTGGAAAGGATGTGTTGAAAGTATCCATCGATCCGGCACCATGTTGAAATCTTCTTTTGGGGAAAACGGGCATATCCATTCCCGTAATGGCTTTTACACCGGCAGCCACTATGGTGCCTTTCAGGTCGTAGAGTTTTTCATGATCCCAATCGGTCATTTCAATAAATGGAAATCCCTCGGCCACCTCTATCACATTGGGCAAGGTGTAGGGACTAAACCCTCTGAAACCCAGTACTTCGCCGGGGGCATAGGTGCGCATATAGCCACGGCTCAGGCCACCGGAGTAGGTCAGCGAGTGTTTCATGGAGTCCACTCCCCAGCCTTCCTGATAGAGCATCAGGTTGTTGAGCACACTTTTGATGGTGAGTTCGGGATTTTCTTCAATTGGATAATCCTTCAGGTTTTCATCTCCCCCATCGCCATCTATTATATATTTCCACTCGGGATATCTGTTTCTGATCCCTTGCATCAGTGCGAAGTTCATCGTGGCCGATTGTATGTCCAAAGGTTTGTAATCTTCCACCACTTCAATGGTCTTTTGCCAATCGAGATCTTCGTGTTTTACCTGCACCGGTTCCAGAAACAGTTCCAGGTCGAGCGCAGCAAGAAATGCCCTGGCTTGTTTGAGGTCTTCACCTTCTTCACCCACCACCAGGGTAAATGCCTTGAGCCTTGATGGACTTTGACCCAATTCGCGCAAAGCGTGGTATGTAAGTAAAAAAACCGATCCGCTATCGATGCCTGCAGAGAATGTGCAGCCTATCGGGCCGGTGTTGGCTTCGTATTGCAGCCATTTTTTTATTTCGGCATAGAGCGCAGCTATGTACATTTCACCGAGTTGGGTCGGGTCGCCGCTTTGGTATTTATTTCTTGCAGGTGTAAAAAAGCGCTCATATACCGGGTTGGGGTCAGGGCAGCCCAGCAGTTCTATTCGGGTGACATAGTGTGCAGGCACCATGCGGGTATAGTAAGGCATAAACTGATCGTCGAGACCTTCCTTTTTCAAATAGTCATAAATGGTGTCTATGCGTTCGGCTACCACCAGGCAGGGGCCTGCTGCCAGCTTGGCAATGAAATAGCGCAAAGGCCTGCCAATAGATCTTGCCAGACGAATGGTTTTCCCTTCGACAGAAACCAGAGAAAACTGCCCATCGATATGGCGGATAGCCTGCGGATCACCTGACTTCAAAACCTCACGGGCTTCTTCATTGCTCATATTGTAAATGATATTTTTTTCCGGATGGGTGAGGTCAATTACCCTGGCAACATATTGATGATTCATAATTTTGATGAATTAATTCAAACATTAGGTGGAAACACAAAAATATATGTTTGATCCTTCAAAACACAAATAGCGAAGGACAAAACTGAAATCTCAAAGCATAAATCGGAAAACGGCATATATCAGTAGAAAGGCTTTGTGACGTGCGTGGGTGATTGTGAATTTTTTTACACACTATTTCGTGGTAATTCCACTATTGGCGTCGATATGAGTTATGGAAAATACCGAAAACGAGCCACCCAGCGCTCTGATGGTCATTCGACTATCCTGGCATAGTTATTTGTTTCAAGCTACACCAACTATTAACTAACAAAATTGAGTAATCATGAAAAAAGTAAGCTATTTTTTCTTTATAGGTGTATCTGTAGCCTTTTTGGCCTGCACGCCGGACAATAAAAAGGGAGATGATCACGTCGAATATGTGAATGAACCAAATGTGATCGGTGAAGACAATGATGTAATGGCGGATCACAAAAATGCAAGAGCAGAGATTTTGAATTCCAGTGGAAGCGAACTAAAGGGAGAGGCCACTTTTAAGACCAACAAAGATGGCAAAGTGGAATTTAAACTGACTCTGGAAAATGTGGCGCCAGGCGAACATGCAGTGCATTTGCATGAAAATGGCGATTGCAGCGCTGCTGATGCCAGCTCAGCAGGAGGCCACTGGAATCCGACCAATGAAGAGCATGGCAAGCGTGGTACCGGTTCTTTTCACAAAGGCGATATTGGCAATGTGACCGTGGGAGACGACGGTAAAGGTGAAATGGAAATGATCATAGAAGGATGGAGTATTGGTGGCAATGCCGATTCCAATATTCTCGATAAAGCAGTAATTATCCATGCCGGTGCCGATGATTTCACTTCGCAACCATCAGGAGCTGCCGGCGACCGGATTGGCTGTGGTGTAATTGTGGAGGCAATCAGTCACTAGCCCACTCCTACGGCAAATAGATGAGCAGCTGGCGGCTAATCGCTTTTGCCAGCTGCTTTTTGTTTTACAAAACAGAGCCCAGGGTAATAAAAATAAATATCCTGCTATTTTAGTAGGCCACTTGCACCAGCAATAAACAAGAATACGGTCAATCCGTGTTTGGACTTCACACTGGTACGGACCTGCTTATTTCAAACATGTAAAAACCAACCTGTAAAATTCAGGATGCGACTGCCATGTTTGTCCGGTCACAATACGGCCATCCTGCACAGCCTGGTCTTTGCCCACAAAAGTCCCTCCACACGACTCTACTTCAAATCTGACATGCTCGTAGCAGGTAATGTGCTTGTCTCTGACCAGTTGGGCAGTCACCAGCACTTGTATGCCATGGCAAATGGCAAAGATGTATTTGCCCTGCTTGTCGAAGGTTTGCACCAAGGCGATTAACCCGGAGTCATTTCGTAAGTATTCGGGTGCTCTGCCGCCAATGATCATGATCGCCACGAAATCTCCGGCGTTGGCATCCGCTATGCTGATGTCCGCTTCGAGGTAATAGCCTTTGCGCTCCGTGTAGGTATCCCATCCGGGTTCGAAATCGTGGATCACCAGGTTGAGTAATTTTCGGCTTGGCGCCGCCACTACTGACTGGTAGCCGGCCTCTTCAAATCGGTGTTTGGCATAGAGTGTTTCGTAACTCTCCCCACCATCGCCGGTAACAATCAATATTTTCCCTTTAGTTGCCATTCGCTTTATCGTTTAAAAATTGCTAAAACCCCGTGGAGCAGATCATTGTCTCGGGCTTTGCCTATTACTTCCCGCTGAAATCAAACCATACCCTGATGGGGTCGTTAGCATCGCCTTCGTGGTGATTATCTATTCCTTTTTGACCCGAAGGCCCCAGGTCGATTGATTGTTTGAATTTGGTGCCAATGGCCGGTATTTCATATAAAAAAGATATATCACCATCGGGAAACACAGGCATAGTGCCTCCGGCCACTGCCTTGGGCGTGCCTGGGGTAAACACCTGCATAAACAAATTAGGCGTCTCTACCACTACGGTAAAGGGCGATTCGCTGGTCGTAAACCTGGCCCAATTCACATCTGCATGATACCCTTTAAATTCCGGATAAATCAATGAATTGAAGCTTTCGCCAGTAATGGTATTGTTGTAGGCTTTGTTCCACAACCCAAAGTTGCTTCCTTTCAGCCGGTTTTTCCATACCCGGTATGGGCCATCGCCCAGCCATTGCATCGATTTCACGTTTGCCTCCGGATAATTGAAGCTTACACCAAGATAGTCGATGTCGCGCAGCCCATCCAGGTTGGGAGCTACTTCCAGCTCCAGCCATCCGTTGGTATGCAACTTCCAGAAGAAGTATCTGGGAAATTTATCGCTTTTTGCCATGATCAGAAGGTTGTTGTCCGCATCCAGGTGCCAGGTCAGCGAATCTGTCTTGGAGGCAACGCCCACGGGCTTGGGGCCATCCGTGAGCGACACCTTGCCATGTGTATTTTCCACCTTCAAAAGCCGGCCATTGGTCAGGTCAAATTCAAAACTCATGCCCTGGACTTTTGCCGATAATTTGCCCTCTGCTTCATGCGTCTCTATCTTACCGGCAGCATCAAGTGGCAGGCTGGTTATGCGTTTGGCAATGCTTTTAGATTGCTGTACTGGCCAGCTCCAGGTGTATATTTCCATTCCTTTGGCATCGGTGGCGGTGAGCGAAAGCACATCTGCCTCTTTGAATTTTTCATTCAAGGAAAGTGAGATTTTTTTGGTCTCGCCAGGTTCTGCATCAGGGCCGGCGAATTGGCCTTCAGCCATAAGCTGCACTTTGTCGCTTCCCGGCGCAGGGGTTTTGGTGGCTTTCCAGCTAAAAGTACAGGTATTGAGGTTGGTATAGAGATAGTCGTTGCTGAGCAAGAGGTGTCCGTTCCACGAGGGGCTTACCACCACCGGGGCAATCTGCACCGGGGCCCAGACTTCTTTGATGGTATAGAAACTGCCTTCTTTTTCGCGGTGAGGTCCCAATATGCCATCGGGAGCGTGATTGCCGTCGCTGTCGTAAACGGTGCCCTCCATGTCGGTGCGCAACACGGCCTCATCGCAAAATACCCACAAAAAACCGCCTGCCATTCTGGGGTTGGTGCGATATCTTGACCAAAAATCGTCTAACGAGGCGCCATGGCCGCCATCGTATAATCCGTGCAAAAATTCGGTGGGCATAAATACGTCGTTGCCATAGACATATCGGTTGATGGCAAAATCATAAGAAATATAATGGTGTGTGTCCACTCCATTTCGATTTAGCCACGGGTAAATGACCGGGCGTTTTTGAATATCATAATGATGAAACCATTTTTCGTTGGCCAAATCCCAGCCGCCTTCGTTGCCATGATCCCACACCACCACGCTTGGGTGGTTTTCGTCCTTTAAGATCAGCTCTTTGATGAGCTTGGGGCCGATGATGGTATCGTAGCCTTGTTGCCAGCCCGTAAGCTCATCCAACACAAAAAGCCCAAGAGAATCGCACAACTCCAGAAAACGCTCATCGGGGCAATAGTGCGACATTCGCACCGCGTTCATGTTCATCTCCTTCATCAGGCCTATATCCATCAGGTGGTTGTCGTCATTGAGCGCCCTCCCGGTTTCTGGCCAAAACGAGTGCCTGTCCACACCTTTAAAAACCACCTTGGTGCCGTTTACATAAAAGCCATCATGCTTTCTGAGCTCAACCGTCCTAAATCCAATACGCTTTTTTTCGATGTGTATGGTTTTGCCATCTTTAAGCAGACTCACCTGCATATCGTAGAGCTTGGGGGCTTCGGGGTTCCAAGCTTCAATTCCTTCAAATTTTCCGGAGGCCACCACTTTCGTGGAATTTTTCTGTACCCCGTTTTCGAATGCGCCTTCCAGTTTTTTTCCGTTGAGGTCATAAAGTTCTACCCTGACTGCGCCGGAAAATTTGGCGGTATTCAAAACAGCCAAAACATCGAAACTGCCGTCGGCACGGGCGTCAACAGCAACACGCTGCATGTGGGTAGCAGGCAATAGTTCCAAAAAAACCGGTCGGTAAATGCCGCCAAATATCCAGAAATCTGCCTCGCGTTCGGCTCTGTTTACCGATTTGTCGGCAGAGTGCTTGGCCACATCTACTTCCAGCAGGTTTTTTGAGCCATATCTTAATAATTTGCTGATATCGTACTTAAATCTGTTAAACCCACCCTGGTGCAGTTCGCCTGCTGGTTTGCCATTGATCTTTACCCGGGTGTCGGTCATAGATCCATCAAAAACAATATTGATCGACTTCCCTTTCCAGTCGGCAGGCACCTCAAACTCGTGTTTGTATAGTCCATGTTCCTTGCCCAGTTTCATGTCCTTGTTTTTCCAATCGTGGCCGTAGTTGTAGGTGCCAAAGCCTTGCAATTCCCAGTTGGAGGGTACTGCAATTTTGCTCCATTCGCCGCTTTTACGCCCGTCGGTGCAGAAAAAATCCCATTCGACGGTATTTTTAGAATCTTTACCAGACAGATAGTGTCGCTCGGTTTGCTGTCCGGGCGCATTGGAAAAAATAAAGGCACCAACGACTATGAAAAATATTTTTACTGCTGTTGTATTCATGTTTTTGGGTTTAAAAAAATGATGAATTTAATTGCTGAATGCTTCAAATTTATAATAAAGCTGGGAATCTATTGATACCACAAACGTTTTTCCTACATTTTTTAGCGCCACAATTGTAAAATCAGCCTGGATGCACGGCAAGGGTGGTTGGTATCAGGTGGTCTCTGCTACGAAAAATAAAGCAAGTTTTCACAAATAGCCATTGCCACACACCTGTCGGCTGGCAACGCTGGGAAAATAGCCCGAAATCCATAATTTTGTCCTGCCAGACCACCGTCATTTTTTACCTTATTTACTATAGACAATGAAAACCCATCAAAACTCCCGAAGAACCTTTTTGAAGCAAAGCGCCGCAATAGCCGGTGGTTTGGGACTTGCAGCAAATCTGCCCTTCGCCAGTGCTGCACCCAGGATGCAAAACAAACTACCCAAATGGAAGGGATTTAATATACTTGACTTTTTCTCACCCCGTTCGCTCGAATCGGGCAAGGAAACCCCCGAAGCTTACTTCCAGTGGATGGCCGATTGGGGCTTTGATTTTGTGCGGCTGCCTATGGCATATCCTTCATATCTCAAAATAGATTATGATAAAAATATCACTATACAGGAGGTGCGCAAAATCGATCCGCGTAAGACAGACAAGATCGAAAATCTGGTTCACCTGGCCCACAAGCATGGCCTGCACGTGAGTCTCAACCTGCATCGAGCGCCTGGTTTTTGCATCAATGCAGGATTTCACGAGCCATACAACCTTTGGGCGGATGAGCAGGCACAGAAAGATTTTTATTTCCATTGGAAATATTGGGCCAAAAAGTATAAAAATGTGTCGAGAACAAAAATCAGCTTTGACCTGGTAAATGAACCTTGTGCCCGTGAGGATATGAATGACCAACATTCTAAGCGCAGTGCCGTGCCGGGCGATATCTACCGAAAGGTGGCCAAAGGTGCGGCCGAAACAATACGCAAACAAAACCCCGACCACCTGATCATAGCCGATGGCAACGACATAGGCAGCAAAGTGATTCCTGAAATCATCGATCTGGATATTGCGCAAAGCTGTCGGGGCTACAATCCTGCCATCATTTCACACTACAAGGCACCTTGGGTATTTAAGGATACGAAAAATCTGCCCATGCCCAAGTGGCCGGGTCAGGTGGGAGACCAATACCTGAGCCGGGCCATGCTGGAAGAAATGTATAAGCCGTGGATCGCGTTGGTGCAACAGGGGGTAGGGGTACATTGTGGTGAATGTGGCTGCTGGAACCAAACACCCCACGATGTCTTCCTGGCATGGTTTGAAGACGTGTTGGATATATTGTCGCAAAATGGCATCGGTTTCGGCCTGTGGGAATTTGATGGGAGTTTTGGCCTGCTCAATTCCGGCAGGTCGGACGTAGCCTACGAAGATTGGTATGGGCATAAGCTGGATCGGAAACTGCTGGATTTGCTCATGAAAGCCTAGTGTCCGTACAGCAAATAATCAGCTTAAAATAAGAGAACAAGCAAAGGCCAGCTTGATCAATGACCCAAAAGTCCGGTAAAATCCAGTAGCATTCTTCCCGGATTTTCGGGTAAAACAGCCATGTAGAAAAGCAAGGTGTCTGAAAAGCAACCCCCTGTCTCCCAATATTATTTTAGCTCAGCATAAGGAATTCGGGAGTAGTACACAGAGGCTTTGCCCTCATGGCTCGAATAGTAACTCAGCCATATATATCCGGCAATGGAATAAAAACCCGGATATCCCGTATCGCCTCCACTGGGCAGCCGCTTCACTTCTCTAAAGTCCTCACCTTTTTTACCCAACAGCAGCGCAGTGTACGGGCCATCTTCACCTTGCAGCCGGGCTCCGATCAAGATTTTGTTTATCGGGATTACTTCCAGGTTGGGGCCACCAACTTCAAAATCAAGCTTTTGCCAACTCCAGTCGGTATAGGGTGCTTTGCTGGTGCCAAGCATGGCTTTGCGGTCGCCACCATCGCGCCTCACAAGCATTACCATTTCTGCCCCGCTCATAAACCTGATTGTGGCCTCGCTGGGGTTTCCATCTATTTTTAGTTCAGTTACCAATTCATATTCTTCTCCTTTGTCTGTAGATACCAGATATGCCTTGCTTTTGCCTTTTTCACCATCTGCATTGCTCTGGTACACCACGCCATAGCCGGTCTTGTCGTACCAGCTTACCCGCCAAAGCCAGTTGAAATCCGATTTGATTTGCGCAGGCAATAAAACGGGCTCAGGAGACGAAAATTTATTTCCGTTTGGGTCTGATATAGCATAGTAAGAGGTGATGCTTTGTAGCTCTTGTTTCTCGTATTTCGAGCCTCCCATCAATATCATCAGTCGCTTTTTTGGGGTCAGGGAAACCTTGGGATCCCGCAGGTCAATACCAGGCAGTTCGATGAGTCCTGCACTTTCCCAAAATTCCCCATCTACCGAACTGAGTATCCTGATTTTTCCGTTACCGGAATTGTCCATTTTGGGCAGATGACCCTCTGCTTCCCTGAAAACAGTATAGAATTTTCCTTTAAAATAGGTGATATCGGTAAAGGCATTGTGCGTGCCAAAATCCCATATGCGCTTGATTTCCGAAGCTTCTTTTACCTGGCCATAAAGCTGGTTTCCCCAGGTCAAACACAATAACACCAGGATTCTTACGGCTATACACTTTCTGCTTTTCATATCAATTGCTATTTGTACGATTGTAAACCTGGCAAAGATAAAGCATATAGTTTTCTTTGCTTGCGAAGCAACCAAAAATATGTGATGAGCCAAGTCGATGGATACCGCAGTTGAAAAATAGGTGACGCAACTATAGCCGTAAAAGATCGGTTTTTTTGTCACTTTTAGTTTATTTTCCATATGCAAAATGAAAATCGATCCCTATCTATCGTGGGCTGTGGCTGGTTTGGGCTCCCGTTGGCCAAAGAGATGCTAGCCGGAGGCTGGGAGGTAAAAGGTTCCACCACCAGCGAAGCAAAATTAGAGCAGCTTTATGCTATGGGCATAAAGCCCTATTTGGCGCAATTTCCCTCCAAGGATGATATTGGCACTGAATTGTTTGATAGCGCATTTCTCTTGATCAACCTGCCACCAGGTCGTCGAAATCCGGATGTGGCCGATACGTATCCCGAGGCCATCTCACAGGTGGTACAAACGGCTACCAGGCTTGGCCGCACCCGCAAAATCGTGTTTGTCAGTTCTACTTCCGTGTATGGCCATCATCACGATCTGGATTATATAGATGAGGCGACGGAGCTGATGCCGGAGACCAATGCAGGCAAGGCGCTATGGCAGGCAGAGCAGGTGGTGGCCAGGTGCGGCATTCCGGCTATAATCTTGCGATTTGGCGGCCTCGCGGGGCGGGCAGGCATCCGGGAAATTTTTTTGCCGGAAAAAGCGGCCTGGACAATGGACATCAAGCGGTCAATTTTCTGCACCTCCACGATGCCATAGGAGTAGTGGTTTATATGTTGGAAACTAAGGTACATCATGAAGTATTTAATGTGGTGGCTCCACATCATCCTTCCAAAAAGGATTTTTATACAAAAATGGCCAAAGATGCCGGACTGGCACTGCCACAATTCAATGATAGCGCTGGAGGTCGCAAAAGGGAAATTTCGGTCGATAAGCTACTCAAAAGCACTGCCTACACGTTTAAGTATCCCGATCCGAACCTTTTCGAGTTTTAGTGCAGGATTTTCTGAAAACCAGGCTTTTGGGAGCGCTTTGTTTTGACGTGACCAAAATTGCTGCAAAACGCGCATTAGCCCCGGGTATTTTGTTGCGAGGTAAGGCCGAAATAAATAGAAAGTGTACATTTGTAGTTTGAAACAATTTTTTAAACCCAATTTAAGAAGATGAAAAAATATTTGTTTTTAGTATTCGCAATGGTCATTATGGCTTCCTGCCTTTGGGCGCAGGAAAAGAAGGAAGAAGTGGAAAAAATCGACGTATTGGTATTTAGCAA
This sequence comes from Cyclobacteriaceae bacterium, assembly GCA_012033595.1. Lineage (GTDB taxonomy): Bacteria > Bacteroidota > Bacteroidia > Cytophagales > Cyclobacteriaceae > JAAUQL01. The sequence continues at coordinate 20,096 of JAAUQL010000060.1, read as the reverse complement.
GACTTCCGGATTCAGGCATGAGTCCATTTCTAATGGGGTAAAGTGCATGTGGGAATTGGGGCTTAAAAACGGCTGGAATGTGACCGCCACGGAAGATGCCTCGTTTTTCAACGATGATTTACTGACCCGGTACGACGTGGTGGTATGGCTCAACACCACCATGGATGTATTGAACGACACCCAGCAAGAGGCTTTTATGCGTTTTTATCGTGGAGGCAAAGGCTACGTAGGTATTCATGCGGCCGCAGACACCGAGTATGAGTGGCCCTGGTACGGCGAAATGCTCGGCGGTGCGTGGTTCAAAGGCCACCCGCCAACACAAGAAGCCACCCTGGTGATCGAGGATACCAATCATCCCTCGATGGTGGTATTTGACGAAAAAGATATCAAAAGATGGACGGTGATCGACGAATGGTATGCCCACAAGGCCAACCCGCGGCCACATGTGCATGTGCTCATGAGCCTCGACGAAAGCACCATAACAGATGATGGCAAAAACCCGGAGAAAAACCTGATGGGTGGCGATGCTCCTATGGCATGGTACAATCAGTTTGATGGTGGCCGGTCGTTTTATACCAACAGGGGGCATACTCCCGAAGCCTTTGACGACGAGGTGTTGAGGGAGCACTTTCGCGGAGGCATAGAATGGGCCGCCGGTAAAATAAAGTAACGCAGGCATAGACCTCTTCATAAAAAACCATGCACGAGATACCATCGGTGCATGGTTTTTTTTATCAACTTTTTTTCCCAAAAGCCCGCTGCCCTATCCCGAAAAAGAATTGAAATCTTGACGCAGCCTCGCAGAGGTATCGAGGCTGGAGGCACGTGTAAGAGACCCTACACCATATTTTGCCTTTATCTTGTCTGTCGCCTCAAAGAGGCTGATCTCTTCTTGTGTATCGTCGAAGAGGCTGATCTGATACGTGCCATAGGCCAGTTTGCTGAGCCGTATGCCTATTAGCCTGATGAGCACCCGACGCGTGTATAGCTTGTCGAATAGTGCCAGGGCTTTGTCGATAAGCACCTTGTCTGACGAGGTATAGGCGATTTGTAGTTGCCTGCTGGTGGTTTCGAAATCAGAATACCGGATTTTTACCGATATATTGCCACATAGTTTTTTTTCACTTCTCAGCTTAAAGGCCAGCTTTTCTACCATGGCCGTGAGTATGGCTTTCATTTTTTTTACATCGATGCTGTCTGTGTCGAAGGTGCACTCTGTCGATATCGATTTGCGCTCGGTGTATGGCACCACGGGGCTGTTGTCGATGCCGTGGGCCTTGTCCCAGAGTACACGCCCGTTTTTTCCAAAGGTAGCTATCAGTATCGAAAGGGGCATTTCGCGCAATGTCTTCACTTTGGTAATGCCCATTTCGCTAAAAAAATCAGCCGTTTTCTTCCCTATCATGGGGATTTTGCGGATCGATAATGGTGCAAGAAAGTCCTCCTCTGTGCCGCGCAGCACGTGTCTCTGGCCATTGGGTTTGCTCTCGCCGGTGGCTACCTTCGACACCAGTTTGTTTGCCGACAGCCCCATCGAAATCGGCAGGTGGGTCTCCTTCATAATCTTCTGCCGCAACTCCGTCGACCACTTGTAGCAGCCAAAAAATTTGTCCATCCCCGTGAGGTCGAGGTAAAACTCATCAATCGAAGATTTTTCGAACAGAGGAGCCTGTTGGCTGATGATTTCAGTCACTATTTTAGATTGAGCGCTGTATGCTTCGCCATCGCCCGAGATCACAATGGCATCGGGGCATAGCTGCAGAGCCAGCTTCATGGGCATGGCAGAGTGTACCCCAAAGCGCCGTGTCTCGTAGCTACAGGCCGCCACTACGCCCCGATCGCTCTTCCCCCCAATGATCAGCGGTTTGTTTTTGAGCCTGCTATCGCGCAGACACTCCACCGATACAAAAATGCATCCAGATCCATGTGCAATATCGATCGTACTTCACTGTCCATCTTACCACTTATAAGCTAAATATTTTAGTTTTATTTTGGATTGTAATTGTGTATTGCTAAATTTATACGTAAAATTACTAAATATAGTAGTAATATATAGGTTAAAAAGATATTATTAACGACAAAATGTTGGCAAAAATGCGGGGAACTTACAGTGAAAGATATGAGGGGTTGCAACTGAAAATAGAGAGCAAAATGCTCAAGTCAGGTAAGTGTCAGGTGAAATTCATTACTAGTGGATTGTTGGGCGAAGACTTTTATGGTTATGCGCTCATGGATGCGGAAAAGCCATTGCTGGATATAGTGCGGGAAATAAAGGATAAACTGACCAGGGTGGGAAGCATCAATAATTATTACCAACAAAATTTATTCTCCATAAATGGAAAGCGACCTAAAACCGAGGATTTTGTAATATTTAAATCTTAAGATTAATTCTTCAAATATTTTAATAGCCATGTTATCAATAACATACATGGGCAGATTTAAACAAACAGATCACAAAAATGAAGTAAACAATTTCCTGATACCAACAAATACATGAGTCTGATAAGTGATAACCTCAAATATTTAAGAAAAAAAACCAACCTGACCCAGGAGCAAATGGCTCAGCAGGTCGGCATCAAAAGATCATTGCTAGGCGCGTACGAAGAGGGCCGGGCCGACCCGCGCATCAGCAACTTGCTCAAGTTTGCCGAGATATTCAATCTGCCGGTAGATCAGCTTATTGCCACCGATCTCACCATGGAAAACGGAGCCAGCTCTAAGGTGGGCATGGCCAGTACCGAAGAGGCCAGGCTGAAGATATTATCGATTACCGTAGATAAGCACGACCGCGAAAATATCGAACTGGTGCCCTATAAAGCGTCCGCAGGCTACCTCAATGGATATGCCGATCCGGAATTTATAGAGGAGCTACCCAAGTTTAATCTGCCGGTATTGCCCGGAAATGCCACCTACCGGGCGTTCGAAATCAATGGCGATTCTATGTTGCCATTACGTAGTGGCACCATCATTATAGGGCAATATGTGGAGCAAATGACCGATATGAAAAATGGGAAAACCTATGTGTGTGTCACGCGAGACGAAGGGGTGGTGTACAAAAGGGTGTTTAAATATACCGATCGCTCCGCTGTTTTTTGTTTCGTTTCCGACAACAGAAAGTACAGCTCCTACGACGTAAAGGGTACAGATATCATGGAAATTTGGGAAGCCAGAGCTTTTATAAGTATGGAATTTCCTGATCCTGCCAACGAAGAAGGTATTTCTCTGAAAAAACTGGCCGATATTGTCCTCGATCTCCAGCAGGAGGTCATCAAGCTGAAAGACCGCTAGCGTACGATCGCCAGCTCCGGCAGTCAGATCAAATGGCAGCGAAAGCTCACCAGCCAGGCGATAGTTAGACAGCCGCCAGGCCTATAGCCGTCGAACGACAAATTTACTGAAACAGGTGCCATTTTCAATCCTGACACGTGGTTGCGCAACAAAGCCTTGTTGAAGCAATACTGCCATTGGATGGGATTTTTACGCTTCTTGTTGAAAATTAAGTTTGAAGTCCGTTCCACCAATTATTTTTGGGTTCGAATACAAACCTTAATTTATTCTATGATGAAAAAGATCGTAAAGCTAAGCGCTGCAGCTATGTTTCTTTTGGTGCTGGTGGTGGCACAACTAAAGGCCCAGGGGCCGCCTCCGGGCAGAGGACCGGGAGGTTTCGATCCGGACGAAATGGTCAAACGTGAAAAGCAAAATGTATTCAAATCCATCACTGATCTCAACGACGACCAAAAATTATTGCTCGATGGCATCTACGACGAATTTGCTGCATCCTTTAAAGAATTGAGGGATGAGATGATGGAAAAAAGGGACTTCCAGGCCATGAAACCCAAGATGCAGGCCTTACAAGCCGAAAAGGATGGATTGATCAGGGATGTATTGAATGCTGATCAGTACATCATCTATGAGGGCATAGTGGAGCAGCGGCGGGCGCAACGGAGCAATCAAAATCTGCAAAGAGGCAATGCTGGCAATAAGCCACAACAGGGTAGTGGCAACAGGCCCACAAAGCAGGCAGATGATACTGATTCCATTCCGGAGCAGCAATGAGACAGCTCAGCATCTTCCTGATGGTATTTGGGCTGGCGCAGGCAGCCCTGGCACAACATAATATCGTGGTGAATGGTTCGGTGGTCGATCTGGCAAGCGGCAGTGCCTTACCCGGCGTCACTGTGTTGCTGGTCAATGTGAAAGACAGCACCCTGTCTCAATTTGCCGTTACCAATGAGGCTGGCGCCTTCGAAATCGACAAATTAGAGAAGGCATTTTACCGGGTAAATATCAATTATCTGGGCTATAAGCCGTATAGCCGATTGCTGAGGATAGCCACCGAGCATTTTGACTTCGGAGCCATTGCCATAGAGGAAGATGTGAAACTTCTAGAAAATATTAATGTGGTGGGGGAGGCTATTCCGGTCGAAATAAAGGGGGATACCGTCTTGTACAATGCCGATGCCTACAAAGTAAACCCAGACGCCAGCACCACCGATCTTGTAAGCAAAATGCCCGGCATAGTGGTTGACAACAGCGGTGTAAGTGCCAATGGGGAAAAAATCCAACAAGTACTGCTGGACGGCAAACGCTTTTTCGGACAGGATCCCCTGCTTTCGCTCAATACCATACCGGCGGAGGTGGTAAATAAAATCGAAGTATTTGACCAAAAAAGCGAAAGAGCGCAGTTTACCGGATTCGACGATGGCAATACGACCAAAACCATGAATGTAGTGACACGCGAAGAAAAACGAAACGGAGTGTTTGGCAAAATCTATGGCGGCTATGGTACAGATGACCACTATTCCGCCGGAGCCACGATCAATAAATTCAGCAACGGGAGTCAGCTTACTTTTCTTGGTATGAGCAACAATATCAACCAGCAAAACTTCAGCAGCGAAGACCTGGTGGGTATCAGTGGTGCGGGTGCAGCAAGAAGAGGAGGCTTCAGGGGCAGCGCTGGTGGCGATGGCAATTTTATGACGGGCAATCAGAGCGGCATCACCAACACCAACTCCGCAGGATTGAATTTCTCAGACAATATTGGCAAGAAGGCAACCTTCGAAGGGAGCTATTTTTTTAACAATTCGGCCAATACAAACGATCAGCTCACCAGCCGGGAATTATTCCGCGAAAGCGGAAGTCAGTATTACGAGGAGAACAAAACTTCTGATTCGGACAATCTGAACCATCGGCTCAATATGCGCATCACTTACAACATCAATGAAAACAACAAGCTCATCTACATTCCTGCACTGAGCTATCAGGTGAATTACGGTCTGGATCACACGATTGGGCAAACGACCAATAGCCTTGGCGGAATCATCAACCAAACCGACAATACCTACAAAAGCACCAATACCGGATATAATTTGAATAACAGCCTGATTTTTCAGCATAAATTCGAAAAGATAGGTCGCTCTGTTTCTTTTCAGGTCGATTCCAGAGTGAGAAACACCAACAGAGAAAATTACTTTGAGGATCTGGCGATTGATTCTGTAACCCAATACCTCAGTGATGAGAACAACAACAGCTTTTCGTCGACCATTACCTACGCGGAGCCGGTCGGCAACAGCGGTCAGTTGTCTGGCAGCTACCGGATCAATTTCAATACCCGGGATTCCGACAAGGAAACTTTTCTGATCGATTCCGAAACAGACGACAGGGTCTTTAGCCCGCAGTTGTCTAACCTGTTCGTAAGTGATTACACCACGCATCTGCCTACCATTACCTACAGCAATCGCGGTTTTGGCAGGTTCTATACTTTTGGGCTTTCGTACCAGCGAGCAGCACTTCACAACGAGCAAACCTATCCTGAGGTCAGAACTTTTCAAAAAAGTTTCAATAGTATTTTACCAACCGCCATGGGCAGGATAGAGCTAAAAGGGGGCATGAACGTGTTTTTCAGATATGCGACTTCTACGGACGAACCATCGGTAAGCCAATTGCAAAACGTGATCGACAACAGTAACCCCTTGTTTATTTCGTTGGGTAATCCCGGCCTGAATCAGAGCTATTCACACACGCTGATGGTGCGGGCAGATAAATTCAATACAGATAAAAATACCTCACTGGGTAATTTTGTCAGGGTGGAAACCACGAGCAATTACATGACCAACGCCACAGAGTTTGCTGCCAGTGATACCGTGCTGGCCGGTGGTATAGTGATACAGAAAGGTGCTCAATTGTCGAGGCCGATCAACATGAACGGATACTGGAATTTTTCCAACAGCACTACCTTTAGCAAACTCATTTCAAAGATAAAATCAAATCTGAATACCACACTGGGTCTGGGATACGTGCGTAGGCCCGGGCAAACAGACGGCATTGTCAACATCTCCAACACGTACGCGGCATCAATGAAGCTCTCCCTGGTGAGCAATATCAGTGCGTATGTCGATTTCAATACATATTATAATGTAAGTGCGAATACGGTATCCAATTCCATTCAGACCAAATCCAACTCCAACAGCCGGTACATTATCCAGACGGTAGGAGGCAAGATGAATCTAATCTTCTGGAAGGGCCTGGTGTTTAGAAATGATATCTATTATGAAAATTATAATGGATTTTCCGATGCTTTTAGTTCGAGCTACGTGTTGTGGAATATGAGTGTGGCCGCAAAATTTCTCAAGAATGATTTGGGTGAACTCGAGCTTTCGGTCTTTGATATCCTGAACCAAAATCAGAGCTTTTCTCAAAATATTAACCCAAACTACATAGAGGAAATAAGCACTCAGGTGCTAAGGCAGTATTTTATGCTCAAATTCACTTATCAGCTTAGGAGCTTTAGTGCGGCAAAGAAATGATGAAGGCAAGCGGATTCTTTTGGGGCGTTGATTTTTGGATAGCGATCAATAAAACCTGGCACCATGGTTAAAGATATTTCTTCGCAGATAGGCAGAACTTGCCCTGTCGTTTTGCTGCGCAGGCGCTTATGGGTCGAGTGTAAAATCTGTCGGCTATTTTTTTCACCACAACACGCTATGGGTAAAGCCATGCCAAATTTTTAGCGTTCTTCCAGGTCAATAAGCTCATTCAGGCCTTTCATTCTGCCAAAATATGGATAGCCGGGATATGCTGGTATCTCCAGGTCTTTTTCCAACGTTAAGCCATGGTCTGGTCGCATGGGTATTTGCCAGTTGGCCAGACCGAGCGATCGTCGACGCTCCATTTCCCGATGGAAAAATTTCACGATTTCACGCATATTGGCACCGCCTTCCAGGTGCCCCGATTCACAGAAACTTCCATCGGCACCCAGCAGGGTAGTATTGCGCAGGTGGGCAAATTGTACCCTTTTGCCATGGACTGCTAAAAAACCCAACAAGTCATTGTCTGCCCGGGAAGAAAGCGAACCGGAGCAAAAAGTGATGCCGTGGGCAGGGGACGAACTGAGGGCCATGATCTGGTCAAAGTCTGCCAAAGTTCCCGCAATACGTGGCAAACCCAGCACCGGGAAGGGTGGGTCGTCCGGGTGCAGGCACAAGCTGATGCCTTCAGCCTCCGCTACTGGTGCTACTTCGCCGATAAAGTGCGCCAGGTTGTCTCTCAGGCTTTTCTCATCAATACCCTGGTACCATTGCAACTTTTCCAAAAATGCTTTTTTGTAATCACTTACCTTGCCCACGCCGCCATGAATAAAACCCTGTGTCAACACGATGATACTGTAAGCCAGGTTTTCCTTTTCCTCTTCAGACATGGCCTCAAACAACAGTCGGGCTTTGGCCAGTTGAGCCGACGAATAGCTCATTTCGGCGTGGGGTCTTCGAAGCACATGTACATCAAAGGCAACAAAGGTCGGATAGTCGAAAATCATGGAAATGCCATGGTTTTTCCAGGGGTAGTGGAGGTCGGTACGTATCCAATCGATTACCGGCATAAAGTTGTAGCACACTCGGCTGATGCCGGCTCGCCCGAGGTGGTGCAGGCTTTGCTTGTAGTTTTCGATCCACTTTTTATGATTGGGTCCACGGTATTTTATCTCTTCGTGCACGGGCAGGCTTTCGGCCACCGTCCACGAAAAGCCCTGGGATTTCAATAGTTTTTTGTGCTTTTCAATTTCATCTGCCGGCCACACTGCACCACAGTCAATGTGGTGCAAGGCCGTTACTATGGCCTCTGTTTCCGTCAGTGCGATCATGTGGAGGGTAATAGGATCATTTGGTCCAAACCATCGCCACGACCTCAAAAAGCGAGTTTTTTGCATTACACCCCGCTGTAAGAGCTAAACCCGCCATCGACGGGGATCACCGTGCCGGTCACAAACCGGGAGGCATCGCTGGCCAGATAGTGGATAATGCCATTCAATTCTTTGGGATCTCCGAAGCGCTTCATTGGGGTTTTGGCTACGATCTTTTCGGCACGTTCGGTATAGTTTCCTTCTTTGTCTATCAGTACATCCTTGTTTTGAGTACTGATAAAAAGCCGGGTGCAATGGCGTTGACACGCAGGCCGTCTCCATATTTGGTGGCCACCTCCATGGCCATCCATTTGGTGAATATGTCGATGCCGGCTTTGGCCATGCTATAGCCCAATACGCGGGTGATGGAGTGCGATGAAGCCATCGACGAAATATTGATGATGCTGCCAGAGCCCTGTCTGGCCATTTGCCTGCCTATAATCAGGGTTGGGATTACTGTGCCAAACAGGTTGAGATCCATCACCTTCTTGATCCCTTCGAGTGAGGCGTCAAATACCGACTTGTCCGGCGGAATGATGGTGCCGGGCACATGGCCACCTGCGGCATTGACCAATACATCTATTTTGCCCCATTTGGTCAGAACTTCCTCCATCGCCACTTTTACACTTTCTTCGTCGAGCACATCTACCCGCACGGCCATGGCTTGCATGCCCGCATCATTGAGTTCGTTGGCTTTGTCGATGGTTTCTACTCCGGTACGGTAGGTGAGTACCACTTTCATATCGGCCTGAGCCAGACTTTCGGCCATAGAACCACCAATAACACCCGATCCCCCAGTCACGAAGGCTACTTTGTTTTTTAGATCTGCAAATTCTTTTATCATCATTCTTTAAGTTTTGATCTTTGATTGTAATCTTTAATGAGCAGGTTTAGTTTTTTAAATTCCACCTTACCTTTCTCTAGTTTCAAATGCTCCAAAATAGCCAGGCCTTTGTTAATCTGACGATCTATGTTTTTCACTTTGGCCACCGCATAGATGAGCGTCCTTTTTTTGCCCGGTGTCAATGTCTCAAAATAACAAGCCCCTTCCTGATCCTGATCCATCAAAGTTCTGAAAGTTTCTGGTATTTCCATGCCATATTCAGAAGTGTCTTTTTTTAAGGCCACAGAAACTTCGGCATTCAGCACTAAACCTAGTTTATTGACCAGGTTTTTGTTCAAAAGTATAAAAAAACCACTTGGATAAGGCATAAGCGCACACTGCATTTCGTGGATATCGTCGATGGTACACCACACCCGGCGGTCATTGCCTGTGACAAATTCATTGCCAATGGAGGCGGGAACCGGAATATGATATCCCCATAGTCTAGAGTTGAAATTTTGAAGTGTACTATTAAATCTGGTCATGGAGTTGGGTAATAAATAGAGATATTTCAAAAGCGAAACATCTTTGCGATGATTTTATCTAACTGTCGGGGTGTCAATAAATAGCGAGGAATATAGTAATTGAAAAATTTGTTGTACACAAAAGTATATCGGGTCTTGGGCTTTTTTTTCACAAATACGTCAAATATTTTACTTGCCAATATGTCGGGTTTCATGGCGTTTTTGATGCTTTTTTCAAGATGACGCTGAAACGGCGCTATGACCGGGCCATAATCTGATTCCAGTATTTCGACCGACAATTCACTTGACTTTTTCCATATTGGGGTTGCTACCGGTCCCGGGCCAATAGTGATCACATCAATGCCATACGGCAGCATCTCGCGCCTCAAAGCATCAGAAAAGGCCTCTGTGGCAAATTTAGAAGTGCAATATGGACTAAGAAAGGGCAAGGCGATCTTTCCCGAAACGGAACTGATATTTATGATTTTTCCCGGCTCTAGCGGATAATTTTTTACCGCTCCCAGCAAGGGAAGAAACGCTTTGGTGACGGCAATAAGGCCAAAGAAGTTGACATCGAATTGTTTTTGATATTGAGCGATTGTCGTATGCATCACCGTGCCGTTTATGGCAATTCCGGCATTGTTAATGAGTCCGGCCAGACCCTCATTTTTCACCATGATCTTTACCTTTTCAAAAGCGTCGTGGATGGCTGCATGATCGGTGACATCAAAAATAAGGGCGTGGAAACGGTCTCCAAATTCATTGGCCAGCGGCAAGGCATCGCACCTTTTGCGTACACTACCAAAAACCCGGTAACCTCTGTGTATAAATATTTTAGTAAGATGTAGTCCGATACCGGTCGATACACCAGTAATTAAAATGTTGCGCATTCAGATGTAGCTTCGTTGGTTTGCCGGTAAATATAAGGTATTCACAAACTAAAAATGACAAGCACACCAACCAGCTACCGGCAATTTCGGCGGTTTGGCAAAGGTTTGTATAACGTTATCAGGTTTGAAAATTTTACACGAGTAGCGATGCGCTCGAAGGGCTGATTCGGGAACTACCGAAAACATGGGCAAGCAACACTCCATTGGTGGCCATGAAAACAACATTGGGTATGATCGCTGCACAATGAGCTAATGTTTCCGCAAGGGCAAAGGATTGGTCATCTGAAATGGCAAATGCACGGAAAAAAGGTAACTATGCAGGCCGAAAAGTTGGGTTAAGCATACAAGCACAAACAAAAGCTTTGGCTGCTCTGCAATTGCTGGAAAGGAAAGAAAATAAATTATCAGTTGGCGAAATTCAAAAGCGCTTGGGAATTAACAAATCCACCTATTATAGATATATAAGGTGGGCAGAAGCGCAAAAAAGGGTAAATAAAGTGCCAATAAATCAGATCGGCATAATTTATGAATTAAACTGCTAGGCGGTTAAAAGAGATTAAATGAAATTATCAACTTAAAATTTAGTACTCATGTGGTTAGGCTCATTAATATTCATCGCTGTTGCGTGGGGTTTGTATAAAATAGGGAAAAATATGGTATTCACTGTTAGGGGTGCTGTGGGATTTTTGCAATCATAGGCATATTGTGGTTTTTTGCCATTATGCTTTTTCTACAATCAGTTGGTAAAGGATGAAATTAGCAGTAATAGGATCCAGGGAATTCACGGATGAAGCCATGCTGCGCAAGCAGCTGGACAACAAGCTCCATGGCGAAGTTGCACTCACGGCAATAGTGTCCGGGGGGGCAAAGGGCGCGGATCAGATGGCCGAAGCCCTGGCAAAAGAAAAGGGCATCTCCACCTTCATATTTTTGCCTGAATATGACAAGCACGGCCGGGGCGCACCATTGAAAAGATATCATTTGATAGTAACTGAATGCGACCAGGTGCTGGCCTTTCTAAAATGAGAGAGTAAAGGAACGCATTACACTATAAAAGTCGCTGAAAAAGCGGAAAAACCTGTTAAAATCGAAAACAGTTAATTTTTTTTTATTCATTGATTAAAAAGGCTTCAAAGAAGCCCTTCATCTGCGAACGAATGGTATCTTTCGCTGGTAACGATAAGATGATCAATCAATGGTAAATCCAAAAACTGACCTCCTTGCTTGATTTTCGTAGTCAAAAATTTGTCTTGCTGGCTCGGATCCAGGTTTCCCGAACGATGGTTATGGGCCATTATGATAGAAGAACTATTTGCCTTAAGAGCAGCAGCAAAGATAAGCTTTGGATCAACAACAGTCCCGGAAATCCCACCAGTGGAAACTTCATAGAGACCCAGTACTTTATTGGCCCGGTTCAAAAGGAGGACTTTAAAATGCTCAACAAACTCTATTTTGGAATCAGCCCAAGTGTTGATCAAGATATCATAAGCATCTTTGGAAGAAGTGATTTTTGGTCGCAAAGAAGCTTTCACATGGTTTTTGTAAGAAAGGGTAATTTCCGTGGCCAGCAAGAAAGGTTCGTTAAGATGTTTTTCAAAAGGTTTAATTTCTCTAATCTGTTCCACAATATCATATTTTAAATTATGGTGCGGCACAAGGCTTTGGCTGGAAGTGCGAGGGATTGTGGGGGGGGTCTTGCGCAAGAAGCGACGGAATAAATGGAAAAAGCGGGTGCTAGCGGGTTTATGACGGAATTTCTTGCATGTATGTTCCAGCCTAAGCCTAACTTTGTGCCAGTATTAAAATAGATATGAGATAATCAGCTGGTTAAAGTTATGATCTGAAAAGCAGACACTTTTGAGCGCGCATGTAATGTATATAAAGTATATGGTATATATTGTATATATTTGTATAGCAAACCAAAAATTGAAATGGAAGCAAAAGAGACGAAAAAAAGAAAGGTTATAGACATTGATCCAGATACGTTCCGCATCCTGTCGATCGATGCCGCAGAAAAGGGAACGAACCTAAAGGCATTGATAGAAAATTCTTTGAGGGAAAAAGCGGAAAACTTGAAAGATTCCAGTCTATATGCTTATTTGAAACAGACCCAACCCGTAGAAGGCTATTTGGATGAAAAGGAAAAGGCAGCCTTTGAGAAAGAAATGGGACTATGAATGTTGAATACTCCAAAAATTTTCAAAAGGCATACAGAAAGCAGTCTGGGAAAATGCAAAAGTCCGTAGCAAATTCAATCCGTGAAGTCAAAGAGGCCAAAACAATAGAAAGTTTGACGGATTGTGAAAAGCTTATTGGATACAGCCGCAGCTATCGATTAAGGATTGGCAGCTTACGTGCATTTTTTATTTTCCATGTGGATGGGGAAAAGGTATGCTTTGAGTACTTGGTGCCCCGTGGGGAAGCCTACTCGAAAAAAACATTAAGTGCATTACGAGAAAAGGATTAACCAGCATAAACTTTGATAAAACCGGGCAAAATGCATTAGATAAAGCAGGTCACTCGTTGAAAAAATAAAAAAAAGGGAATCGAGGGCGCAGTCTGGTTAAATTATGTTAACAAAAATTGAGCAGAAAAAATTATTTGTTTGCCGGGTCACATCAGGCGGCAAAGCAGGCGGCTATAATGTATTCCTTTTTCGGGACTTGTTTCCCTCAATAGCCTAAACCCAAAACCAGTTTACCGCATCACGTACAGGATACATGATGCCCGGCACCAGCGCATTCTTTTTTTCCTTTTCGTGTGCAAGCCTTGTTTGGCAGCGGGTGGAAATCATCCGTGCAATTCTTTTATGTGCGCCTCCTTATTGTATCTGGTATAAAAAGATTGAAATAGTTTTGCGGAGATATTAAATAAAGGTTATTTTTACCTTTATTATTTTTTATACTACTACTAAAAGGAACTAAGACAAAATAAAAATGGAAACACACTTTTCAGCAATTGACTATGTTGTATTTGGGCTTTATGCGCTACTGATCGTGGGGCTTGGTCTTTGGATTTCGAGGACCAAAAAGGGAGAAGAAAAGACAGCCGACGATTATTTTCTGGCGAATAAGTCTCTTACCTGGTGGGCTATCGGCGCTTCGCTGCTTGCCGCCAATATATCTGCCGAGCACTTCATAGCCATGTCGGGCTCGGGCTTTGTGACCGGATTGGGCATAGCAGCCTATGAGTGGGTCGCGGCCATTACGCTAATCGTGGTGGGCAAATACTTTCTGCCCATATTTATTGAGAAGAAAATTTACACCATGCCTCAGTTTTTGCAGTTGCGCTTTACCCGGGGCGTCAGTACCGTTTTTGCGGTTTTTTGGTTGTTGGTGTATGTTTTTGTCAACCTTACCACGGTGTCTTATCTGGGTGCCCTGGCCATGGAAAAATCATGGGCGTACCTTTGATGTATGGCATTATTGGTTTGGCGCTTATTTCGGGGATTTATTCCATTTATGGCGGACTGAAAGCCGTAGCATGGACGGATGTGATCCAGGTGGTCTTTTTGATAGGAGGCGGATTGGTCACTACTTTTCTGGCGCTCAATGCAGTGGGTGGGGGCAGCATCATACATGGATTTGCCGAGATTTATGAGAAAGGTCGCGACCATTTCGACATGATTCTGACCAAAGGACAAATGATCATACCCAATACGGTCGATCCCGAAACCGGGGCAGTGCTCACTACCAAAGATGCTTTTTACGATCTTCCCGGATTGGCGGTACTATTTGGCGCCATGTGGCTCACCAACTTTGGTTATTGGGGTTTCAATCAGTATATCATCCAAAAGGGTCTTGCAGCCAAATCGCTGGAGCATGCCAAAAAAGGTCTTGTATTTGCCGGATATTTAAAACTCATCATTCCTTTGCTGGTCATTATTCCGGGCATCACCGCCTATGTGCTTGTCAATAATTACACCCCCGCAGAACTTGGCGTGATGATAGGCAAGCCGGTAGAATTGATAGGCGAAATAGCCAAATCTGACGAGGCCTATCCCTGGCTACTGAAAAACTTTGTGCCTGCAGGTGTACGCGGTCTGGCCTTTGCTGCGCTCATAGCGGCTATAGTTTCGTCGCTTGCTTCCATGATCAATAGTACCTCCACTATTTTTACCATGGACATCTACAAGAACTATATGAACAAAGATGCCAGCAACAAGCAGCTCGTCAGGGTGGGTCGCATCGTGGCTTTTGCAGCGCTGTTTATTGCTTCTCTGGCGGCGCAACCGCTTTTGGGAGGACTCGACCAGGCATTCCAGTACATACAGGAGTACACGGGTTTTATTTATCCTGGCGTTTGTGTGGTATTTTTCATGGGGCTCTTCTGGAGACAGGCCACGGTCAATGCAGCCTGGTGGACAGCCATAGCTACCTTTCCTGCAAGTATTTTATTTAAAATCACCATGCCCGATGCGCCATTCCAGCTTCGAATGGGCTATGTGTTCATCATATTGGTATTGATTGCCTCAGTGGTGAGCTTCATCGACAAAGGTAAAAAAGTACAATCTGCCTGCCCGGAGAGTTTTATGGGAAAGGCGGCACTCAATACCGGCTGGGCACTAATAGTAATCGCAGCTATTGGCGTGGTGCTTGGCCTCACCATGTCTGAAGCACTGGAGCATCTGGCGTTTTCATCAATATATATGTTTTCTACCATGCTGGCTTTTGTAGGTGTTATTCTCATCACTAATGTGAAGATGAAAAGCGCAGACGTAAATGCTATAGAAGTAGATAAGAAAATATTTGAAACTGGCCCGGCATTCAATATTGCCGCTTTTGGCATTGTAGTCATATTCACACTATTGTATTTCTTATTCTGGTAGTCAAATGGCTGATTTTTATTCGGGCGAACCGAAGCATTTATTGGCTGTTGACTGTGTGATATTTGGTTTTGACAAGGAGCAGTTGAAGTTGCTCCTTGTCAAAAGAAGCCGGCTTCCCGAAAAGGACAATTGGTCTTTGATGGGGGATTTTTTGAAGGAGGGTGAAAATCTGGAATATGCTGCACAAAGGGTACTGACCAAGTGGACTGGCTTGCGCAATGTGTTTTTAGAGCAGTTTTTCACCTTTAGTGATATCGATCGCGATCCGGGCGAACGGGTTGTTTCTACCGCATTTTATGCGTTGATAAAAATTGACGAATCGGACAAGGAGCTGACCAAGAGCCATGGCGCAGAATGGATCGATATAGACAAAATACCCAGGTTGATTTTTGACCACGGACATATGGTGTCCATGGCGCTGGGCATTATCAGGCACAAGTCGCGCTTTGAGCCGATAGGTTTCGAGCTTCTGCCAGAGAAATTCACGATACCGCAATTGCAAAAGCTCTATGAAGCCATCATGCAGCAGCGGCTCGACAACGCTAATTTCAGAAAGAAAATACTTTCGATGAAGGTGCTTAGAAAATTGAATGAAAAGGAAAAAGGTGTGTCAAAACGAGGTGCATTTTATTTTCAGTTCGATCAGGAAAAGTATCGCAAGCTCAATGAATCCGGGTTGCTCTTCGAAATATAAAGGCTTTTCCGGGTGATGAAACAAATATGGTAAATCATAAAAAATATGCTTAAAAAGTTAAAAGAAGATGTATTTCGAGCTAATCTTGACCTGGTAAAGCACGGTCTGGTGATCTTTACCTGGGGCAATGTGAGCGCTATTGACCGTCAACAGGGCCTGATCGCCATCAAGCCCAGTGGCGTGAGCTATGAGGCCATGAAGCCCGAAGATATGGTAGTGGTCGATATGGAAGGCAAGGTGGTGGAGGGCGATTTTAAACCGTCTTCAGATACCGACACCCATGTGGTGCTGTACAATAAGTTTCCCGAGATAGGCGGGGTGGTGCATACCCACTCCGAATGGGCGACCATCTGGGCGCAGGCCGGTAAGCCGGTGCCTGCCCTCGGCACTACCCATGCCGACTATTTCTATGGCGAAATTCCTTGTACCCGTAAGTTGCGCGCCGACGAAATTGAGTCCGGCTATGAAGCGCAGACCGGTCATGTGATTGTGGAGCGCTTTCGCGATTTGGATGCCAATGCCATTCCGGGCGTTTTGGTCAATAGCCATGGGCCATTCGCCTGGGGCAAAGACGCTCACGACGCGGTTCATAATGCCGTGGTCTTGGAAGCGGTGGCAAAAATGGCCTATTACACTTTGGATATCAACAAGGTGGGTCAAATAGATCGGGTATTGCTCGATAAGCATTATTTGCGAAAGCATGGAAAAAATGCATATTATGGTCAAAAATAGCTAAAAAGCATGTGTAGCACGCTGCAAGTTATTTGGACAGCTTACAAAGTGCCCGAAACTAAATTTTAAGATAAATGAACAATAAAAAATATGTGATTGGAGTGGACTACGGATCGGACTCGGTAAGGTCGGTGGTGGTCGATACCTCAGACGGAACGGAACTCGCAAGTTCGGTATTCCACTATCCAAGATGGAAAAAGGGAGACTATTGCCAGCCGGCAAAAAATCAATTTCGTCAGCACCCACTCGACTACCTCGAAGGCCTGGAACAAACCATCACCCGTGTACTGGCAAAGTGTGAGCCCTCTGTGGCTGGCAGCGTGGTTGGTCTGTCAGTTGACACCACCGGCTCCACTCCGGTGGCAGTCAATGAGGCGGGAACACCACTTTCTTTGACCCCCGAATTTGCCGAAAACCCCAATGCCATGTTTGTGTTGTGGAAAGACCATACGGCAGTAGCTGAGGCTGAGGAAATTAATGAATTGGCCAGGAGCTGGGGGGGCACAGATTTCACCCGATTCGAAGGTGGCATCTACTCATCAGAGTGGTTTTGGGCCAAATTGCTTCATGTAATCCGCGAAGACCAAAAAGTACGCGAGGCAGCATTTTCATGGGTAGAGCATTGCGACTGGATACCCGCCATGCTTACCGGATCCACCAACCCTTTGACCTTAAAACGCAGCAGATGCGCTGCAGGACATAAAGCCATGTGGCACGAAGATTTTGACGGATTGCCTGATGAAGCATTTCTCATTAAACTAGACCCGATGCTTGCCGGACTGCGTGAGCGATTGTACACGAATACCTATACTGCCGATGAACCTGTCGGAACGCTTTCGCAAGAATGGGCTGAAAAGCTGGGCCTGAGCACTTCTGTAGTGATAGGTGCCGGCACCTTCGATGCCCATGCAGGTGCAGTAGGAGGCGAAATAGAAGCATACACCCTGAGTAAGGTGATGGGTACCTCTACCTGCGATATGTTGGTAGCACCCTTCGACGAAGCAGGGGACAAGCTCGTAAAAGGTATTTGTGGTCAGGTAAACGGATCTATCGTGCCGGGCATGCTTGGTTTAGAAGCAGGTCAATCTGCCTTTGGCGATATATATGCCTGGTTCAAAAATGTACTGATGTGGCCAGGTGTTGAACTGTTGAAAAAATCGGAAGTAATAGATGAAGCGACTAAGGAAAGGCTGATAGAAGAGATGGGTGATGGCATCATAGCCCGCCTATCTGAAGAAGCGGCAAAAATGCCCATCGGCGAATCGGGAATAGTGGCTCTGGACTGGATGAATGGTCGCCGCACACCCGATGCCAATCAATCCTTAAAAGGGGCTATCCTGGGGCTTAACCTGGGCTCAGATGCTCCGGCTATTTTTAAATCACTCGTGGAAGCAACCTGTTTTGGTTCTAAAAAAATTGTCGACAGGTTCATTTCCGAAGGCATACCGATTAGAAAGGTGGTGGCTCTGGGGGGAGTGGCCAAAAAGTCACCTTATGTGATGCAGGTGATGGCCGATGTGCTCGATATGCCCATAAAAGTGGCAAAATCGGAACAAACCCCGGCGCTTGGCGCGGCCATGCTTGCCGCAGTAGCTTCCGGTATTTATCCAAATGTGGAAAGTGCCAAAAAGAATATGGGCGGCGGCTTCGATGCCGAATATCACCCCAACCAGGAAAATGTAGCCCTTTATAAGCCGCTCTATGAAACGTATTCCAAATTTGGTGATTTTATAGAAGGTATAAGTTAAGAAAGCAGGTTTGCTACACTTTTTAAATCTAAGATTAAATATTAAAGACAGAAATATATGAACAACTCGCTCAGCCAATATGAAGTTTGGTTTGTGACCGGCAGCCAGCATCTCTATGGAGAAGAAACATTAAAACAGGTAGCCACACATTCTCAGGAAATAGCCACCGCTTTCGACACATCTGACACCATTCCCGTAAGGGTGGTTTTCAAGCCGGTGCTGACCACGCCCGACGCCATTTATCAGCTTGCGCTCGACGCCAATAGCACCACTAACTGTGTGGGCATTATTGCCTGGATGCACACTTTCTCTCCAGCAAAAATGTGGATTGGTGGTTTGAAAATCCTTCAAAAACCCATGGTTCACCTGCACACGCAATACAACAGGGACATTCCCTGGTCTACCATCGACATGGATTTTATGAATCTAAACCAATCTGCCCACGGCGGCAGGGAATTTGGCTTCATCAATTCGCGTATGCGCCTCAATAGAAAAGTGGTGGTGGGTCATTGGCAAGACGATGAGGTGGTTCAAAAAGTGAATATCTGGTCGCGTGTGGCATGTGCCAAAGCCGACATGCAAAGCATGAAGGTGGCCCGTATTGGCGATAATATGCGTCAGGTGGCCGTTACCGAAGGAGACAAAGTGGCTGCTCAGATCAAGTTTGGCTACGCCGTCAATGGTTACGGCCTCGGCGATGTAGTGGCTTTTCTGAACCAAGTCTCTGATGCAGAAATCCAGACACTGGTCAAAGAATACGATGAGCAATACACCATGATGGAGTCTATGCGCCAAGGCGGAGCACAACGAAAATCGCTTGAAGAGGCTGCCCGAATAGAATTGGGTTTGCGCGCATTTCTTCAGGATGGCGGGTTTACGGCCTATACCGATACCTTCGAAAACCTACATGGACTGGCTCAGTTGCCCGGGATAGCATCTCAGCGGCTGATGGCCGATGGCTATGGCTTTGGCGCTGAAGGCGATTGGAAAACCGCAGCGTTGGTGCGTGCCATCAAAGTGATGGCCACTGGTATGAAGGCCGGCAGTTCTTTTATGGAAGACTATACCTATCATTTCAAACCGGGAAACAACAGTGTATTGGGGTCTCACATGTTGGAGATTTGCCCGAGTATAGCCAAAGGTAAGCCAAGTTGCGAAGTGCATCCGCTGGGTATTGGCGGCAAGTCCGATCCTGTGCGCCTGGTATTTGATGCCCCGATTGGCGATGCCATCAATGCCTCCATTATTGATATGGGCAACCGCTTTAGATTGCTGGTAAATGAAGTGAAAGCCATAGAAGTGGAGGCGCCGTTGCCAAAACTTCCCGTTGCCCGTGTGCTTTGGCAGCCCAAGCCTGACCTGAAAACCGCCGCAGCAGCCTGGATACTTGCCGGAGGAGCACACCATACCTGCTATAGCCAGGCGATCAGTACCGAATTTATGGAAGATTTTGCCGATATGTTCGACATAGAGCTTACCGTCATAGATGACGATACCAATTTGCGCCAATTCAAAAATGAACTGAAGTGGAGCGAAGTGTATTATCAGTTACGCAAGGAATACTAAGTGAGGAGACGAAAGTCGAAGAGTATAAAAAAAAGCGCCGGGCGATCATTTTAGTCCGGCGCTTTTTTATATCTGTTGGTTTTCTTTAGGCAGGTGGCATTGCAGGCCCTTT
>JAAUQL010000059.1 GCA_012033595.1 Cyclobacteriaceae bacterium | reverse complement strand
GAATCGATATCCAGTCCGAGCTTTTTTATTAATTCTATATCTTCCTACTTCTCCAAGATCGTATCGCTTGTCTGAGAAAACAAGCTTTGGATGATATCCCTTGCTGTTTGCTCATCAGGTGCCTCTGAATTTCTAAGTTGGCGGTAGATCTGCTCTACAGCTTCTTTTTCCGAATTAGAGTTGTCTTTAGAAAGTGTATTATAAATGATTTGGTAATCATTGATATTGATGTCTTCCCTATGGAGTATAATCGATTTTGTCCCTGCGTCCAGAATCACAAGCATATCGTCTTCGGAGAGAATAGAATCGCGCTCCAGGAGCACTTCATTTCTGTCTATAGAAACCACCTCACCAGTATCCTCATCCACAAAATCCTCTGTCCAGGTTTTAAGAACTCTGGCTGCGAGTTTTCGGCCAATTACTTTTTTAAGATTTTTTTCTGTAGCATCGACTTCTTCCGAAAGCTCAAACAAATCGAGTATATCTTTGTCTGTACCCCAACCAATGGCTCGCAAGAGGGTGGTTACTGGAAATTTCTTTTTTCTGTCAATGTACGCATACATTACATTGTTAACGTCCGTGGCAAATTCTATCCAGGAACCCTTGAATGGGATGATACGCGCAGAATATAGCTTGGTACCATTGGTATGCTTGCTTTGAGCAAAGAACACACCTGGCGATCTGTGAAGTTGGGAAACAATGACGCGCTCGGCACCATTGATGACGAATGAACCTTTCTTGGTCATGTATGGGATATTTCCCAAAAAGACTTCCTGTTCGATTGTTTCAAAATCCTCATTATCCTCATCGTTACAGGATAGTCGAAGTTTCGCCTTCAAAGGCACGGAATAAGTAAGGCCTCGCTCCACACTTTCAGTTACACTGTATTTTGGTGGATCGACCATGTAATCGATAAATTCGAGTACAAAACTCTCTCGGGAATCAGCTATGGGAAAATTTTCAGAAAACACTTTGTAAAGTCCTTCAGAAATTCTTTTTTCCGCCGCTGTTTCCAATTGAAAGAAATCTTTGAATGACTGTAGCTGCACATCGAGGAAATCGGGGTAGTCAATTACAGTTTTTATTTTGGAAAAGCTTTTTCGTTGATTTTGATTATTTGTCGCCAAGGCTTTAATCTTTTAATGTAGAAATCTAATCAGAAAATCACTCCACACCGTTGCGGTTGTGGTATTTTGCTAACACACATTAGCAGGGGTACATACAGGAAAAGACCTGACTGCTTTGAGCCAGGCCTGTTCCTGTTCCATTTAATATTGATAAATGGGCAATGTTTTATTTAATTTCGACTTCTGCGCCAGCCTCTTCAAGTTGCTTTTTAAGTCCTTCCGCTTCGTCTTTTGCTATACCTTCTTTTACAGGGCCTGGAGCTCCGTCTACGAGGTCTTTAGCTTCTTTCAAACCTAAGCCTGTCAATTCTTTCACGGCTTTTACTACTTTCAGTTTGGCTGCACCTGCACTTTTAAGAATTACATCAAAAGAAGTTTTTTCTTCAGCAGCGCTTCCTTCATCGGAAGATCCACCAGCTACCATTACAGGAGCTGCTGCAGCAGCAGGCTCAATACCGTACTCATTTTTTAAAATATCTGCAAGTTCGCTAACTTCTTTTACTGTCAAGTTTACTAATTGCTCTGCGAATGCTTTTAAATCTGCCATTGTATTTTACTTAATTAATTTTAGTTTATTTTACTACACTTATTCCCGCTCAGCCAACGTTTTCAAAATCCCAGTCAGATTGTTTTGCCCACTTTGCAGCGCCGAAACAACGTTTTTGGCTGGAGATTGCAACAACATGATTACGTCGCCTATCAGTTCAAACTTAGACTTAAGCTTGGTTAAAGCATCGAGTTGGTCATTGCCAATAAAGAGATCGGTATCGATGGAAGCCCCTTTGAATATTGGCTTTTCACTACTTTTAGCTTTTCTGAACTCTTTGATTAGTTTTGCCGGCAAATTTCCGCTTTCTTTAGAAAATATTATGCCTGTAAAACCTTTCAAAACTGTATCGCCAAACGAAGAATAATCTGTATCTAACGTTTCGAGAGCTTTTTTAATCAATGTGTTTTTGTACACATTATATTCCACACCTCTCTCGAAGCACAATTGTCTGAAATCGTTGATTTGACCCACAGTAAGTCCTGATGCATCAGCAAAATAGAAGTTGCTGTTTTCAGTAAACCGCTCAGCCAATTGGCTTATTACTTGTGTTTTCTCTTGCTTTGTCATCTTATATGCCTGTAATACTATTTTGATCAATTGCAATGCCCGGGCTCATAGTGCTGGACAAATGGATACTTTTGAAGTAAGTACCTTTTGCAGAAGATGGCTTAAGTTTTGAAACAACATGAAGCATCTCCGTGGCATTGTCAATTATTTTTTCTTTAGAAAAAGATGACTTCCCAATAGAAGTATGGATAATGCCAAACTTATCTACTTTGAAATCTATCTTACCAGCTTTTACCTCCTGCACGGCTTTGCCAATGTCCATGGTCACGGTGCCGGATTTTGGGTTTGGCATCAGACCTCTGGGACCCAATACCCGTCCTAGTTTTCCTACTTTTGCCATGACCGGAGGCATGGTGATGATCACATCAATGTCGGTCCAACCTTCTTCGATTTTTTTGATATAATCGTCAAGTCCAACGAAATCTGCACCTGCATCCTTGGCTTCTTGCTCCTTTTCGGGAGTACACAGCACCAACACCTTCACTTCTTTGCCGGTACCATGTGGCAGAGCCACAACACCACGCACCATTTGGTCAGCTTTACGGGGATCTACGCCCAATCTTATGTCTATGTCAACCGATGCGTCGAAATTGGTGGTTGTAATACCCTTCACTACTTCCGCACCTTCGGCCAGAGCGTAGATTTTTTGCAGATCGTACTTCTCGAGTATTGCTTTTCTTTTTTTACTTAACTTGCCCATTGTTTTTATACTTTAATTTGCCCAGGGTGCAGTACCTTTTACCCTGATTCCCATGCTTCTTGCTGTACCCGCCACCATTCTCATGGCCGATTCCAATTTGAAAGCATTTAAATCCTGCATCTTCAATTGCGCAATATCTTTGATCTGATCCCAGCTTACGCTTCCTACTTTTGCTCTGTTAGGCTCAGCTGATCCCTTTTTCAATTTTAATTGTTCCATCAAAAGAATTGCCGCAGGAGGTGTCTTGATGACAAAATCAAATGATTTGTCTTTGTACACAGTTATAACTACAGGCAACAATTGACCTTGCTTTTCCTGGGTTCTGGCATTGAACTGCTTACAAAACTCCATGATATTTAGTCCCTTACTACCTAGTGCCGGGCCTACTGGAGGAGAAGGGTTTGCCGCGCCCCCTCTGATTTGAAGTTTTACGTATCCTTGTATTTCTTTAGCCATGGTGCTAATCTTGTTTTTCTACTTGCATATAATTCAACTCTACCGGTGTATTCCTTCCGAATATTTTCACCATTACATTCAATTTCTTCTTCTCATCAAATACCTCTTCCACGGTACCGGTAAATCCACTAAATGGGCCGTCCATTACTTTCACCGACTCGCCAACAATATAGGAAGTGTCAAATTTCTCTTCCATTTCTTCTGACTCATCGACTTTGCCCAATATCCGGTTGATTTCCACTTGTCTCAACGCGACCGGTTCTTTTGACGTCCCCGAACTATTGTTTCCCAAAAACCCAATGACGCCGGGTATGCTGTTGATAACGTGCATTGCCTCGCCATAATTGAGATCGGCAGAAACCAGCACATACCCTGGAAAGAAGTTTCTTTCGCGGATGCGCTTTTTGCCATTGCGCATCTCATATACCTTTTCAGAAGGGATGAGTACTTGCGGAATATACTCCTCAAGTTTTTGTCGGCTTATTTCGTTTTCCAGGTAGTTTTTTATCTTCTTTTCCTGACCACTCACTACACGTATCACGTACCAATTTAACTCGCCCATCTAGATTCTAATTTTAAAACTCATTATAGAACCAGGTCATGATATTGTCGAAGACAAAATCAATGGCACCTATAATAACTGCGAAAATCAGTGAGGCAACAAGTACAAGCACAGAACTACTTTGTAGCTCGCTATATTTCGGCCAGGACACCTTGTTTTTTAACTCGTCAATTGACTCCGCAATGAAATTTTTTAACTTTAGCAATTTCTTAAAATTTTAGTAGCACGGGTGGAGAGACTCGAACTCCCAGCCAATGGTTTTGGAGACCACTACTCTACCAATTGAGCTACACCCGTTTAAAACGGCCCGCAAAGTTATTAAAAAAATATTAGATACAAATGCGTTTCTTAAAAACTCTTAAGAAACGCATTTGCTTATACTATCAATGTTTGTTAGTCGAGGATTTCAGTTACCTGACCGGCGCCTACTGTACGGCCACCTTCACGGATTGCAAATCGAAGACCTTTTTCCATTGCTACGGTATTGATCAGTTTTACCTCAATGGTGACGTTGTCACCTGGCATCACCATTTCTACACCTTCCGGCAGCATAATTTCGCCAGTTACGTCAGTGGTTCTCAAGTAAAACTGAGGTCGGTACTTGTTGAAGAATGGAGTATGACGTCCGCCTTCTTCTTTTGAAAGTACATACACTTCAGCATTGAAATGCGCATGAGGTTTTACAGAACCTGGCTTACAGATTACCATTCCTCTTCTGATTTGCTCTTTGTCGATACCCCTGAGCAGCAGACCAGTGTTGTCTCCAGCTTCGCCCCTATCAAGAATCTTCCTGAACATTTCCACGCCGGTTACAACCGATTTCAGGTTTTCAGCGCCCATTCCGAGAATGTCAACTGCATCTCCTGAGTTGATTACACCTCTTTCGATCCTTCCGGTTGCTACTGTTCCCCTACCAGTGATAGAGAATACGTCTTCTACAGGCATCAGGAAATCTTTGTCAACAAGTCTTTCAGGAATTGGAATATATTCATCAACGGCATCCATCAATTCCATGATTTTGTCAACCCATGCAGGATCACCATTCAAACCACCAAGTGCAGAACCCTGGATCACCGGAATATCATCGCCAGGATATTCGTAGAAGCTCAAAAGCTCACGAATTTCCATTTCTACGAGTTCCAATAATTCTGGATCATCCACAAGGTCAACTTTGTTCATGAAAACCACCAATGCAGGCACACCCACCTGACGAGCCAAAAGGATATGTTCCCTTGTTTGTGGCATAGGACCATCAGTTGCAGCTACAACTATGATTGCCCCATCCATCTGAGCGGCACCTGTTACCATGTTTTTCACATAGTCAGCGTGGCCAGGACAATCAACGTGCGCATAGTGCCTGTTGGCTGTCGAATATTCAACATGCGCAGTATTAATTGTAATACCACGCTCTTTTTCTTCAGGAGCATTATCGATAGAATCGAATTCCCTTACTTCTGATAAACCTTTTGAAGCTAAAACCTTAGTGATAGCTGCTGTTAATGTAGTTTTACCGTGGTCTACGTGACCTATAGTACCGATATTAACATGAGGTTTGGAACGGTCAAAGGTAGCTTTAGCCATTTTTGATAAATCTCGGTTTAGTTAAAAATTTAATTTTATTGTTGCAAATATAATCATTTTGAGCCAACGATGGGAATTGAACCCATGACCTCTTCCTTACCAAGGAAGCGCTCTACCCCTGAGCTACGTCGGCCTTGGTAAATTAAAGCCTTACATTTCTTGTAAATGAGCGGGAGACGAGGTTCGAACTCGCGACCTACAGCTTGGAAGGCTGTCGCTCTACCAACTGAGCTACTCCCGCAAAAGGTAAAGTTGGAGCTTGACCAGCTCCAACTTTAAGGTAATACCTTTCTTTATTTTCTGTGGGGAGAGGAGGATTCGAACCTCCGAAGTCGTGCGACAACAGATTTACAGTCTGCCCCAGTTGGCCACTTTGGTATCTCCCCGAAAATCATTTTGTTAAAGAACGCCCTCTTAAATTGCCTGACAAAACCTGCCGGATTTTTAAGGGAATGCAAAATTATACCCTTTTTCCGATTATTCAAATAATTGCTGAAAATTGTACGAGTTTTTTTTCAGGTGTGTGCGCCTGATTTTGATAATGATTGCCCTATGGTCAAATCCACAGGTTTATTCGAAATACTGCTTCACTCTTGGGTCTTCTTCGGTGGCTCGAATTTTTTCTAATATAGCAGGTAAACCTTCGCGATCTTCAAACATTTCCAATCCCTGATATGCCGCAAACCGGTTGTAATATAGGTGATGGTTCAAAGCGATATCTTCTAAAATGGCGATCCCGTCGTTGATCTGCGCATCCCGGACATTGACCAGATACATGGAAAACATCCGTATAAAATACCAAAGCTCCTCGTCTTCATACCCTCTAAGCTTGTCCTCAAACCATTCATATTTGTTTTGGTCTTCTTTCACTATAAAGTAATCTGCCAGCGAAGAGGTAATGTTGAAATTTGTCTCATCCATGAATGAGGCGGTTACTTCCTCATTGTCCGGATGGTCATTTTGCAGATATCCATACAGCGCCTGCCCGGCCACCGCGTAGGAAGAATCGTAAAGACTGGCCTTGAATACAGCCTCATATTTTTTATTGTCTTTTGTTTCGAGCAGTGAAAGAGCCGTAGCCCGGGTTATTGGGTCAGCATCGCTTTGTGCAATGTTCACCACCTTCTGCGCTATTTTATCAAAAAGACCTGTGGTATCATCTTCGTAAAAATCCAATGCTTGCTTGCGCAACAGCCAAAACGGATCATCCAAAGCCATCGAAAATACTTCGTTAGAAATAGCATCATCGGGATGCTTGGAAAAGAAATCAAGCGCCGCTACTCTTGCTCTTACATTGTCCGGATAATTTAAGAACTGATATTGAAATTGTTTGGCCGTTTTGTCGTGGCTCAGTTCTCCGACCAAAATAAATTCACTGTCCATCAAAAACAGGTCGGGCTTATTTACCTCCTCAAATTGGAATTCCTGATATGGCTGGTCGATCTGCACTACGTATTGCTGCATGTCGCCATTTTGCCATATATCTAAGGTAAGAGGCAAGGTGTAAATTGGGAAAAGGGTGATGTCCTGATCTTGCCAAACCTGTAGAACGTAGGTACTGTTTAAGGTGTCATAGGTTTCTGCCACACGCAATTTGGGGTGCCCCGCAGCAAGAAACCACTGGTTGAAATACCAATTAAATCTTCACCGGTAATATGCTCAAACGCCAGGCGAAGATCATGGATCTCGGCTTTGCCAAAAGCATGGGTCTTAAGGTAATATGTCAGGGAAGCAAAAAACGCTTCGTCGCCAATGTATTTTCTCAAGGCATGCAATATTAGTCCGCCTTTGGCATAGGAATGACTGTCGAACATATCATCGCTATCATCATAATTAAATCGTATCAGATCTACCTTTTTATTTTCGGCTTCAGCCAGATAAGTGTGCAACTCATCATATAATGATAGTCGCCTTCATCCATTCCATATTTGTGGCTCCTCCACAAATATTCTCCATAGGTTGCCAATGATTCATTGAGGGGAAGATTGGCCCAAGACTCGCAAGTCACCAGGTCGCCAAACCACTGATGGAAAAGTTCGTGGGCTATAATATCATCCCACTCATAATCGATTAATTCCCGGCTGGTGACATTGAGATCGTCCATAAATACCGATGCACTGGTGTTTTCCATTGCGCCAGACACAAAATCCCTGACCACTATCTGACTATACTTAGACCAGGGAAATGGATAATTGAGCGTATCGGAAAAGAAAGAAATCATTTCGGGGGTATGTCCAAAAATCGCTCTGGAATACTTGGCAAACTTTGGTTCCATATAATAATCGACCTTTAAGTCTTCCCATTCATCTTCGGTGATATGAAAATCGCCAACGGCAAACATAAAAAGGTAAGGAGCATGCGGCTGATCCATTTTCCAATAATCGGTTCTGGTGCCATTTTCATCGGATTTGGCATACACCAATACACCGTTGGAGAGGGTGGTAAAATGACTATCGACTGTAATGAACATTTCTTGCGTTGACTTTTGATTTGGCTCATCAATGGTGGGGAACCATCGGGAGTTGCTGTCTGTTTCTCCCTGCGTCCATGCCTGGCGGGGCTTACCAGGTATTTCGCCTGTGGGATTGATAAAGTACAAACCCTTTTGATCATGCTTCGGATTGCCTTCATTTGGTTTGGCGGTATAGTCTATTCGGATATGAATAGGCTGACCCTTTTGATATGTTTTGTCAAGAATGATGTCTAATGATTTACCGTCGTACACGTATTCCAATGGTATGCTATCTTCGCTGGCGAGCAGGTTGACTTGATGTACCTCAAAATTTTTGGCATCGAGCACAAGGTGAGATTGGTCATAAAAATAGGGTTCCAGTTCGAGTGTAGCCCTGCCTAGGAGATATTGGTTTTCCCAGTCCAGTGCAATCTCCAATTTGGTATGCTTCAATATGAAATGACGTGTAGCTTCAGCTCTGTATAGGCTAAGTTCGGGCAACGGAGCAGCCTGCTGCACAGGAGTATCGGCCATTGCCTCGGCGGATAGCGGCTGGACTTCCTGTGGCTTTTGTGCAACTTTGCAAGATTGCATGCCCAGCAAAAAACTGAGCACTATATAATTGAAGATGTAGATGCGCATAATTTGAATGCCAAAATATTATTCACAAAAAAAACCAAATAAACTTATATTTAGGCAATCGAACAATTAAAAATAGCATGATCAACTGCACTGTCAATGGCACGATAGACTTTGCCATAGAAAGATCCAATGGCCAATTAATCGTGAATGGAAAGCCATGTATATTTGACATCCACAAAATTTCAGAAAATTTTTACCATATTATTTACGACCACCAATCGCTTTCGGTGAGGATAAAGGATAAAGAACCGGCAAACCGACAGCTTGAGATGTTGGTCGATAACAATAGATACCTTGTCGACATTAGCGCCCCAAGTGATCAAATATTGCAAAATGCCGGTGCGCCCTTGCTCCAAGAAAAACCTGCCGCTACGATTTATGCGCCAATGCCGGGGCTGATTTTAGATATCTTAGTGAAAGAAAACCAAGAGGTAAAACCAGGCGATCCCTTGCTGACATTGAAGGCCATGAAGATGGAAAATATCCTCAAATCCCCCACTTCGGGCACGGTAAAAAAATATGGGTGAGCGGTAAATCAGAAAATCGAAAAAGATAGCGCCCTGATTCAATTTTGACCGATATTCCTATTAAATCTTTATTCAAATAGTATATTTGCCAAAAAAACCTGACGATATGAAGTACAAACGCGTACTGCTAAAATTAAGCGGAGAAGCGTTGATGGGTAATAAAAATTATGGAATTGACCCTCAACGACTTGACCAATATACAAACGAAATAAAAAAAGTAGTAGAAACGGGCGTCGAGCTGGCTATCGTCATAGGAGGTGGCAATATTTTCCGGGGCATACAGGCCGAGCAGTCGGGTATGGATCGGGTACAGGGAGACTATATGGGCATGCTGGCCACCGTGATCAATGCTATGGCCTTGCAAAGTGCGCTCGAAGGTGCGGGGATTTACACCAGGCTCATGTCGGGACTCAAGATAGACCAGGTGTGTGAGCAGTTTATACGCAGACGTGCCATACGACATCTCGAAAAAGGTCGATTGGTGATATTTGGCGCCGGCACCGGCAATCCGTATTTCACCACAGACTCTGCTGCCAGCCTTCGTGCAATAGAAATAGAGGCAGATGTGGTACTCAAAGGCACGCGCGTAGATGGTATATATTCGGCAGACCCAGAAAAACACCCCGATGCCGAAAGATTTACAGACATGACCTATAATGAGGTAATGAAACGTGGCCTCAACGTAATGGACATGACCGCTTTTACCCTATGCCACGAAAACAAACTTCCCATCATTGTTTTTGACATGAACACCCCGGGCAATTTGCTCAAAATCATGAAAGGCGAAAATATAGGAACTCTGGTACACTAAGATAAATCACAACATGGAAGAACTCGAACTATACCTGGAAGAAGCTCAAGATCACATGGAAAAATCCATTCAACATGTAGCTCATGCTTTTGCAAAAATACGGGCAGGCAGAGCCATGCCCAATATGCTTGACGGACTAATGGTGGACTACTACGGCAACCCAAGTCCGATAAGCCAAATTGCCAGCATCAATACACCCGATGCCCGCTCGCTGGCCATCAAACCCTGGGAGAAAAACATGCTGCCTTTGATAGAAAAAGCAATAATAAATAGCGATCTGGGTCTCAACCCTCAAAACGATGGGGAGATCATCCGGCTCAATATACCGCCCCTGACAGAACAACGCCGAAAAGACCTGGTAAAGCAATCGAAAAACGAAGCCGAACTTGGTCGGGTCAGCATCAGAAATGTGCGCAAAGACACCAACGACCAGTTGAGAAAGTTGCTGAAAGAGCATGTTTCGGAAGATGAAGTGAAAAGAGCTGAAGCAAAAGTGCAGGAATTCACCGACGATTATATTAAAAAAATAGAAACGCTTTTGGAAAAGAAAGAAGCAGAAATTATGACCGTATAGTCGGAATATCTTCTAATACAATCTACAAAATCCATGGACCGCCATGGATTTTTTTTGCCCGGCGGCTGAGTGCTTATTTTTTACCCTCAAAATTATTTGAGATATATTTGGCTTCATTACGCTGCAATTAGACGCTGTTGCACCAATTATAAATCTGTGAATATCATAGCGTTTAAGAACTCAATCAAATATTGATTGAATTGAAATTGCGCAGTGAATAACAGGTTATTTGATTGAGCTTGGCTATTGCCGCCAATCCTCCAGCCCACTCCTTGCTTACCTCTTCTCTACTGGTGGATGTTGCGGCATCTGGTAGCCATGCTCTTTCAGGTTTTGCAAAATGACCTGAATAGCTTTTTCCAATTGCTCATCGCCACCTGTGGCCAGCGCACTGGGGTTTTCATTTACTTCAATATCAGGTTCCACGCCATGACCTTCGAGAAACCAGTTGCCATCGGGGTCGTACATGCGAAAGGTAGGTACCGTCACCATCCCCCCATCGATGAGTCGAGGCACTCCGGTTATACCGATGAGCCCACCCCAGGTTCGGGTGCCGATCAGTGGGCCAAGTTCCAGCTTGCGAAAGAAGTCTGGGAAGGCATCGCCACCAGAGCCACTCCAACCATTGATGAGCATTACTTTTTGGCCGAAATGT
Organism: Cyclobacteriaceae bacterium; assembly: GCA_012033595.1. Lineage (GTDB taxonomy): Bacteria > Bacteroidota > Bacteroidia > Cytophagales > Cyclobacteriaceae > JAAUQL01. The sequence continues at coordinate 26,409 of JAAUQL010000059.1, read as the reverse complement.
GCCACAGGAGGCCATTGCCAGTCTTTGCCATCGCGCACTGCCCAATAGGCCAGAGGTTTTCTGTTGAGGAGTTCTACAAATCGATCGGGGATCTGTCCACCGCTATTGAAGCGCTCATCTATGATTAGTCCTTCTTTGTTCCACTGAGCCATAAACTGCCTTATCAGTTCATTTTGTCCATCTATTCCGGTACTTCTCACATAAATATAGCCTACCTTACCCTCTGAGGCCTCGGCAACCATTTTGCGATTGCTTTCTATCCAGGCCAGGTGTCGGAGCCGGGTTTCGTCATTCATGGTTTGCACGACCACTTTTCGGCTCCCCTCAGCAATGGGCTGAGTGTTTAGGGTCAATTCCACCGTTTTGCCTGCCAGGTTCTGGAAGGCAAAAAAGGGCTCTCTGGCGCTGTCGAGTGGCACACCGTTTACAGCAATCAGGTAGTCCCCTTCCTGTGCTTCTACCCCGGGCATATCCAAAGGAGATTTTGCTTCTATATCCCAGGGTGCTGCTTTCAATATTTTTTTTATGCGGTACCGGCCATTTTCCATAGTATAGTCCACACCGAGATAGCCAATTTTTATATTGTTGACTTTTTCTTCATCCCCCCCGCCTTTGTACGTATGCGAGGCATTGAGTTCGCCTATGAGTTCGCCCAGTATAAAATTGACATCCCAACGGGTAGCGGCATCATCGATGAGGCTTCCGTACCTGGTGTACATGGCCTTCCAGTCGACACCATGCATATTGGCGTCGTAGAAAAAATCCCGCTCCAATCGCCAGGCATCCCGAAAGATCTGCCTCCATTCTGCCCTGGGATCCAGCATCATGGTCATTTCATCAGTTTTGAGCGTTTTGTCCATCATTTGGTTTTCCTTTGGCTCAATCACGGCCAATTTATCTCCCTTGGCCACAAGTATTTTTTTTCCATCTGCCGTAAGCTGAAATCCATCTACATCGTCCAGAATTGTTTTTGATTCTCTTTCATCAAAATCAAAGAATTTGAGCGCAGAAGCATCTTCGTCAGATCCTGTGTTTGGATATTTTATATATATCAATTTTTTTGTGGTCGCTGCTATTTTATTGAAATTTCCGGGCTTTTCGGGCAATACCACCAGACGGCCTTCCATTCCGTCCAGGTCAATTATTGTTTCTTTCACTTCATCACTCTCTTCCTTTGGAGCATCCTTTTCTTTCTTTTTGGATTTCTTTTCTTCCTTGCTGCCCTCTTCTTTCTCCGGGTCTGCTTTCATGTCCACCTCATCATTTTTGGTGCTAAGGGGCTGGGAACATCCTTTCTTAGCGATATTGCTGCCAATTGGGTGGCATTGGAATAGATAAAGCTATTGTCGGTATCGCCATAGCTCGGACTATAGTGGCGGTTGGTGGTCACAAACAAATATTTGCCACCAGGATCAAATGCCGGATTGCTGGTGCTATAGTAGCCGCTGCTAATCTGGTGTCTTGTTTGACTTTTGGTATCAAATAGAAATACTGCAGAATGGCTGTTTTCCAAATCCCTGCTATAGGCCATCCATCGGCTGTCGGGCGACCACGAAACATGGAAATTATCCAGTGAGCCCTGGAACATTTTGAGACCCTGATCGACCTCTATAGTATTTCTCGTTTCAAGTAGCAAAATTTTTATCCTCATGGATTTATCCACAAAAGCTATTTGCTTCCCATCGGGCGACCAATATGGCTGATACCTGTAGCCTGCTCCGTAGCTGGTCAGTTGCTCTTCTGTGCCCTTGTCGAGTTGTAGCAGATGAAGCTCATATTCGCCGGATTTATCGCTCCAGAATGCTATCGATTTGCCATCTGGCGACCATGCCGGATACCGTTCGGCTACCCCACTGCTTTGACTCAGGTTTTTCACAAACCCATCTTCAGCGGGCAGGGAGAACAATTCGCCTCGGGCCTCTATTGCTACCCTTTTCCCATCTGGTGATGGCCATGCATTTGCCACATATTTATCGGTAGCCACCAGCTTTGGCTGTAGGGCGATCTGGTCAGTGACCACCGCTATGTTCACTTCCTTATACGTTTCCGTGGCCAGGTCGAGGAGGTGAAGTTTGCCCTCAGCCTCAAAAACGATGTCTTTGGGGCCAATAGAAGGAAAATGCACATCGAAATCGGTGAAATTGGTGAGTTGCTTGTACATTTTAGTGTTCAAATCGTAAGACCAGATATTCGCCCTGTTTTCCGACCCACGATCGGAAAGAAAATAAATGGTGCTGCCAGCCCACATAGGAATTTCGTCGTTGGCCTCACTGTCGATGATGATTTCGGAAGAAATATCTTTGAAATCGAAGAGGATGATTTCTGCAGCCATGCCGCCGCGATAGCGCTTCCAGGTGCGAAACACGCGTGACTTTTGCGTATAGGCAAACTGCTTGCCATCGGGCGAAAAAGTACCAAACTCTCCATAAGGAATGATTAGCTTTTGGGCCATACCTCCATCTTTGCCAATGAGAAAAAACTGGGAGAAGCGCTGACGGCCACTTTCTCTAAGAGAAGAAAAAAGCACCTTGGTGCCATCGGGATGCCAATCGATGACCCGGTCGCCGGCATCGTGCTGTGTGAGCTGCGTGGGCACACCGCCCCCTACTGGTACAGTATATACATTGAGGTTACCATGGTAGTTGGCCGAGAAGGCAATATGTTGACCGTCAGGAGAAAATTTTGGAAACGCTTCTACTCCGGCAGGCGAACTGAGTCGTGTAGCAGTACCGCCTTTTCTGGACACTGTCCATACATCACCGGCATATACAAAGGTAATGTGCGTGTCGGAGACATCGGGTTGTTGCAACAATCGGGCATCGATTTGTGCTTTGGCGGTAAAAAATGAAAAGCACCACAAGGCGAGAACAATATTAATTTTCTTCATAATAATCTTGCTAAACCAGGAATAACAAAAGTACAGATTCGCGCTTTTTTTGATATATGGAATTTCAATTTCGGCCAAAGGAATTGCTGAGTGGCATCTAACCGATTTTAATGGATATATCGCTTTCGCAGAAAATGAATAAACGCGGCGAATAGCCAAAGCGCTGGCATTTTCAAATGATAAACGTCCAGATTCTAAAAATTTCAGAATTTGGAGACTCACCAATGGCCGTATCCTAAGTTTGGGCGATAGAACGCAATAATTTTTCATAATGAAAAAACTTTTTAAAATCATTATATACTTATTGATGGGCATAGTCGGAGTTATTCTCCTTGCCCTGATTTTTTTCCATTCCTATTATTTTTTCGCCAACAAGTCGGCCACTGCACATCTGGTCGAAAAGGCAACGTTGGAAATTGATGGACATAGTTTCCGCGACCTCAACAACAATGGCGCGCTGGATGTGTATGAAGACGGTCGCGCAGATGTAGAAGCCCGCATCAATGACTTGCTGAGCCAAATGACCATAGAGGAAAAAGTCGGACTGATGTGGCATCCGTCTATTGGTCCGGGAGCCAATGGTGAAATAGTCGGCAAGCCTGATCCGGCTTCTTTCAGTTTGGCCTCCAGCTACGATTTATTGCTCAATAAGCAATTGCGCCATTTCAACCTATTCAAAATTCCCACCACTGAAATGCTGGCCATCTGGTACAATAAGGTTCAAAAACTGGCCGAACAAGACCGCTTAGGCATTCCTGTGACCATTAGCAGCGATCCAAGGCACGGCATTGTCAACTTTATGGAAGGAGATTTGCTGGGTGGTGGATTTTCGAAGTGGCCAGAGCCCATCGGCCTTGCCGCGACCAACGACTCAATGCTTGTAGTGGAGTTTGGCCAGATCGCAGCAGAAGAGCTGCGTGCCGTGGGCATCAGAACCGCCCTACATCCCATGGCCGACCTGGCTACTGAGCCCAGGTGGGCACGGATCAATGGCACATTTGGCGAAGATGCAACCCTGGTTGGCAACATGGTAGCCGCTTACATCTACGGTTTTCAGGGAAGCGAAATCAATGCTGAAACCGTGGCCTGCATGACAAAACACTGGCCTGGAGGTGGGCCACAAGCCGATGGATGGGATGCTCACTTTCGCTATGGCGCAGAGCAGGTGTACCCCGGAAATAATTTCACCCATCACCTCAAACCTTTTATGGAGGCTTTCAATGCCAACACTATGATGCTGATGCCCTATTATGGCATAGCGATGGATCAAACCAACGAAAATGTAGGCATGAGTTTCAATGAAGAAATTATCAGCGATTTGCTGAGGAAAGCATATAAATATGATGGCATCGTCTGTACCGACTGGGGGATAGTGGAAGGCTTTTCCATATTCGGTTTTCCCTTGTTCGAAAGTACCGGCTGGGGCGTGGACGAACTATCGACCAAGCAACGAATAAAAAAAGTATTAGATGCCGGCGTTGACTAATTTGGAGGCAATTCCAATACGGAAGAATTGCTCGAACTGATTGCCGAAGGGCTCATTACTACCGAGCGCATCGATGAATCGGCCCGAAGGCTCCTACGAGCCAAATTTCAAATTGGGCTTTTCGACCACCCGTACGTAGATGTAGATGTGGCAATACAAACCGTGGGAAAGGCGGAATTTGTGAAAAAAGGGCAAATAGCACAACGAAAATCCATCGTATTGCTCAAAAACCAATGGTAGCTGACAGCGTACAGGCCTTACCGCTTGACGAAGGAATAAAAATCTATGTGGAAAATATTTCGAAAACGACTGCGGCTCTATACGGTATGGTGGTAGACAGCCTGATCGATGCGGATGTGGCCATATTGAGATTGAAAACCCCCTGGAAACAAATGGATGGCAATTTTATGGAGGCGATGCTACACCAGGAACCACTGGATTTTCAGCAACCCGAGTTGGACAGGATTTTGAATATAACACGCCAAAAACCATCTGTCATCTGTTTATACCTCGACCGGCCTGCCGTAATACCCGAAATAGCTCAACATGCCGTTGGTCTGCTTGGGGAATTTGGAGCATACGACGATGCAGTGCTCGATGTGGTTTTCGGACGCTGGAACCCTGGTGGCAAACTTCCCTTTGAAATGCCCTCTTCGATGCGTGCAGTGGAGATGCAAAAAGAAGACATGCCTTTTGATTCAGAAAATCCTCTTTTCCCCTTTGGGCACGGATTGAGCTATGAATAAACGTATTAATTGAAGGGTGGTGAATCCGGGAAATACCAATGGTTTCCCCGGCTTTCCACTAAACATACACCGCAGAAGAAAGAAAAGGCTCGTAACGGGCCTTTTCCGATTTCTAGCTAAAAACGGCTGCTATTGCTCATTTTTTTGGAAATAAGATTTGAGCAAGGTAATCCTGTCGGCATTGGGATTTCGGGTGCTATCTGCCCGGTCGTAAATGGACATTTCAGCATCCCAAATCTGATTCTCGCGCCAGGCATGATATGCCCATGAGAAATCATATTTTTCAAATACTTCAATGCAATCTCGAATATAATTATTGCCCATTTCGCCCAGGATTCGGGGGCAGCTAAATTCACCCACGAAGATGGGAATTTGGTGCTTTTGACCCCAATCGTAAGCATTTTTCATATACCGGTCTATAGTGCCTTTGTCCCAGTACGTACCATTGTGGTAGGTTCCCGGGTATGCACTTATGCTGTCCTTACCATCCCAAATGCCCTGATGGGTAAAACCCATTGGCTTGTACATGTGTACTTCCACGGCCAGGTTGTCGTCATCAGGCGCTTCCAGTACGCGCAAGCCTTCCACATATCCCTGGTCGCTATGGCTGGCTGTGCTGTCATTGGCCAGGTATCGGGGTGCTGCCAATACAATGGTGTGTACGGTATCTATCGCCCTGATGGCGTCTATCATACGCTTGTACAGCATATTGAGATCCGACAGGCTTTCTTTTTCATAGATACCTTCCAGTGCAGGCTCATTGAGCAGATCGTAGCCGGCAACTACCTGGCCGCGGTGGGCTGTCCGGGTAGCTATTGCTTGCCATATTTCTATGGCCTTGTCCTGATATTTTTTTTCGCGCCAAAAAGAATCGGTGTTGAGCATGGTCCATTGGTGATTTGTGCCGGGAAACCTGTGCGGATCTATCAATACGGCGATTTCTTCCCGTTCGCAAATATTGAGTACATGATCCAATATGGAAAATGCAGCATTTTGGAGTACATAGGGCGAATCGATGGCAGCAAACGGGATCACCGGAAAACTGAGTCGGATCAAGTTGCCGCCAGTGGCTTTAAAATCCATAATATCCTTTTCAGTGAGGCCAATGCCGGCATTGGCTCCCCGGTATGTTTTCCATGGGTATTTGATGGCCTCTGATTGCTCGACTGCACCCTTATCAGCGCAAGCGAACAAAACAATAGAAATCAAAAAGTTGAGTGTAAGGTGCTTCATCACAGTTATTTTTAATAAATGAATCTTGGGTAAAAAATTCGTTGAACATAAGTATAATATATAGAAAAAATGCCTTTCGCTCCTTGTTCTTACCCCTTTTGGCCTGTTTTTACTTCTCTGAATTTTTAATTGTTCAAAACAAGACATTTAAGAGCCTTAGTCGAGCCGCTTAGCATCCATACTCTATAAATCAAGACCTTGTATGGTTTTTAAGTCTAAAAAAAACAAGCTAAAGAGGCTGACCCCAACCGTGAAAAAGCAAAGCGAAAAAGGCCATGTGCCCATGTTACCACCACCAACCATTGCCCGGCCAAAACGTTTAGCTCAATATCGGGACTTAAATATCGGATATCATGACACCTGCAATTTTCACTTCTACGCAAGGCCGGGTTTCTATTGGTGAAAGAGACATCGATTATGACTTTTACATCGATGCTTCCGGCAAAATAGTCAGACGAAAATGGTCTAAATTGCATCCCGGAAAGCACGTGCTTTCGCTTAAAGATGCAAGGGAATTGTACGATCCGGTGGTCAATGAATTCATCATTGGCAGCGACAAAAAAGCTTCGCTGTACATTTCGAATGAGGCCACGGATTTTTTTGAAGAAAAAAAATGTAAAATCAAATTGCTCCCGCTCGACGAAGCCATCAACTATTGGAACAGATACGAAGGCTACGCCATAGGATTGTTCCATCTGGCCAATTGATGCATCCTGACCACTACAATACATTCGAATTGTGAAAACCGTTAATCGACTACAGAAGACCATTGAATCTTGTAATGTGGCTGCTACAATCCTTATTTTTGCTTCATGATACGTACAGTAATTTTCGATATGGATGGCGTCATCATCGACAGTGAACCCATCCACCAACAGTTGGAATGGCAAATGTTTCATGAATTGGGTTTGGAGATAAGTGAAGAAGAACATCGCAGTTTTGTGGGCACCTCGTCCAACGACATGTGGAGTTTGATCAGGTCCAGGCATACCTTGGCTAAGTCACCTGAGGAATTGTTGCTATACGGACGACAGCGATACTGGGAGGCTTTGGATCAGCAAAGGGTGCCTTTGGTGCTGGGCGTATTGGAATTGATCACATTGCTTCACCGGCAAAAATACATACTACAGGTAGCCTCGTCGGCCACCAGACCCACCGTGGACAAGGTGCTTGATTTTTTTCAGTTGCAGGCATTTTTTACCCACCGGATCGGAGGTGATGAAGTATCTAAATCTAAACCGGAACCGGAGATTTTTTTGAATGCAGCTCGACAGTCCGGTTCAGCGCCAGACAATTGCCTGGTGATAGAAGACTCAGCAAATGGCGTCAAGGCCGCTAAAAGAGCCGGAATGCATTGTATTGGATATGCAAATGCCGGTACGGGTCGACAGGATCTTAGTGGCGCAGATATAGTAGTGTCGGATATGAGGCACATCACGCCGGAATTGATTCAGCAGCTTGGCTGATTGTGAGCTTATCATCTTGTAGTGGCTATTATACGTAGGGTTAGTGTATGTACGTATATTATTATGAATGACTAAGCCAGGGGAAAATGAGCACAGGCCTGACAAAACTGCGGGGGTACGTGGGGAAGTGCCTGGAAGCGTTGTTTAATCTTTATTTTTGTCCCAGCAAGTAAAACGGATGGCGCAGGGGAGAGATAGAAGATTGTTTAAGAACGTAATATTTTTTTGAATGATTAAACCTGATTGGAGCTATTCGGCAGGCTCTCCCAAGTCTTGATCAGAAAATCCAGACCAACAGATGCAGTGTATGCCGATGAAGTCAGCAAAATCTATTTATAAAATCAACCTATCCGATTGTGAATAAGGACTGATCAAATAAAAAAGCGCCTTGAAAAAGATTTGCATCAATTTCAAGGCGCCTGGTCAAACACGCTAAACTTTAGTTTGCTTTTACAAACCTGATATTGGTAGCATGGATAAAATCTCCATCTTTTGTGACTCCATTTTCCACCGAAATTTTTGTGGTTCCGATGGTGGTGACATCAAAAGAACCAAAATCTGTAAATGGGATTTCTAGCAGTTGCCATCCGTCAGCCTCAGCAATATCTAATGCATAAGAAAAGTGAACATCGGCACCCGTGACCAGTTGGAGCAGCCATCTGCCTTCGCCCCTCAATTCCACAACATATTTGTAATCTTGTGCCTGGCCGGTAAGGTTCATGCCTCCACCAAACATCCATGCGCCCCAACCGTTGTTCATATTTCCATATTCCAACTTGAGGAAGCTGTATTCAAGAAGATGATCTACACTCATCGTCTTAAGGTCACCGCCTGCCCATACCCATGCACCGCCCACCAAGCTGTTGTTGGCATTGCCAGAGGTCGCATCGTTGACACCTACAAAGTTTGAAATCATGTACACGCCATTGTCACCCCAGCTGCCGGGCCATGGCATTGCCTCTGGACTAAATGGCGCCTCTACTACAGAAATACTTTGTTCGCAGGTGCTTTTAGAGGTCAAATGGGTAAAGGTAATTTTATCAATATCAAGTGTCAAAGCCGAGCCATTGGCTGGTGTGGCTCTTATCCGGTTTTTCTCAAATTTATCAGGTTCCACTATTTTTGAGCTTCCATCTTCAAACGTAATGATGATAGAAAAGCCTGATAAATCGAGTATGTCGCCTTCATAAAACTCCATCTTATCAGGAGGAGAATTTACTTCAATGTCGGCTACAAGGTTATCAGGCATCAGATCGTATTCGATGCCTTTGTCACAACTCGCAAAGAGCATGGCAACAAAAAATAAAACAATTGCGGTATATCTATTTAGTTTTTTCATTTTCGTTAATTTTTTAATTATTGTCCAATTGAACGGGTATGTGGTATTGAATTATTCTTCCCGAAAGATGCAAATTGCCGTTGAGCATTATAGGCCCAACGCACTTTTCATTCCGGATTTAAAAGAGATGGTGCCTCCCGCTTTTTCTACAATGGAAAAGCCCGCATCATATTCCCAAACTGCCCAGCCTAATTTCTTCTCCTCCATTATTTCCCTCATATCTCTGAGGTAGGCCAGTTTACCTTCGTTTTCAGCATAGTAATAAGCGCCAAATTCATTCACCGTGATATAAACATTGTGTTTGGCAGACCAATCGGCTATTGGCTGTATATAAGCTTTCAACCTGTCCTTGTTCCAAGCCTGCTTTATATAGTCATCCATTGCCCAGCCTACCTCTATTTTGCTTGAGTGTTTGCTTTTTATTTCCAGGCAGTTTGCCTCGTTCATGGGATACTCTAAACCAGTGGTATATTGAGCTACTTCCCATCCCCAGGTCGCACCCTGATGAGTAAAAGCAAAGGGTTCATATAAATGAAGATTGTACACGATATTTTTATCAGCGAAAGGTTCTATTGAAGTCAGTGCCGCTATGCCATCCCAGTTGTCTTTGGTAATGCGCAGATTTCCATCAACAACAATAGTATGTGCCGGGGCATTTTTCCTGATTTCTGCCACCCAAAGCTTCTGCACATCGTTCCAGTCTTTCGCCAAAACTGCTGAAGGCTCGTTCATCACCTCCAAATAGAGATAATCGGCATCAAATTTACTGAGGTGTGCAGCGAGTTTACCCCAAAATATTTTCACATTGCTGGCAGTAGCAGCAGTAGCGTGAACATTTTCTTTGAAGGATTCCGTGGGATGAAAATCAAACAAAACGGCAATTTCGGCATCGATAAATTTCTGAATATAACCATCCAAAACCTGAAGGTATTCGGTTTTGAGCAGATTTGGATCTATAAACAAAATGCGCTCGTCAACAGAAAGCCTTACATAGGTAAAGCCTGAATTTTTGATAAATTCAAAGTCATTGTCTTGAAACCTCGATTGGATATAATTCTTGCTCAAATCACCATTTTCTTGCTGGGCAAACCAATGTGCCAGATTGAGCCCTTTACTTAATCTTGTCTTTCTGATTTCTGGCAACTGAGCCAAAGGCTTTACTTGCTCTACGATTTCCTCCTCCTCTTCTTCTTCTTCAGTCGGACTTACATCGGAACTCTTGTCGCAACTGGTCAATAAGCATAGACTGCAAAACACAACTAAGAGCAACACGAAATTTTTTAAATAAGAAGTTTTCATTTTATCCTGGCTATTTAAATAAATCTAAAACCTCAGGGATTTGCGTGTTGAAATCCACTGAGGTCTTATACAATATATATTAGTACCCTATATTTTCTGTCAGGTTGGGGTTGTTGTTTATTCTGTCTTCACCATATGGCAAATAATACATTCTATCAGGAAAGTAGCGTGCCGTGTTGGCCTCAAAGCCATCATTCTGACGGGTATCTGCACCATACTTAATATATGAATAAGTGTTGTCGGGCAGTTTCCAGATTACTTGTATTCCATACATCACCTCATTTAGCACATCTTCGGCGATTCGCCACCTTCTCACGTCCCAGATTCTGTGAGCTTCAAAGGCCAGCTCCACGCGTCGTTCTGCTCTCACTTCATCTAAGGTAATGGATGTTTTTTCAGCTACTGCGGCACGTTTTCTGATTTTGTTGACCGCCTCCAATGCCAGACCGCTATTACCTAACTCTATGGCAGCTTCTGCCTGGTTGAGCAATATTTCGCCCAATCGAAACTCATACCAATCGGTTGACGACTGCCATGCATCTGCCCTGACTTCGGAATCCTTGATGAATTTTCTGATGAAAAAACCAGTGTAGGCCCCATCAACAGCCGTAGGGACACTGTTTTTGCCAGTATTCTGAATTAAATCATCTACCCCATCGCCGTTTAAATCGCCCCAATTGGTATAACCCTGAGGATTGCTGTCCAACAAAACATAAGTGCCATCACCGTCAGGGTCTCCATTAACAATGTAGGTTTTTACACTGTCTGTGACAGCAGCTCCCGGGTAGGCCATTCCCTGAAAATATAAAGAAGCGTGCAAGCGTGGATCCTTGTTTTTGAGGACTTGTGACAAAGAACCAGTGGCATTTTCCCAATCTATAGTCCCGTCGCTACCATCGACATAATCATACGCATCGACCAAATTGACCGTCGGTTGCACATACGACCCCCAACCAGCGCCATAACCCTGCAATACATTAAAATAATTGAAGCTATGCCCTTTGGAAACACCATCGAATGCCCGCTTAAGATTACCTCTGCATTGTTGTCATCGAGGAACAATTGCCTGTAATTTTCAGCTTTATCGTCATACCTTTCGTACAGCGCATAGCCTCCTTCCGACACGATAGTGTTGGAGGCATCGAGGCTTTTTTGAAAATAAGTATCAGGATTGGCATCAATCCCCAACAATCCGTCAAGTTGAACAGTGCCGTACTTAGCTATACTCCCTGCATAAAGCGCTGCGCGCGAAAGCAATGCCAGCGCGGTATATTTATCAGCTCGCCCTACCTGATTTCTGTCAGGCAGATACCCTGCAATGTCGTTGCACTCATCGATAATAAAGTCATAAATTTCCTTTTCCTTGTTTCTTTCGGGATACAATTCATCCAGCGGTGTAGTCTGATCTTGAACCACGGTAATCAGTGGTACCCCGCCATATCGCTTTACCAGCTCAAAGTAAACCAGGGCTCTGATGAAACGTGCCTCACCTTTGAACTGCTCTCTTTTAGCATCATCCAGGTTGCCATTGTCGATCCTTGTAATCAGCACGTTGCAATCGCGGATCAGGTCATAGTTCCAATAGCTGAGTTCATTATTACTTCTGTCCAGGCCGTTGAGGTTATTATTTATTGAACCCACCCAGTTGTATCCTGCTCTGGCTTCATCTGAATAAGTGGTGTAAAAACCAGGTTCGTGTGCACCTTCAGCATTCCCATCGTCCCAGGCGCCTCCCCATGGAAAACCACCGTGGAAATCTCTCCTTGTCGGCGCTTTGTCGTACATACCCAACAAATTGCCCAATATCAGATCCGGATCGCTCCACACCGCTTCATCGCTTATGATATCGAGCGGCTCACGATCCAATAAGTCCTCGCATCCCATGAAGGCCGCAGTCAGGAGCATTATTATGGTAATTTTAAATATTTTATTCATTGCTATAATTCTTTAATGATGTACTTTTATTTGATTAGTCCCTACAAATTTAGAATGAGATAATTGCGCCCATCATGGCAGTCCGTTGTTGGGGATAATCCCATCCCCGTCCTGAAGTAGGTGTTTCCGGATCGTAAGGATCTACGCCCGTAAAAGTCACTAAATTTTGTCCGGTGATATAAACTCGAACAGACTGTAGTCTGACGCGTGAGCTAAGACTTGTCGGAACAGTATATCCCAGGGTTACATTTTTCAACCTGAGATAAGAAGCATCCTGCAACCAAAAAGTGGAAGCTTTATAATTGTTGTCGCTTCCATCTGCACCAACTGTTCTTGGAAATCGGGCATTGGCATCATTGTTCTCAGGAGTCCACCTGTCCATGAATATATTCAAAGGTGTAGCATTGTTATAAAATGGTTGTTGTGCCTCGGCACTAAATGCCACGTTGAACCCGGATGCGCCTTGCCAAAGCATGGAAAAGTCGAATCCTTTCCATTCTAAACCGGCAGAAACCCCAAAGAAAATCTCTGGAATGTTGCTTTTGCCTATCGGGTGCTTGTCTAGCTCATTGATGAGGCTATCCCCGTTGTAATCAAAATATTTGACATCGCCAGGCATAATATTATGGTTGATGCCATTGCCATTGTCTCCATCCTGATCGACCCAATAGGCATCAATTTCCTCTTGAGAGGTAAATAAGCCAAGCGATTTGTATCCAAAATATCGATTGACCCATTGACCAGACAATTGATATCTTTCCTTATTGTCTTCATCTGCAAATTGTGCTTCGTCAAAGTGATCCCATTTGGCCCGTGCATAGGAAAAATTACCTGAAATATTATAACTCAAACCATTGTCGAGCCTGTTGTCATGACCCAGGACAATTTCGAATCCACGGCTGTTTTGTGAGTTGATATTTTCATAGGGGAGTTCGGCCCCAAAGGTAGAAGGCAATGAAAGCGAACGCTGACCTAGCATTCCATCCCGGTATCGGTAGAATACGTCGAGCTCGGCCCACAAAATACGATCGGTAAAATCAACATCGACACCGGCATTGTAAATGGTCATCCTTTCCCAGGTGGCTTGCTCATTTGCCAGACCTGTGGTTTCTACCGTAGGAATGGCTTTGCCATCTACAATTTGGGCAGGACCATAGCGGTATCCGGAGATGTAGTTGAAGTACATATTGTCATAAGCATCGTAACCCGATTCGCCATAAGAGAGCCTAAGCTTTAAGTGTTGGATAAGGTTTTGGTTTTTCATGAAGCTTTCCTCAGACACACGCCATCCAGCCAAAAAGCTTGGGAAGAAGCCCCATCTGTAATCTTTATGAAACCTGGGAGAGGCATCGTTTCTAAAGGTGAATTCAAAAAGGTATCGCTGGTCGTATTCGTAATTGAAACGTCCGATATAAGATACTCTGGCATCTTGCCAGGCTGAACCCTCAGTAAACTGCGTTTCTGCTGAGCTGGCAAATATTTGATCTACCGCAGAATTGGTAAAACTTTGGCGGCCAGCCCTATTATTGAAACTCCCCATTTCTATTATCTCGTTCATCAACAACGATTTGACACTGTGCTTGCCAAATTCTTGCTCGTAGTTTATAGAAAATTGAGCCGTAGTCTGATGGTTTCTCCAAAAATACTCGTTGAGCGTGATGCCATCTTTGGACACTCCCGTACGTTCTGAATAGATATCTGTTCCTGCATCATAATCATAAAAATTATAATCTTTCCTCCAGTTCTTTTGACGGGTGTCGTCATACATATAATTGAGAAAGGCCCTGCCGGTCAGTCCTTCCAAAAAGGGGGCTTTATAATTGATGGCAGCGTTTACACTGGTATTTTTATATTGATAGTCCCTGTAGCCTGTCAAACTTTGGCTTGAAAGGTAGTTTGGCCCTACCAGTGAATAGCCATTATGAGAGGGCTTGGAGGCATCGGGATACACAGTGGCATATCTAGGATTGGCAAAAGCCACATGGGTCATAATGTTCTCCATGCTTGCGTTAGGGTAAGTGCTGTTCTCATTGCGAAAAGCCATATCCAGCCTTACCTCAAAGGCTTTGCTCAATTCAATATTTAAATTGGAGCGTACATTGTGTTGCTTGAAGTTGGTATCGTTGCTTCTCAACACACTTTCCTGATTCAGAAAACCATAGGAAATAAAGTATTTTGTGCTTTCTGTACCACCGTTTACATTCACATTGGTTCTCATGATGGGTGCAGTTTTCCTGAAAGTGGCATCGTACCAATCATAACTTTCTTTATCGCCAGATCTATAAGCTTCTATTTCTTCACTCGAGTATGAACCCGGGTTATAGTCATTGGTCAGTTCCATATATTCAGCGTAATTCACATACTCCGGATAAATGGTTGAACCTTGAAGGCCGTACCCCCCTGTAAGTCTTATAGTTGGTTTGCCACTACTTCCTCTTTTGGTGGTAACCAATATTACGCCATTGCCAGCCCGTGCACCGTAGATGGCCGCAGAGGCATCTTTGAGCACAGATATATTTTCGATGTCATTTGGATCAAGACGGGTAAAATCCGCTTCAACACCATCTACCAGGGTCAGGGGTTTGCCAAAGCCTCTTATGGCGATGTCGGCACCATCTCGTCCAGGCTCTCCGCTTCTGTTCATTACCACTACACCGGCCATTCTACCAGTCAGCGAATTGGCAATGTTTGATGTGGGCACCTCTGTGATTTCTTTGCCCTTTAACGAAGCAATAGATCCGGTTACATTTACTTTTTGCTGTGTTCCATACCCTACTACTACTATTTCCGACAAAGCCTGAATGTCTTCCACAAGGGCTATGTTGATCATGGTTTGATCACCCACCCGTACTTCTTCTTTCACATAACCGACCGAACTAAACACCAAAATGGCTTCTTCCGATGGTACTTCCAGCACATAGTTGCCATCGATGTCTGTTACTGTTCCCTGTCCGGTGTCTTTGATCAATACGTTGACACCCGGAAGTCCCTCACCATCTACTATAGAAGTGACTTTGCCCGATATAGTCAGGCCATCAATTACCACTTCGAGCAATTGGCTGTCGAAGCTAGAATGGTTTTTTAAGACATTGATACTAAGATTGACCTGCCGAAATCGCAGGTTTGATACCTCAGAAATATTGAGGAGCAATTTTTCAACTGTGCTTTTTCCACCAGCTGATATTATCCGCAGGTTGGTGTCGATGTCTTTTTCATCATAATTGATCTTCAAATCAGTTTTAGACTCAATAAAGTTGAAAGCCTCGACAATGCTCATTTCATGTGAGACCATTTCGAGATAAATCTCTTTTACACTCACCGCTTCCTACGCATCCGATTTGGTAGCAAGCAGCGTGTTAAAGCTAATAAGCTGCACCAGGAATCCATACAAAGCTAATTTTGAGAACATGATTAAATGCCTAAATAGATTTTTTTTCATAATTTTAAGTTTATTGTTAATACAGTTTTCGAAAACCTTGGATTAATTGATTTAGCCGTCCGTTAGCCAAGGTTTTTTTATGTTACAGCGATTGTATTTTGTTTAGGTCAATCCATAATTTCAATCTTTAGGTTTCACATATACTTTAGTCTGATCAATATCGAAATAGAATTTTTTTGAATATCCAATGCTATTGAGAATGTTCTCCAGGCTTTCATTGGCAAATTCACCGGTATAGTTCCAATCTTTTGTCATGTTTCCCTTGATGAGAAATTTGACTCCGAACCATCTTTCCAACTCTTGCACAACCTCATCCATTGAGGCATTTTTGAAATGAATGATGCCCTGTCTCCAAAGCAGTTCGTCCATGTTCAGACTGCTTATGCTTTGTTTGCCAGATTTCAGATTTGCATATAGCATTTCGCCCGGCTTCAGCACCACCATAGCGTCTTGCCCCGCTTTATTTTGCTCATTCACCACGCTTACTACTCCCTCTACCAGGGCAATGCGGATTTCTTGTTCATTCGGCAGCGCCTTCACGTTGAACTCAGTGCCATGTGCCTCCACGATTTTTCCTGCTGAGTGCACTTTAAATGGCAAATCATTGTGTTTTTTCACCACAAAAAATGCCTCACCTTCCAAAAACAGTTCCCGATTGGCCGAACCAAAATTTGACGTATAGCGTAGCTGGCTTTCTGAATTAAGATGAACGATGGAGCTATCGGGCAACACGATTTGTGTTTTGATGCCCGCCGGATTCTCCTTTATCATAGTTTTGACCTCAGTTGGCTGGACTGACGCCTGAAAAGGTGATACCAATTCACGTATTACAATAAACGAGGAAATGACCACTGACACAGCGGCGGCGATTTTGAGCAAATACGGAATTTTGAAACGCCTGATTTTTTTTCTCCCCTCAAAAGACCTTTGCTCATGTTGAGCAATTTCTTTTTGGCTCTTTACGAACAGCGCATCCAAGTTGATCGAACCATGATCTATGGATATCGACTCCCACACTGACTTCATCCCTTCAAACTCCCTTCTATTTTGTTCCGAATGTGCCAGCCATAGCCTCAGCTCATTTATTTCATCGGCATTGGCTTCACCGCTTAAAAAAGCGGAAATAAGGATGTAAGGTGATTCTTCGTTCATTGCTATTGACTTCGATTGTTAATAACACTAAAGAAGGCCTCAACCCCCACGGTCGTTAAAAATATTTTCTATAAACTTGTGGCAAGGTAGCGCTTAGGGTGGATGGCAAGGTAAGGACTATAGAAAAAATACCGATAAGAGGAGCAGGACAGAATTTAAATAGCGGAAATTACTTTTCTGATCAGTGCGATAATGCTCAATGGCATGTCGAATTCTGTTCAAAGCTTTTGTCATCTGATTTTCAACCGTTTTCAAAGATACATCCATGAGTTCGGCTGTTTCTTTGTAGCTCATCTCTTCTATACGTACCAACTGAAAGACCATCTTGCACCTCTGCGGTAAGCCGTTGATCGCATCAGAAATCACCTCTTGCAATTCGGCAGCAATCAAGTTGTTCTCAGCATTTTCACTCAGGACGAAGGTCGCTGAATTGGTATTTTCAAGCCCCACGAACTTTCTTTTAGATTCGTCACGTAAAAAATTGAAGGCTTTATTTTTAGCAACAACAAAAAAATAGTTTTTGACTTTTACACCCGAATTGATGTTTTTTCTGTTTATCCAAAATTTAGTGAGCACATCAGCGGCAATTTCTTCTGCTATACTCTTATCGCCAATAATATAGGTGATGTAGCTTGTGAGTTTAGGTATCAAAAAATAAAACAGATCTTTAAATGCCTGTCTGTCATCATTTTGGATTATCCGTCCAATAAGTTGCTCAAAATCATCTGGGTGTTTTGCTAGCATCATTCCCATAATTGTATTTTCCTCTCCCTCAAAAATTCACCAGGTGGCAAAAAAATCTATCCGAAAATCATTTGACCCACTAAATTGACTAAAAAGTTTAAAAAAATCAATCAATTGGTATTTAATTAAAAAAAATTGGCATGTCTGCTGCTTCACAAACAGACATGCCAATTTAGAAAATCGATCAATAAATCTGGGTTCAGACGATCTTACCGTCCTTATTTATAGCCAATAATCCTTTCCGGATTTGCGGATATCTATAGCGTGAATCATTTAAAAATCACTTCCAGTTCTACCCTTCGGTTCATTTTTCTGCCGGCAGCGGTGGCATTGGTAGCAATTGGCGAATCTTGTCCAAAACCAAGTACACTAAAGCGCTCCCTGTCTATTCCCTGTTCGGTCAAAAAATCAGCTACTGCCTGAGCTCTGGCTTTCGAGAGCTTCAGGTTACTCTGCGCATTGCCAACGGCATCGGTATGCCCCGATATTTGCAATTTCCAATCGGGTTTTTGCTTTAACAGATTGGCAAGTTCGACCAGTGAGCTATAAGAAGAAGTGGCGATTTTAGCTTTTCCGCTTTCAAATTCCAGGTTGCTGAATGCCGTGTTTAATATTTCCTGTTCTTCTTCTTCCAACACCGGGCAACCGTTGTTTTCGGGTACACCTGGCACGATCACGCATTCGTCTTCTGCATCTATTACCCCATCGCCATCACTATCGGCATAAGGGCAACCGTTGTTTTCTGCTGGTCCTGCGGCTTTGGGGCACTGATCCTCGTTGTCGAACATGCCGTCTCCATCGCTATCGGGGCAGCCGAATTTTGCTTTATCGCCAGGCAATTCGGGGCACAGATCATCCCTGTCGATAATGCCATCGCCATCCTGATCGGGGCAGCCATTGTACATTTTCAAACCGGCTACTTCCGGGCAGTCATCTTCTTTGTCAGGCAGGCCATCGCCATCCTGGTCGGGGCAACCGCTGAATTCTGGTAGTCCGGCCACTTCGGGGCAACTGTCGTCTTTGTCTGCTACGCCATCTGCATCCATATCGGGGCATCCCTTCAATGCTTGTGGGCCGGCCAGGTCTGGACAGATATCTTCGCTGTCTTGTGTGCCATCGCTATCGCGGTCGGGGCACCCCTTAAATTCCCATACCCCTGCTATCTGAGGGCACGCATCCAATTTGTTGGATACACCATCCATATCTTTGTCTTTCTTTTTGCGGAAGGGGATGCCAAAACGAAGGCCAAAATGCAAATCGACACTTCGGGGATCTTTGCCAAAGACAAAGGCGCTCACCACGTCGCGTGAACCTACGATAAGTGGTCCTGCACGAAACGAAACGCCGGAATTAAAGCTGCTGAATTTGTCGTAAGACAAAGGCAAGGCTACACCAAATGAACGACCCTCTAGCCGGGGTGTAAGCGCAAGGGTGCTGATGTATCTGGTTTTTTCCACATCGGATGAGCCGCCCTTTAGGCCGAGCTGTGTCGTAAAATTTAAATAAAAGACATTGGAAACACGATAGTCAAACTCACCGACCATGCGCGTTGGCAGACCCATACGGTAGCTGCCTCCCCTTTCAAAATTGAAATAATCTTCAAGTATCTCATCCAGGTCGCCTTCCAGATCATTGATGTCCAGGTCATCGGCACTACCGCTCACATTGCCACTATCGTTGCTTTTGTTGTACTTGATGCCACCAAGATCCAATAACGAAAAGCCCACTTTGTATTTGTACTTATTCTTATCGCGACGTATCAGTCCATCAGCGCCATCCATGGAATATTTGTATGATTCAATATTAGGGCGAAACTCATACACCACGCCCAAATCGAGGCCGACAGAAAAATTCTGGAAAAGCTTGTATTCAAAATCATTATCATCGTCGGGCGAAATATTATCCGAATACCCACTCCTTACATCAAGGTTGGCTACATCTACCCGGTCATCTGTCAGGCCGCTATAGTTGAGGTTATTCACATATACATATCCTGATCCTATGCCGCTCATTAACTTTACGGTTGTGCCGGCTTTTAAAAAGTGGGTGCCCTGATCCATGAATATGCGTGCGTAGGTAAAGCCCAACTCGCCCCAACTGTGTACTTCGCCATACATATTACTTACATCAAAAGTCTGCCCCGGATCGATGACAAAATCATCGGAGTCTATCTGTTCATCAATGAAATCAGCCATTTCCGGACTTACTCCATCAATATTTACCATAGATCTGCTGCGCACTGTAATGCCAATAGCAGATTTGGGGGTGGTGGTGAGCATAAAAGAAAGCGGAGCATATACATCGGAAGATAAAAAAGCGCCCCGGTCTTTATTTTTACTTAGCGTAATGAGCTCATCGAAATCAAAATCGAATTTCAGATTTCTGAAATCTGCATTTTCGATTGCATAGTAGTTATTGCTCACCGTGGTATTAAAGGAAAAGAGGTTCATCTGGAATTTGTACCGGCTATCGGCGATAGAAGCAGGCTGAAGGCTGATGCCCTGCACGCCTGCATAATTGCTGGAGTGGAGTCCCATCCAGTCCTGCGCAAGTAATGGAGTGTATGCTGCGGTAAGCAGCAAGAGAAGTAAAATTTGCTTCATTTTGTATAAAGTTTGGAGTGAAAAATAATTAATGTAAAACATAGTAAATCATAAACATTTAATGCGCAGCGTCCACTAATTGCATTTTATCGGACTTATAACTCAAAAAGCAGCGCATAAATTAATGAAATAAGAACAATGACCCACGCTTTGCCGGGTCACAGGTGCATAGATAGGCATAATGTGCCCTATCTCATGTGAATAAAACTTTATATTATTACATGGACAAGAAACATCAAAAAATATAATTTTCTATTAATGGCATAGGGCAGATTCATCGCTGATCTCGGTCTGCTGGAGTTTGGGGCTTACATAGGGAATACCGAGGTTCAAGCCTCTGAGGATAAACAAAAAGGCCAACACGACCATAAAAGCAGGGATCATTTTATTGATCCGCTTTCGCAAATTGAGGCCAATGAAATTGCCAGCCAACGACACAGCCAACATAATGGGCAAGGTGCCCAGACCAAAAACAAACATATAAGCCGCTCCCCCGGTATAAGAGCCAGATGCCAGTGCCCCTGCAACAGCAATATATACCAGTCCACAGGGTAAAAAACCATTGAGCAACCCAATAAAAAATGTGGACATTACGGACTGGTGTCGAAGCAGCAATCCGAATTTGCGCTTCAAAAAATTGGTAAATCCATAAGCCGGCTTTAGCAAATAAATCCCTTGCGCCATTTTTGCAGGCATCAAAACCATAAGTAATATCAAGATACCCGCCAATATTGACACCCACTGCTGCAAACCGGCCAGAGACAGTCCCTGGCCTACCAGGCCAAAAAACAATCCGATAAAAGCATAAGTAATCGCCCGTCCCAGGTTGTACAACACCCTGCCCACTATCAATCGGAAATAGTGATTGCCTTGCACGGGCAGAGCCAAAGCAATAGGCCCACACATACCAATACAGTGAAAACTACCAAACAATCCGATGAGAAAGGCGGACCATAGCATATCAAAGCGTCAATGTTTTTTCATTATAATATTCCTCGCCATGTGCCGTCCAGGAAATCTTGATTTTCCATAAACCCCTGCTGAGGCCCGAAACAGAAATTAGCTGTTCGCCGTTTTCCGATGGCTTTACCTCAACTAGCTGATCCTCATCGGCATTGGAGGGTCGGTACAGTTGGATATTGCCTTTTAGCGAGGCGCCAATGTGCTTCTCGGGAAATTGCACCGTGATGGCTTTGCGCTCTGCAGCATAGTTTATTTCAAGCGATTCCTTCAGATTATTGGCATTGGTCAGCTTATCCATTTGCCCCTGGTAGGCTATCTCCTGTTTATAATAATCATCAGCTACGAGATCTACCTGCTGTCGCATAAAAAAAACAACCATAGTCAATGTCATAATGACAAATAACCCATATAAGAGCACTATTTTCCATCCCCAATTCATTGGCTTCGCTTGGCTACTGGTCCTACAAAGTTGGTATTGATCTCTTCGATCACCTTTCCATTTATAATGAGTTGCACCACCACAGGTGTTTTCATTTTTACTATATCTTTTCTGTGCATTTCTATAAAGAAGACACCGTCCACTCTGCTGGCAGCCTCTACCGTCAAACCTTCATCACCCACCCTTTTGATGGTCGCCTCGTCATAGTCTTTCACTTTCATTTGCAGATCAACATCTTTATTGGTCTTATTAATAAACTGGATATTGTACAGGTTGCTGATGCGGCTATTGGGTTGCTCTTGATACAACTGCCCCGGAACCTTTAAATGGTAGCTTCTATCTCTGAGCGCGTCAATAGCATGAATGCCACCGCCGATACCAGCAAGGTTAAAACGATGGAATAGCCAATAACCCTTGCCGTAAATATTTTTTTCTTACCTTCTTTGATGGCGCTATACGATGAATATCTGATTAGCCCTTTGGGTTTATCGATTTTAACCATCACTTCGTCACAGGCATCTATGCAGGCGGTACAGTTCACACATTCCAGTTGGGTGCCATTGCGAATGTCGATGCCGGTGGGGCATACATGCACGCACATTTTGCAGTCTATACAGTCGCCTTTGTCGGCTTGTACTTTTCCTTTCCTCAGTCTTCCACGCGGTTCGCCCCGCAACCAATCGTACATAACGGCTATACTGCTATTGCCCAAAAACACGCCCTGAAGTCTGCCGTAAGGGCAAAGCGCTATACACACCTGCTCGCGCAATACCGAAAAAACGAGGTAAAACAAGCCGGTAAAAACCATAAGCGAGATAAACCCAAGCAGGTTTTCGCCTGGTGGTTGGGTGACAATGGCCTGCAACTTTTCAATGCCTATTATATAGGATAGAAAAGTATGCGATATCAGTAGTGAAATGAGGATGAAAAGAAAATGCTTCGAACCTTTTTTTAAAATCTTGTTCGCATCCCATGGAGCCTTATCGAGTTTGCGTTGTTTGGTGGCATCGCCTTCTATCCAATACTCGATCTTGCGGAAAACCATTTCCATGAATATGGTCTGTGGACATGCCCAACCGCACCAGACCCGTCCAAACACCACCGTGAAAAGCACAATAAATACCACCAGCGATATCATGGACAAGGCCACGATGTGAAAGTCCTGCGGCCACAGGTGAATGCCAAAAATGATGAATTTGCGGTCAAACACATCAATGAGCATAAACGGATCGCCATTGACTTTGACAAAAGGCAGACCAAACAACAACGCCAAGAGTATGATGGCAACTACTATACGACGATGGTGAAAGTGACCTCCCGGTTTTTTGGGATAAACCCAAATTCGTTTTCCTTTCTCATCTACAGTGGCAATGGTGTCACGGTATTCCTCATCAAATTCATATAAATTTTCCATGCTTCATTTTAGAACACTAACTGAATGCAAGCCATCAATCATACTCAGCGGATACCGCCTATATTTCCACGGCTGGTTCTGCAGGTGCTTCTTCCGTTTGGCTCGGGATATATTCTTCTCCTTCAGGGCCTTTGGGCGCCGGCGGATTTTGAGGGATGGTTCCCTGAAAAGTGAGCACATAATTGGCCACATCGCGCATATCGGAAGGGGTGAGCTTGCTTTGCCATGAGATCATCCCTTTTTGGGGTACCCCATACTTTATTACTTTAAATACGTCGTTGATGCTTCCCCCGTGAATCCAATATTGGTCTGTAAAGTTGGGGCCAATAAGTCCCTGACCTTCGGGCGCATGGCATGCTACACATTCTCGATCGTAGATGGCCTTGCCATTGGCCAATATGG
Organism: Cyclobacteriaceae bacterium; assembly: GCA_012033595.1. GTDB lineage: Bacteria > Bacteroidota > Bacteroidia > Cytophagales > Cyclobacteriaceae > JAAUQL01. Next base: position 2,862 of record JAAUQL010000059.1, on the reverse strand, counting down.
CTGGCTCGGTGCTTAGCTCCACATTGTTTTCATCTATATTATTGCCCTCAAGAGCCATCATAGCTTCGCGGGCTTGCTGAGCATCTTCCATTACTGCTGCATACTCTTCGTGCATCAGAGGCAGTGCATCGAAAACGTGATATACCATAAGATAGGCAAAACCCCATACAATGGACGCATAAAAGAGCCATTTCCACCAAGGGGGCAGGTGGTTGTCGAGTTCGTGGATGCCATCGTAATTATGATCGAGCATCACCGTTTCTTCTTCTTCTACAGGTACAGCATCAGTAGCTTTGTTCATCAGCTTGGTCCACCATGAGGGTTCTTCTTGCGGTACATATACTTTGCCTTCCTGCATGGCCTTTTGTTTCTTGTCTTCCAGCAGTATCATTTTAATGATCTTAACCAGATAGATGCCGATGACCAGAATTAGTACAGAAACTATAAGCACAAAACTCAAAACTACTATTAGCATGGTTTCCAGATTCATGGCACCGGAGTCACCGCTTTGCGCCATGGCGGGCACCACGAATACAAAGGACAATAAAGCAATGATTAATTTATTTATCCATTTGGCTTTTATATAGGAAAATAGCATAACTATCATTCGTTTAAATCTTCAAATTTGTTTTTGTTTCGTCCTGCTCCTCATCAAAAGGAAGACTTCTCATTTTATTTATATAATCCTTGTCGAGGAAAAAAATCCATATGATCACTGATGTGAAAAACACAAAGAATATGATCAGTGAAATGATTGGCCATACTTCAATGTTGTGAATCTGCTCAAATAATGTTTAAACATATCGTCCCCGTTTTTTATTGCGCTGCTGTACTTTCCTGCACTTTAATGTCCGTTCCCAGTCGTTGCAGATAGGCAATCAGGGCAATGATCTCCAGGTTAGGATCTGTCTCTATGTTCTCCACTTTGAGTTGTGCAGCGATCTTGTCCGCCTGTTGTTGCATATCAGCCAGCGCCTGGTCTTCATATCCTTCTTCGTAAGGCACCCCGAGGGTACGCATGGCACTGATCTTTTTACCGATATTTTCGTGGCTGTAATAGTTGTCGTACAGCCAGGGGTAGCGTGGCATCAACGAACCCTGAGAAGTGCTGGTAGGATCGTACATATGGTAATAATGCCACGAATCAGGATATTTTTTGCCTACGCGGTGCAAGTCGGGTCCGGTGCGTTTGGAGCCCCATAGAAAAGGATGGTCATATACAAATTCTCCGGCCTTGGAATACTCGCCATAGCGCTCGGTCTCCCAACGAAACGGCCGCACCATCTGAGAATGGCAACTGTTGCACCCTTCCCTGATATAGATATCTCGTCCTTGCAGCTCCAGCGGAGTATAGGGTTTCACAGATGCTATCGTGGGTATGTTTGACTTGATCAGGAATGTTGGCACCATTTCTATCACACCGCCGATTAGGATGGCTATGAGTGCCAAGATGGTGAACTGAATAGGCCTTCTTTCCAGCGCTGCATGCCAATGTCCACCGGTAATCACCTTTTTCTCCAAAGCAGGGGCCTCGGCTTCTTCATTGGCCAGGAACTTGCCGGCGGCGGCGGTTTTCATCAAATTGTACACCATCACCAGCGAACCTATCCAATACAAGGTGCCCCCAAAAGCCCTCAATATGTACATGGCACCACCTGTGTAACCGTTTCGAGGAAGTTGGGATACGCCAAAATGCCATCTGCGGTAAATTGTTTCCACATCAATGTTTGTACAAAAATGATGCATAAAGGGGCAGGGCATAGAAAATTATTCCCAATGAACCGATCCAAAAATGCAAATTGGCCAGTTTGGTGGAGTAGAGTTTAGTGTTCCACATTTTAGGTATCATCCAATACAGAATACCGAATGTGAGGAATCCGTTCCAACCCAGGGCGCCTACGTGTACGTGGGCAATAATATAATCGGTATAATGGGCTACGGCATTGAAATTTTTCAATGAAAGCATAGGGCCTTCAAAGGTGCTCATGCCATAAGCGGTAACTGCCACGACCATAAATTTGAGTATGGGCTCTTCGCGTACCCTGTCCCAGGCACCACGCAAGGTAAGCAGACCGTTGAGCATACCTCCCCAGGATGGCGCGATGAGCATGATGGAAAATACCGTGCCGAGTGATTGAGCCCAATCTGGCAATGAAGTATATAAAAGGTGGTGAGGACCAGCCCAAATATATATAAATATCAATGACCAAAAATGTACTATGGATAGCTTGTATGAATATACCGGACGGTTGGCGGCTTTGGGCAGGAAATAATACATGAGGCCCAGGTAGGGTGTAGTGAGGAAAAATGCCACTGCATTGTGCCCGTACCACCACTGTACCAGTGCATCCTGAACCCCGGCATACCAAGAATAGCTTTTGAATAATTCGACCGGTAGCTCAAACGAGTTGACAATGTGAAGCACCGCTACTGTTACAAATGATGCCAGGTAGAACCAAATGGCAACGTACATGTGCCGCTCTCGTCGCCTGAGAATGGTGCCGATCATGTTGATGCCAAATACCACCCAGATCAGAGCTATGGCGATGTCGATAGGCCACTCCAGTTCGGCATATTCCTTCGAAGAGGTAAAGCCCATGGGCAAGGTGATGACCGCCGAAACTATGATCAATTGCCAGCCCCAAAAATGTACCCAACTCAGTGTATCATTGAACATACGTGCTTTGAGCAGACGCTGCATAGAATAATAGCAACCTGCAAAGATCATGTTGCCTACAAAGGCAAAATAACGGCATTGGTATGCAGCGGGCGAAGCCTGCCAAAGCTGTTCCAGCCGGCATGCAAATCGATACCGCCAAATGTTAAAAGGTTTGGGTAGAAAATAAGCAGGGCCACTATGAT